>JACIVP010000004.1 GCA_014361455.1 Candidatus Methanosuratincola sp.
TTCTTTCCCTTGAGCACCCTTGCTGCAGCCTCGAGGTCCTCGAGCCTCCCGTTGGTGCACGAACCGATGAAGACCTGGTCCACAGGCACATCGCCTATCTCAGAGACCGGCTTCACGTTGTCCACAGAATGGGGCATCGCCACCTGCGGCTCCAGCTCGCTGAGGTCAAGTTCGCGTGTCTCTAGATACTTGGCATCTGGGTCGCTCCTGAAAGCCGCCTCTTTCACGCCCGTGTACTCGATAGTCTTGCTGTCCGGGTTGACTATCCCAGTCTTTGCGCCCATCTCGATTGCCATGTTGCAAATCGTGAGCCTGCTGTCCACGCTGAGCGACTGGATTCCATCCCCTGCGAACTCGGCAGCGCAGTATAGTGCCCCGTCGACCCCCATCTCCCCTATGATCTTGAGTATAATGTCCTTTGCAGAAGTTCCCTTTCCGAGGCTATTCTTTAGCTCGAACCTTATGGTCTCTGGGACCCTGAACCACATCTCCCCGGTGAGGATAACCGATGCCATCTCTGTCGACCCGATCCCAGTCGCAAATGCACCGAGCGCGCCAAGGGTGCAGGTGTGCGAGTCCGCCCCCACGACGAGCATCCCTGGCTTCACATAGCTCTCAGCGAGGATCTGGTGGCAGACGCCCTGTCTCCCCACCTCGTGGAAGTTCCTCAGCCCGTGCCTCCTTGCGTACGACCTGAGCTGCTTGTGGAGTTCGGCCGTAGTGCTCGAGTTCGCAGGGACCTGGTGGTCGAGTATTATCACGACCTTATCCGGATCCCAGGGCCTCTCGTAGCCAACCTCCTTCATAACATTGAGCGTGAGGGGGCCGGTTAGGTCGTGTATCATCGCGAGGTCGATCCTTCCGACCACGTACTCGCCTGCCTCGACCTTTCTCTTGCCCGAGGCCTTGGCGAGGATCTTTTCAGAAATTGTCATCCCCATTCTTGAGCCTCCAGACTTTCGAATCATAAGCCTTGGAGGTCTTAAAAGATTTCCGCATGCGATCTGGGGTTGGCAAACATGAGACAATCAGTAATCATGATAGCAATAATAATAGGCAGTAATAAAAAAAATAATAAATAGTAAAAAATAAGGATCATGGTCTGGACTTGAGGCGGTTCTTGCATGCCCTGAGTGCTTTCGCCCCGAACGCTACAGTGATTAAAATGGGGTAGACTGCGAAGCAGCCGCCGCCCATTGGGCATCCGGCGCATGCGCCGCCGCAAGGCATCGCAATGAGATATGAGGCGGGTGCGGCAGAGGCTGCAAGGATGAACGCCCACCGCGACTTCAACCGTTCAACTGCCCCCACTGTTTTTCCCCCGCTTCAGCTTGTAGGCATTGCACACATGCATGCACTCCTTGCAGTTCACGCAAAGCCCCCTCTCAACGCTGCGGTCTTCTTTTATTGCCCACATCGGGCAGAGATCTTTGCACTTGTTGCAGCCCGTGCACGATCCGTTCTCGTGCTCTACCCTGTAGAAGCCAAGCCGTGAACCGACCTTGTGTGCCAGGCCGGAGATTGCACCGAGCGGACAGAAGAAGAGACACCAGCCCCTCCCGCCAGACATGAATAGCCCGCCTGCGATCAGCCATAACAAGAGGGTGATTATTGACCCTGAATGCCAATACTCTAGAGCGGACAGGTCTCCGAAGAGCGCAGACGAGAAGTTCTGGAGCATCGATGAGGGGCAGTACCTGCAACAGATGCTTCCCAGCTGGTCTGAGGCAAGATCGTACCCTACCAGGGCAGCGACTAATATGAATCCGGCAAGGAACCCATACCTCATGCTAGTCGTCAGCTTCGTGTCATTTATCCTGAGCCTGTACCTATTGGGGATTGGCACGACCCTACTTATTGTTTCACTGAACGCCCCGACTGGACATAACCACCCGCAGAAGGCGGGCCCAATGAATATTGAGGAGATGATTACACCGAAGGCGAAGGCTGCCATGAACCATGAAGATCCTAGGATCGAATAGAACCTTCCGCCGAAGATCCAGTCTATCGGCATCCTGAAGCAGATGCTGTGCAGCGTCGGGTCTGCTGAGTTGCCCACGATGTAGTAGACCGCCCTGGTTAAGATGGCGAACGGCGCCACGAATAGAAAGAAACCCACTATGAACGAAGAGTACCTCCAGCGGTTCCTGATCAGTGTTTCCTTTGGAGTCAATGGCAACCCCCTCCTGGATGGCTTCCCGAGCCCGCTCCACCGTTAATGAACTTGATCGGTATGAATGTGAGGAGTGCGTTGGTATCTGCGTCTATGACCTCTAATCCCCCATCATAGACCACCGGCTCATCCATGTAGTATTCGGGTATGTGGAACATCCAGTCGATGCCCAGGTTGGGGATCGATCCTCCTGGTCTCAGTGGCGTCGTGAATGTGTGCGTGGAGGCGTCGTATTCAAAGCCGCTGTTCACTTCCCAGTCTACTTTGATGTCAGGCGGCACATTGGCCAGGTCCAGCCTTATCCTCACAGGTTTCTTGCCCAGATTGTAGATCCAGTGCGTCGAAACCCCTTCGAGGTTTGGCTGGAGCGTGTTCTTGAGCACACCTCTTGATTGCAGGTCTATCACGAGTGGCGATATGGAGACGGGTGGACCTGCACCCCTCATGATCATAGGCGATGTGACGTTCCCTGCGGGCACCGCTACCCAAAAATGTACGAGCTCCGAGTCACCGAGTACGGCACT
The DNA here is from genome assembly GCA_014361455.1 of Candidatus Methanosuratincola sp. GTDB lineage: Archaea > Thermoproteota > Methanomethylicia > Methanomethylicales > Methanomethylicaceae > Methanosuratincola > Methanosuratincola mesotaenarum. The sequence goes on from JACIVP010000004.1 coordinate 2,698, forward strand.
GTATGCGCCAAGAGACACTGTCAGAGCCATCACAAAAACGAAACCAAACAAATATGCCTTTTTCATGCCACTCCAGGGCATCCAAGTAGTTTTTCTACTCTTCTGGAATTGATCTCTGGTATTGTTTTTGATCCGGAAAGGATATGGAATTGAACTCGGAACCATAAAACTCATATATCGATATCAAATATATTCTTGTGATAAAAATGTTCGACGACCCTATCTCAAAGAGCCTCGAATGGAGCAGAAAGGGCTACATGGGGATGGCTCTCCTGCTGATGATAAACGAGAAGCCGCTGACCGGCTACGAGATGATGCGCACCATGCGGGAGACTACGCAGGGCTTCTGGAGGCCTACCCCAGGAGGGGTATACCCTGTGCTCAAGAAGCTCGAGTCCGAGGGGCTGGTGCATGGAGAATGGTGTGCCTACAAGGGTCGCAAGAGGAAGATCTACCACATCACAGATGAGGGCAGGAGGATCCTGGATCATGTCCTGCTCAAGCAGAGCGAGATAGCTATGAGCATAAACCGGATCTTCGAAAGCTTACTGAAAGACATGTTCCCCATCGATAACCCCCAAGTCGCGCCGCCATGCCTCTTCTCGGTATTCGTGTCAGAAATGGGCACAGTCGAGAGTGAGATAGGTGATCTTAAGGAAAAGAGGGATGCATTGGTCAGGATGATCGAGATCCTCCAGCAGTGCCTCGCTGTAATAGACGAGAGGATCGCAGAGATAAATGCAAATGGAGGGGCTACCTTCTAGCCTCCCCGATAGCATAGTCTATTATCATACCTGGGATATCCACTTCGGCGGCGCTCATCGCTCCCTTGAACTCGACCGTTGAATTTACTTCGTGGATCACGATCCCTTCCTTCGTCTCCATCGCGTCGACCCCCAGGACACCTGTGCCGACGACCTCGGCTGCCTTGAGTACCATGTCCTTGAAATCCTCGGTGAGGTTGCAGACCTCTGCCCTCCCTCCCCTTGCAATGTTGGTCCTCCAGTCGTCTGGGGCGCTGTACCTATATATCGATGCAGCTATCTGGTCCCCGACCACCACAGTCCTTATGTCCCTCGGCGGCCTCTCGACCATCTCTTGGATGTAGTATATCTGGTACAGGGGGTTGCCCATCTCCTCCCTGTCCTCCAGCAGTGCCTGCGCAGTCTCCCTGTCCTTCAGCGGTGCGATAAGCCTCCCCCAGCTCCCGAAGACGGGCTTTATCACGGCTGGGTAGCCCATCTCCTCGTCTAGTACCTTCATCGCCTCGTCCTTCGTGAATGCGACCATGGTCTTCGGGGTCGGTATCCCTGCCTTCGCAAGCCTCATGGTGCAGAGTAGCTTGTCCCCGCAGATCGAAGCTACGCCAAAAGGGTTAATCACCGCGACTCCTTTGTTCTCGAGTATCGAGGTTATGTAAAGCCCTCTGAAGTGGCTCACGCACCTCTCGATCGCCACGTCCCCGAAAGCCTCGTCTTTAGAGGTGTCGGTTATCGTAAAGTGTATCTCTTTCGCGTCTATAGGCCTGAGTTCGACCCCCTTCTTCTGGGCTGCGTTTATTATCTCCTTCTCTTCAACCCTTACCCTGTCATAAAGAAGAGAGAGGGTCTGGGCCAAAAATTCTACTCTCCCCAGTCTTCGCCCTCGGACTCTGCGACCTTGAGCTCGAAGCTCCCCTTCTCGTCCTTGGCGACCTCAAGCTCCGCTCCGCAGTCAGGGCAGCTAAGGATCTCTCCCTCTATTACTTCCTTGGCCTCTATATCTCCATCGCACTCTGGACACTTGAATTTCATTTTAATCCCCCGTGGTATCCGCCTAAAAGAATTTTATGTTAATAAGCATTTCTGTAATGTATCTTTTATTGGTTATTTTGCAATGCTCAATATTCCACAGTTTGTTTTCTTTCGCTCTCCTTAACAAGATTGTTGAAATCCTCTAAAAATTCGAAAAACTTGCCCTCTGGCACCCTGGCGCCCGCCGCCATTGCGTGCCCCCCGCCGCTGCCGTTGTGCTTTGGCGCGAGCTCCTGGAGCATCTCATTCAGGTCTATCTGATTGCTCGAAGAGCGTATGCTCATGTCCACCCTCCCCTTCCTTGTCTCCGCGCCTATGCCAACCGGCGTATTTCCGTATACCCTCGCGTAGACTGCGCCCTTTCCCATGGACCAATTCATGTCCAGCACGTACGCAATCCTGCCAACGACCCTGACCTCTTCCTTGATCCTCTTCCTCATCTCCTCCTCCGCGATCGCCTCGGCAACCGCCTTTCCGACGATCTCCTCGTCCGAGCTGGGTGTTCTGTTCGAGGAAAGGAAGCTGACCATCCTCCTCTTCGTCTCGTAATCCCTGCCGCCCGCGTCTATTGCCTGGATGAGCAGTCCGCTCTCCAGGTAAAGGCTCCTCTTCTCCCAGTTCAGCAGGAGGCGCCTTATCTCGTATGTATTGTCCATGTAGTCCCCGATCGCACCGCATATCGCCACCCTGCTCATCTCCGCTGGGACCAAGTCCTTGAATTCCATGTAAGTCAGCTCGCTTGCGCAGCTATTTGTCGAGCTCACCAGTTTCCCGGGGATGTACCCCTCGCGGAGGCCGCGCGGCAGCGGGTGGTGGTCTATGTAGACTATTCTCCCTCCTCCAGCAGATATCCTTTCTAGCTCGGTCTTCACTTCATTTAGTAGTGTGCTGGGGAGTGCGATGTCGCAGATCACTATGTTACCCTCGACCTGCTTCAAGTCCTCAGCAAGTCCGGAGGGATGCGAGAAGAAGACCCTGCTCCCCCTGAATGCGGCAAGTGCTATTGCAGCCGAGCAAATCCCATCCGTATCGCCGTGGGCGACTATCCAGTCCATAAGTCATATTTGGTCAGGGTGTTAAAAAGCGTTTTCAACCCGCCCTGAAGTTCTCTTCCCACATCTCATAGGCCCTGATCATCTCCTTTGTGACGCTCGGCCTCCGCCTTGCTAACACTTCCTTAAAGTCCTCCATTCTTATCGGTCTCGGCCTTGAAGCCTTGTTCTGAGCCAGGCCTGCCTCGAAAAGTTCGCTCACCACCTTGAGCTGGACCGCCTGGGCAATGTCCCTTATATCGCTGCCAGAGTAGCCTTCGGTCATCTTCGCGAGCTCCTCAAGGCTTACGCCGTCCATGCCGAGGCTCTGCGTGTAGATCTGGAACATCCTGAGCCTTGCACCGTAGTCTGGGACCGGGACGTATATCCTCTTCTGGAACCTCCGTATGAATGCCCAGTCGAGTGCCCATGGCTTATTTGTGGCACCAATGACATAGAGCAGGCTGTTCTTTCCCTTGTCTATTATCCCGTCCATCTCCTTCAGGAACTGGTTCCTTACCCTGATCTCCCCCCCGACCTCATTGGAGTGGACGCCCAGCAGCGAGTCTATCTCGTCAATGAATATTATTGCCGCCTCATTGTTTGCTACCCTCTCCCTCGCCGACCTGAAGAGCTTGGAGACGTTCTTCTCGGCCTCTCCCAGCCACTTCGACATTATCGAGGCGGCGTCGATAGAATAGAATGCCGCGTTTATCTCGGTCGCCACAGCAGCCGCGGTGAGTGTCTTTCCGCATCCCGGCGGTCCATAGAGGAGTATCCCCCTGGGCCAGCCGAGTGGGAAGAGATCTGACCTGAGCGAAGGGTAGACGATCGCCTCCTTGAGTGCTTTTTTGGTTGTCTCAAGCCCGGATATGTCATCCCACCTTACGTTGGGCTTGTCCACCACAAGGAGGTCTTCATAAGAGCTTTTCTTCTGCTGTTGCTGCGACTGCTGTCCGGCGCCCCCCCTTGGGGCAGTCTCGCCCCGGTTGATCGGTTTGATCTCGAAGACCGATGATCCATCCTCCTCGGAGCTCTCGGCACAATGCCCAGTCTGGAGGACTTTGATCCTCTCCTGGTATGCCATTGCCCTAGTCACATAGATCTTGTTGAGCTCGTAGTTTGGGTAGAGGTTGACAATCTTCAACAGCACGTCGATAGCCTTCTGGTAGTATGTGATCGCCATCCCTTTCGATCCTTGGTTGTCTAGCCTGATAGCTTCACTCGCATGCTTTATTGCCGCCGATTCCAACTCATTAATCGCCATCACTCGCAACCGCCTCAATCGCAGTCATTATCTTTATCAACCCCTTCTTAGATAAGCTTTCTATAAGCCTGGTGGCTTCCATTTCGTTCATGCCGAACCTCGAGCCAAGCTCCTTGAGATCAAGGACACCATCGCTCTTATCAAGGTAGTCTAGCAGCTCCTTTTCCCTAGCCTTCACATGGTCTGCTTGGGAATTGAGATCTGCCAGATGCCTGTCTGACCTGGGCTGCAGGCTCGTCCCAAAACCAAAATCCTTGGGCGGCTCAGGCAGCTTCTCGAGCAGCCTCCCCCTGATGAACTTCGAGGCTTGGTCGAGTATCTCTTCTCCTTCAACCGTATCTGAAATTGCAGCGATTTCCACCCCGGATAACGGCACCCTCATCTCAGCCAAAACTGAGTTAAGGCAACTGCCTATGTGCATCAGCTCCCCAGAGACCTCTGGTATCACCTCGGACAGCTGCTCGGAGACCTGCCTCACCCCCTCCAGGGTGGGCTCGAGCTGTGCAAATGTGGACCCTACCTCCCTGAGCGTCTCCATCCTCAGTGTGAGCTGCTCAAGGACCAGGATGCTGTTTGAGACCTTTTCCTGTATCTTCTTTATCTCTGCGATCTCGTTTGCATAGATCTTGGCCCTCTCTGAGCTCTTTTTCTCTAGGGCGGACGTGCAGAGCCTGAAGAGCTCACTGCGCCTTGCCTTCAGCCTCGCATCGGTTATCTCGAGCCTCCTTTTCTGCTTCCAGAGGGCCATTATCGCTTCATTCAGAGTGTCCTTTAGAGGTGGAGTCTTTCGGAAAAAGTTCTTCAGCATTTTTCACTCCACCTCTAGGGATCACTCATGGGATATGGGGTTTCTCCGTCAGTTTGATTCTTTAATTCCTTTTTTTAAAAAAATGGGAACGAGAGTTGCCAAGTTCAGCGCCTCAGAACCCTGCCTTCTCTCCTGCTGCTATGCCTGCTGGGAGATCTGGGAACTTCTCCTTGACCCTCTGCTCTGCGACGGCCGCTGCCTCTCCAAGTATCTTCTGCGCGTCCTCGTTGGCACTCTCGAAGTTGAGACTGAGTCCGCTGCTCTGCCCTGCGTCGACGAGTATGCCGCTCAGGAGCGTGCCGATGTCTCCGAGCTCCCTCTCTGCCTCGGGGAGCAGTGTTGATATGCCTGCCCTGACGTTCTTGATCACGCCCATGGCTGGTGCGAGCGTTACGACTATGTCGCCGAGCTCGGTCACAGTGCTGAGCCTCATCACTATCTGCTCGAGCGCCATCCTGGCCTGCATCAGCATCTTCGACATCTTCCTTATCTCTGCAAGCTCATTCGCGTAGATCTTCGCATGGTCAAGATCGTGCTTCGAGTAAGCGTCCACGACCTTGCTGAACATTATCCTGTCTCTTTCCTGGAACCTCTGGTTTGCAATGTCAAGCTTCTGCATCTGTAGCTGTATAGATCTCACTGCAGCCTCGAGCCTTGGCTTCAATGGGCCTGGGGGTCTTACCGACTCCTTGACCCTAGTGCTAATGCCTGGGGTCTCCTTCCTCTCCCATCGGTTTGTGAAGTTACTCACTTTCGGTCACCACTCTAGGGTTTGGTGCGAACATTTTATAAGTCTCATGTGACCAGAGTATCTTGTAACCGAAGTGTATGTCCCTCCGGTGACAAAGTTTGGAGTTACAGATTAAGCCGCTCGCCCAGTCCCTGACCAAGTTCGGTCTAACTGAGTACGAGTCGTCGGTTTACTTGACACTCATCAGACATGGGCGTTCCACGATCAAGGAGATCGCTGCAAATAGCATGGTACCCAGAACAAAAATATACCCTGTCCTGAAGAGCCTCGAGAAGCGGCGGCTTGTGAGCTTCGTCCCGGGCAAGACCATCACAGCAAAGGCGCTATCCCCAGAGGGCTCCCTCCAGAGCCCGATCAAAAACCTGGAGCAGGACCTCAAGATCATGAGAAAGACAATAGCCGAGCTGCGCCGACTGCAGGAGAGCGCTCGCGCTACAGACCAACTCGAGACGAAGGAGTACTGGGTCACCAGGAACCAGGAGGAGGCGATAAGGAGGATCTACGAGGCAGTCACAAACGCCTCTGAGGAGGTAGTCTTATCCCTGAATCACGATGGCCTGGAGGTCATATTCAACTCTCTCTTCGACATACTGAACGAACTCACAAGGAATGATGTGGAGGTCAAGATATTCATCAACTCAATGAAGCAGGACTGCGAGGCGCTCAGGCGGTTCTCCGACTTCTTCAAGATCAAGTACGTCCCATTCTCGCCGAAAGTAAACCTCCTCATGGTGGACGGAAAAGACCTTCTGGTCTTCAAGAGGGTGCCGCGTCCGGACAACAAAGGCTACACCCTGGTTACGGAGTACTACAGCGGAGGGAACATATGTGAATACCTGAAGGAGTACATGCGCGGGGTGGAGTGGTCCACAGCCAAGGACTTCCAGGCAGTGTATCCTGTTATCGAGAATGGCTGGATAAGGGAAGACTTCCTTGCAGACCCGCAGTTAAACCAGGCTTCTCCTTACTTCTATCTGTACATGTTGGACATGATGTCGACAAGGATTAACCAGAAGCTGAACCAAACCATAGTGGAGCTCGGACGGAAAACGATTGAGGCTATGAAGAAGACCACGATGCCCGGCTTCTTGCCGACGCTGCACCAGTCTTTGAAGCTCCTGAGCTCACTCGTGCTGCTCTACGAAGGGATAGAGTGGAAGTTCACTTACGATGAACCGCTGAACCTGATAACCTCCGAGGTTACTGGGAACTTATCGCCCGCCTTCAAGGTAGCTGCTGACAGGGGCTTCTCGGTTCCGCCGATGATCTGGGGCTTTGTATTCTACGGGTTACTTGATATCTTCGGGTTCGACTGCACTGTGATAGACTCAAGGTACAGTCCCGAGAACTTCTGGGTGATCCAGTATCAGCTGACCTCCAAGAGATCCGAGCCCCCCATGGTCGAAGAGCGGGACGAGCTTCTACAAAAGATAAACTGAATGTATAAAAAGTGAACTTTGCGTCGCTCGCTCTCTCACTCTTTCGTTGTGTAGGACCAGATCACGACAAGTATGACCGCGAATATTGCGCCGAAGAGCCCTGATATAACCCACTCTGCCTGCAAGAGGATCGGCAATACCTCGGCAAGCCAGGGCGACAAACTCTTGATAAAGTAATACCCTGCCACACCTATGAAGTATCCTATCACAGCGATTGCTAAAAGCACTCCAGTTCTACCCATTAAATCTCCTCCGCATCAATCTCTCTCTATACGGTTGGAATATAAGCATTGCTAATCGTGAGAAAATGGAATTTTATGGAGGCAAAGGGACACTGGCTGATGTAATGCTCGCCGCCAAACCAACTAACCATGCGCAGCTTTTTATCCTATATGCCCGATCCTTCTACATGAATGTCTTTTGAAGGAGATTTGGAAATGCTAGATGCTGAAGCTGTCCGTAGGGGCTTCCCTTTCATTAGGGCAGGTCGCATATACTTCGACTCAACGTCCACAAGCCTAACGCCGGAGCCGGTTCTGGAAAAGATGCTTGAGTACTATAGGGATTATCGCGCCAACGTGGGCCGTGGGATCTACGCCGCATCCCGGCGTGCAACGGAGGAGTTCGAGTCTGCGAGGGAGAACGTTGCCAAACTGATAAACGCGAAGCCAGAGGAGATAATCTTCGTCCGGAACTCTTCGGAGGCGATGAACCTTGTGGCATCAGGCTTAGGCCTGAAACCAGGAGAGAGGGTGATCACGACAATCCAAGAACACCACTCCAATTACATCATCTGGCTCAGGGAAAAGGCACGCAGGGGAATCGCCCTCAAGGTGGTCCGATCAGACCAAGACGGGAACTTGGACCTGTCGGAGATGCAAAGGGAGATCGAGTCCGGCGCCAGGCTCGTCTCGGTAACCCATGTATCAAATGTGCTCGGCGTGAAGAACTCCGTGTGCGAGATCGCAAAAGCCTGCAGGAAAAGCGGTGCCCTTCTGCTCGTGGACGGGGCACAGTCCGTCCCGCACATGAGTGTCGATGTGAAGCGGATCGGATGCGACTTCCTTGCCTTTTCAGGGCACAAGATGTGCGGACCAACGGGCATCGGGGCTCTATACGCGAGGAAGGACCTCCAGGAAGATCTCGAGCCACTCTGCATCGGCGGGGGGTCGATTGATGACGTTGGTTTAGACTACTACCGCCTGAGGAGCGGCCCATCCAAGTTCGAGGCTGGAACGCCTGCTATAGCTGAGGCGATTGGGATGGGTGCTGCCGCTGAATACCTGATGGGGCTCGGGATGAATAACATTGAGGAACATGAGCGGGAGCTCACCCGGACCATGCTGGAGGGGGTCAAAGGGATCAGCAAGCTAAAGGTCTACGGACCTATGGATGCCAGCAAGCGCACAGGCATCCTTTCGTTCAACATCGAGGGGATGGATCCACACGATGTAGCAATTGCCCTCGACAGCGCCGCGGGGATCATGGTCCGTTCCGGGCACCATTGCGCGCTTCCACTTATGAGGGAGGTGATGAAGACTGAGGCTGGGTCGGTCAGGGCATCCGTATACATCTACAACACCCGGTCTGAGGTCGATGCGTTCATTGAAGCGCTCTCTGGTCTGATCTGAGCCCTTTGCCCGAGGTTAGGTGGAATGAAGAGTTTGTGCCGCTAGCGCACAAGGAAGGTTAGGTTTGTTGGGATAAAACGAGAGAATGGTTTTCGCGGCTGGATGGGCACGATCCCCTAAGTCGACAATGGCAACCTGGTACCAAACCAAAGAAAGACCAGGGCGTGTCGCTGGGTGGAAAAAAGAAAGAAAAGAAAAGGAAAAAGAAAAGAAAAAAATAAATGGAAAAATCTAACGGTTTTCTAGGCAGTCTGCCGATGATGCTGCACCACATAGATCCTCTTGCGCATATCCTTCCAGTCAGGGATCTCTTTTATCATCCCCCCCTCCCTTAGCAATTTTATAGCGTACTTCACTGTCCGCGGAGGGATGGATGTCTTATTCCTGATGTCGCTCTGTGTCGCATGTCCTTCCGAGTCTATAATTTCGAGCACCTTGGCGGCTGTGCAAGGCAACGGTCTAGCAAACTAAATCCCCCATTTCACTGACCTCTAGGTTCGAGAGCCCCTTTTTTGCTTAAAAGAATTATGGTCGGTGCAACTAGATCCTCGGCTTGCTTACTTGATTACTTGAGTCGGAAACAGGGCACAATAAAGTTCATTTGGTCAGTGAGGAGCGTCGGCAAAGCGCCCTTATTTAGCTGGAATTGGTACCGCTGCCAGGATCTAAGCCAGCTACTTGCTCAAGCCGTGCATGCCAACACTGAATTCGGAGGAAGTTGGATGCTTGGTGAGGGCAATCTTGTCTGGCTGGGTAGAGCCACATTTTTATACTTGGGTCTGCTTTTGATGCAAAGGGTATGCTATGTCAAGTGCACCAAAGCGGCTTTACCGGTCGAATTCCGACAGGATACTCGGCGGCGTCTGCGGGGGCATCGCAGCGTACTTCGGCATAGATCCAATCATAATCCGGCTCTTATGGGTGGCATTCACTTTAGTATATGGTTTCGGCCTTCTGGTATACATCATCGCCTGGATAATTGTGCCGAGGGCTCCCGAGGGCTACACTGGGGCGCAGTCCTCAAGCCAACTCGCCTTGAGCAACAAAAGCACGAGGAACCTGCTCATATTGACTGGTTCGATCCTCATAGTCATGGGCGTCCTCGGCTACTTCGGCATACTCAAGGGCATCGCCTTGATCTTCAGAACGGTCTTCTCTTTTCCCTTCATCCTCATAGTAGTTGGGGTGCTTGTGATATTGGTTGCTATCTTGAGCCGAAGGTGACCGGCTGATATATGGCAAATAGACGCCGCATTGATGGTTATGGGCACAGATCAGGCGTCTCATGTATCAGGCGCCACACATGCAAAAGTCTTCGGGCACGGTGCCGTAAAGATCAGGCAGAGCGCTTTAGCTTCGGGTCAGGTCCAGATCCGCCCCGAATTCGCCAGGGCCAGAACGAACCGTCGGAGGACTTGGTTTGCTTGCTTACTTGATTACTTGAGTCGTCCGCTTCCTGAAGTCCTCAGGAGCTCTCCCCTAGCCTCTCCTTTCCGTTTTCTTGCTCTCCAAAGTCACCTTTTTCTTCGCCGCTGCGATCCAGATCCGCCTTGGGCTTTTTTCTGAACCAAATCGGGCGGTTGGGCGACCTGTCGATCTCGAGCCTAAATATGTCAAACCTGTTGTAGTACCCTATGATGTCGTGGACCTGTTTGTGCTCGATACTCTTCGAGAGATCTATGTCAGCAACGATCACCCCCTCATCTCCGATGATGGGCTCGCACAGGTACTCTCCTTGGGGTCCGAGTATCATGGATGCCGACTTGGGCGTAGCCCTGAAGATCTCCTTGATTTCATCATTTCCCGTAGAGATCTCCTCGATCGAATTCTCGTCAAGGGTGCATGACGCCACAATGTTGAAGACCTTCCCCTCGAAGGAATGTGCAGCAGACCTTATCCTGATCGCCTCGGTCAGGTCATAATTCCCTGCAGCTCCGGGGCGTTTGAATGGGAACGCGGGAGGGTATGTTGCTATGTGTGCCTGCTCACCCTGCGCGAGCATCGCATACCTTGCGAGCGGGTTTGTGTTCTCGCCACATATGAGCACCCCGATCCTGCCGATCTCGGTCTTTACCGGCTCGAGACCATCGGCATCTCCGTTGGACCAGGTCAGCTTTTCAGCCCATGTGGGGACAAGCTTTCGCCTACGGTTGACCAGCATCCCATTCCGGTCGAAGAGCAGGTTGGAGTTCCACATCGTGCCCATGCTGTAGGGGGCTTTCTCGGTCACCCCGACCGATAGGAATACCCTGTTCTCGTTGGCGATCCCCGCAAGCTTTTCGAATGCTGGGCTGGGTATCTCAAGCGCATTGCCAAAGAGCCGTCTGAAAAAGTTATGCTGCTCTATGGGTGGGTACACCATGTTCCAAAGAGGGAATGCGGGGACTAGGCTCTCTCCCAGCACAACAAGGTCAGCCCCCTTCCCTGCAGCCTCGCTTACCAGACTTTCTATCTTCTCAATAGTGGCCTCACGGTTCAGAAAGATTGGGGCTGCCTGCACGGCTGCAGCCCGGAATTGTGGGTATTTGTCTCCAGCGGCTTCCAAGCATCTTCCCCAACAATGCTTGGCGTCAGATGAATAAAAAGATGATGTGCGGCTATACGAAGAAATTGGGGAAGGTCTTTTCCACATCTACGGGCAACGACGCATTCCCCCTCTGTATCTCCTGTTTCGCAGGCGGCATGGTGGCATAGTGCTTGTAGACTGAGGCTATCCTCTCACGGAAGGGCTGCCTACTATCGTCGATGAGCATCGTGCCCAGTGCCTTCTTCTCGCCCGACTCAATTCCGATGATCCCCTGCATCTTCCTCATGGCGCCCTCCTCGTCTCTCACTACCGGGTCCCAGTCTTCTAGGTAGTATGTGTTCTTCTCAACCCATTCCATGGTGACTATATTGTTCCACGTGGGGCACGGCTGCATTACCTCGAGGATGCCTGCACCATTGTGTGAAATGCCCTGCCTCAGGCATGCCTTCAGATGATCGATGTTGTAGGCATAGCTCCTTGCCAGGAACGTGTATCCCGATGTCATCCCAAGAAGGATCGGGTTGACGGCACTGTTTATGTTTGGAAACGCAAGGGATTTTGTCCTCTTGCCGAGCTGAAGCGTCGGGGATGCCTGTCCCTTAGTTAGCCCGTACACTCCGTTGTTGTGTATGACCACAAGGATGTCCGGGTTCCTCCTCCCCATTGCGATCAGGTGCCCCATCCCTATCCCAAGCAGGTCTCCGTCTCCGCCATGGACAATCACCTTCAAGTCAGGATTCGAAGCCTTGATCCCGGTGGCAAAAGGTATCGACCTGCCATGCAGCGTGTGGACACCCGTGGTCTTGACGAAGTGCGGTATCTTTCCGCTGCATCCTATTCCAGAGACTATGACGATATTCTCCCTGCCCACTCCGAGTTCCGACAGGGCACCCTTCAAGGCTGTGAATATGCCAAAGTTGCCACACCCGGGGCACCAGTCAGGCCAGACCCCGCTGTTCCAGTCTGTCGAGATCTCATTCACCCCCGCTTAGGACTATCCTCGTCTCCCCGCTTTTGATCCTATCAAAGGCGTGTACCACTTCGTCCTGAGTTATGAGCCGACCTGTGTACTTGAGGACCCTCTTTCTCACATCCGCTCCGCACTTCCACTTTACCAATTCAGCCAGCTGCCCAAGATAATTCGCCTCGATAGAGATCAAATTTTCTGCCTTTGAGAGGATTCCTGCGACATGGTCGCTCGGGAAAGGATCCATCATCCTCAACTGCAAAACAGCGGCTCTGTATCCCTTTGAGGCGAGTTCTGGAATGGCGTCTACCGCTGCCCCTGTCGTAATGCCCCAAGTAATTATCAAATCTTCATAGTCTTGTTCTCCGAATAGCACTGCCTTGTCTTCGTCCGGTGTCTCCTTCAGGATCTTCTCTCTCTTGCCCATCCTCTTTTCATACATCATCCTCCTCGTCTGCGGATCCTCAGATATGTGCCCTGCCTCGTCGTGCTCATCGCCTGTGTACCACATGAGGCTTTCGCCAAGATACGCTCTCGGTGATATCTGGTCGTCTGCTAAGGCGAAACGCCTGTAATCTTGCCCACTTGCATCTCTCTTCCCCCTCACTATTTCTTTCACTAGGCTTGGGCGTACAGTCGTCACACAGTTTGCTATGCCTTTGTCCAAAAGATGAATCACTGGCACTTGGTATTTCTCAGCATAGTTCATGCATTTTATTGCGTCGTTCATCGCCTCCTCGTGGTCTCCTGAGGCGAGCACTATCCTTGAAAACTCTCCATGCCCCGCGTTTAGTGAGAAGAGGAGATCTGACTGGCTGTGCCTGGTCGGAAGTCCAGTGGACGGTCCCCCCCTCTGGTAGTATGTGATGACCACCGGAACCTCGTTGTTGCCTGCCCACCCGATCCCTTCGACCATCAGCGAAAAGCCAGGGCCGCTGGTGCAGGTCGCAGATCTAACACCTGTAAGCGCGCCCCCTATTGCCATGCATATGGCCGAGATCTCGTCCTCTGCTTGGATCACAATCGGCGAACCGAGCGTTTTGTCATCCGAGTCGAGGAGCACGGAGTGCTGTTCGATTACAAAAGACTCATCTGCTGCTGGTGTTATTGGATAGTATGTCTGGAGCCGTAGCCCTCCGACGAGCTTCCCTACCGCCACGGCATCATTTCCTGCCACAAGCATCCTCTTTCCTTTCTCAGCAGGTTGCGGTATGTTTGGAGCAATTTTCAGCCTCTTTCCGCCTGCAGTCTCGTCGAGGCTCTTGCTGACGGCGGTGGCGACTGAGATATTGAGCGTCTTGACCTCCTCCTTTTCCTTGAAAAGTGCCTCTATGGCTTCGACAACGGTCTTCAGAGGTATGCCTGCTGCGCGAAGGAGCGTCGTGGTAAGTGCTGTATTCATCACCCTCTCGATCATCGGAGGTGACTGTTCTGCCTCATCTGAGATTATCTCTGCGAAGGGGAGTGCCAACACTGTCATTCCGCCTCTCTCCAGCCATTCGTCGAGCTCTTCTACAGTATCACCGATATTCTCCAGATCGGCCTTCAGCCTCTCCATTCTGTGGATGTCCATCGAGGGTATTTTCGTCAACTGCTTCCTCGAGAGTCCTGTACCATGAACCAGCATCCCTTCGCGCTTCAGCTCATGGTAGTGGGTTGCCAATGTTTCCACATCGAGCGCCCCGAGAAAATCCACGGGGTATTTTATGCTCCTGATCCGCTTCTCGGATGCCCTTATGTGGGAGTAGCTATGCTTCCCTTTGATGTTCGAGTGGTACTCCCTGTCCGCAAAGACCTCAAGACCTTGAGCTGCAAGCGCCCTGACCGCGAGCAGCCCGGCTGTCTCGATCCCTCCTCCCTGTGGACCCCCAACGATGAAGTTCAAGTCCATTTTGCCAACCAGCCCCCCGTGCTCAAACACCACTGTGGACCCATACCGATGCGGCATTTGCAGTAGAGATCGCGACCGTCGTGGGCACGCTTCTCCGGTGCATCGGAGGCTCTCCTGTACCCGCGGCACCAGCAGGGATCCCCCCTCCATTCTCATCCTGCCCGAACTTTCCAAAAGCTGATGTTCTATCGGCGCGAGTTCCGGTTTTATTAAGCTCTTCGCTGAAGAGGAACCCTTCTCCCCTCCTGTGCCCTTTCTTGCCTGAGATCGTCGAGATGCCTGTTTCTTCCTTTAACATGAGGACCTTGTCAGCCAAAGCCATATGCGACTCACAGCATTGGATCACTCCGAGTTGTTAATTTCCTTTTCTACCCCGAAAACTCCTCTACAGTGGATCATAGGTCTCAGGACGGATATCAAGTCCTTTGCGACCCTGTAAGATTGAATGCGATGCATACAATGGTGGGTTGGGGTAAAAGGAGATAACGTTGCGTTTGTTTTCGAGCTAAATTGTGAGCAGATCAATCAGCGGTTTCGGATTTCAATCTTTCTTTTATTGTGCCGAGCTGTCAATGGCGCGCCCCAGCCTCAAGCGCCCTTTGGGCAGCATATGCTCATTCGTTTAAGATTACTAATGAACTAGGTTTTACATTTATCCAGAAAGTGCCTTCATTTTTTTGCAGCTGGTTGTCCACAAAGGCATTTTTAGTTACAACGCTTTTGAGCAGGAATCCGACATCCACCGTAAGTTCAACAAGAGGACCAAGATCAGAAAAGTCAATTATTTTCCCCCTCATGCAGTTTGGACAAGCGGTGGGGTTTTTTGAGACCATGACCTGATCTGGGCGTATGGCAATTTTGTGCCTTCCTGCAGGCTCTATTCTTCTGTTTGCGCTGCTGTTTCCCTTGGAACATAAGAGATCCTTTCCGTTCAAAGTGAGCCTTATTATGTCGCCCTCATCCTCAAAACGATCAGGTATTAGGATGTTTTCATAGCCTAGAAACCGTGCTACGAATTCGGATTTCGGGCTTGAAAAGACATGGTCTATTTTGCCTTTCTGCACAACCCGCCCTCCACTCATTATTGCCACCGACTCAGCCAGGCTGATCGCCTCAAGTTGGTCATGGGTAACATGAATAAATGACGTTTCCAACTCGCGATGCAGTCTCTTCAGAAGATTCCTCAAGCTCTGCCTTGCTTCTGCATCTATAGAACTGAATGGCTCATCAAGTAGCATAAGCCGCGGCTTCATCACCAAGCACCTTGCGAGGGCTACTTTTTGCCTTTCTCCGGCGCTAAGATTCTCCGGTGAGCGCTTTTCCAAATGTACAATGGAAAGCTCGTTCATTGCTTCATCCGACTTTTTCTTTCTCGACGTCTGGTCTATTTTCATCATGCGGAGCCCGAATTCGATATTCTGCCTGACGTTGAGGTGGGGAAAGAGGGCGCCCCCATGCGGCACGTACCCAAAGCCCCTTTGGAACGGGGGGAGGCTTGATATTTCATCGTCATCAGCGAAGATTCTTCCGCGTTTGAGCTTGTTAAATCCCATTATCGTCTCTAGGAGAAGCGTTTTTCCTGCGCCTGAAGGCCCAAGCAGTGCGAAGTATTCCCTGTCGCCGATCTCGAACTCGATTTCTTCCAGTGAAAATCCATTCCATATGCTAGTCACCTCTTCCAATCTCAGGTGCATCATTATCGCTCCCTGTTTAAACGTGTGCCACCCATCGTTATTCTCTTGAACACTAAGATGATAACAACCGAAATGCAGATGAGTAGTGCATTAATTGGAAGGGCCGCCCCTAACCCTTCACTGACGAAGACATCGTTGAGGAAAACCGCTGCTGTTTTTGGGTAATAGGCGAGTATCGCTACAGCGCCAAATTCGCTTATTGCCCGGGCCCATGAGAGCAGACCGCCTGTGAATATGCCTTTGCTGGCGAGAGGCAATGTAATGTGCATGAATGTCTTGAGGTCGTCTGCCCCCAGGCTTTTGGCGGCATGCTCTACTGCAATGGGCACAGCAGCGAACGCCTCTTGCGCACTCCTGATCAGGAATGGGGCACTCACAAATGCCATTGCTGCAACTATCCCGTATATTGTGTCCACAAACACAATTCCAAAATTTTGCAGAAATCCACCAAACAGCGAGTTCGGTCCCAGGACGGTAAGGATGGCTATTCCTGCAGCATTGTGTGGGATAAGTATTGGCAAATCGATGAGCGCGTCGACGAATGACTTACCGTAAAACTGATAATGACATAGAATGTACGCAAGGGGGATGCCCGTTGCCGCAACAGCAAGCGTCGATAGGAATGCCCCATAAAAGCTCATCCAAATCGCGGATGTTGTCCTTGGGTCTGTGATTGCATCATAGATGCTTGCAGAGGCGCCGATGACCGTTGTGGCTATCGGGAGTACCAGGAATAGCATTATGCCAAGCCCCAGAAGGCTTGAGGCTATGATGAAAGGCGATCTTATTTTAAGCCAGCTCATAGTGGCACCATCCGAGAAAACCTCTGCGTTCGCCTCCCTGGCTGCCCAAGTGCCTTCATGGTTCTTCTTCAGCATAAGGTTTTAGGGTGGCAGGCAGGCCAGAGTGATTGTCAGTGTATGCTGGGAAAATGATTGATTGATGCGCCTCGTTGAAGATGTTTTTGCCTTCACCATAGATTATGAATTTCACGAACTCTGCAGCAAGATCCGGATTTTTGGCATTGGCAGGGATTGTCAACCCATAGTATATTGGTGCGCCAGTGCGATTGAGGCTGATCGTAGCAAATCGTTCGTGTTTATAGTTCACACTCACGCTCGAATAGTGTTCAGCCATCTCTGGGGATGCTAGGTTGATCTCGTCAGGGAGGAGCATGTATGAGAAATTCTGCTGCTCGGCATTGCTGAGGTATAGGAAGCAGTAGTCAATTGTGCCCGTCTCAAGCAAAGGAATCAGGTGTATGCTGCTTGATCTTAAATAAACTTTCGGCTCTGGGTTCAGGATTTCTGGGACGGTTATGTTGACCTTTTCGCCAACCGTTGTTGTCAAAATTGGTGGATTGAAGTGGAGGGATACAAGCCGATCAAATATTGAAGCATCTCCATAATATGATTCGGCAAGCTGCATAGTGATGAGGCACCTATATCCGAGGGCATCAATCATTGGGTTTGGGAAGCCGTACTTCACGTCTGGCCTACTCAGGATATTGTACCAGTTGTCAGCTGTTATTTCGGAGGCGTACTTGCTTGTGTTCGTATATGCTAGCACAATGCTGTTCTCTGAAAACCGCAGGTACCAGCTTGAATAGCTCTGGGTACTCTCCGGAATTTTTGCGACATACATCATTGTTGGTATAAGCGAGTAATCCGCTACCATCAGCAGGTCTGCAGTGTCGCCAAGCTCAACAACGTGGCGTATCACTTGGATGCTTCCGTGGCCTTCAATTTGGACGTCCACATCAGGGTACAGTGCTTCAAACCTCCCCTCCGCTATACCAAGCGGATAGAGCAAACTCGTTGCTGAATAGATCTTTAGAACTTTTTTCTCTTGAGCCGGCGCGCTGGGATTTAAAAAAACAAGGGCCGCTGCCACCAATATCGCAGCAATTATGGTGACAGCAACAATTTTCTTCTCCAAAGCTGATCAGCTTCCATTGAAGATCAATTGAATCTCGGCAACACTGCGTATCATCTGATCCTTTGTCAAGTCTTGGCCGACTAGCCTGAGGGGCCAGTATTTTGTATCCAGTTCAGTGCCGTTCTGCAGGTTTGCAAGAAGGATGTTGTAATTCAGCTTGACAAAGCTGCTGTTCAAGGATATGGCGAAGCCATCCTCTGCTATAATCATTACATTGTATCCCGTGTCAGCCAAAGTCCTATTGAATGCACGATCCTCATGCTTATTGCTGTCATCCACTCTTCCGACAAGGTACCAGAGTGGGATCCCTGTCCAGTTTGTGCCTTTATCATCAACCCAACTTTCGCCATGGCAGTTTACGCCTGATTCAAAGGTTGCTCTGTCCATCAATTCCAAAAGCCCATTAACGCCTGTTCCATTCAAGATTAGGGTATACTCCTCGACCGCCGGGCGTAGCTCGATCTTCACCACATTCTTTATCCAGTTGTGTCCATCAGTAGTCAGCCCCTCTGGTCCGACATAGACGAGCCTTAGTGGCCCATCACTCGATGGTAATGGGGTGGTGCCATTGACGAAGTATGCAAGTATTGGCGTCAACGGCTCGTTGTGCGGCACTTCATCGCCTGTCACTGGATCGTAGGTTGTTACATTTCCAACCAGCTCTTCATATGAATATGCAAGCGAATACCCATCAGCAGCGGTTACCAAAAGGCTTATGCTTGAATTAAATCCGCCTAGCATTTCACACAGCGTGCTCAATGGGACCCCTGTGTAGTTGAGAACACGCGAGATACTTCCGGCACTTGTCACAAGTCCTCCTAAAGACGTGTACTGCGGAAGAGTAGCAATATCTGTGGAAGTCAGTATTTTTTCAGTGCCATTTAGTGCAACAACCGTTAATGTCATATTAGGCAGAGTTGGTGTTACTGCGGGGGCAGTGCTGGTACTTAGGTACATATATGCGCCGACACCGACAATTGCCACGATCACTATTAAAACTAAAATGATGACTGTGGTCGAAACACCTTTTTTTGGATTAATTTTATGGTCCGACATAGGTACCTCTAAAGCATTATATAATTATAAATATATCGAAAAAAGTAACATGATGATCTGCCGCTCTTGAAAATTGTTGTTTATGTCGCTTATTTGCATCCGTTACGTCGGCAAGGCGACCATATAGCTCTGAGATGATGGAGTCATAAAAGTAAGTTGCTTGAGACGATAAGACACGACTCCGCTGAGCACTTTGAAAGGCCATGGGGGTACTGGGTTGACAGCCCATAACTTCCCCTACGGACCGAGTCCGATGATGGGGGAGGGAACCAGCGGTTTCAATCGTGCGGAGTCTCAAATAAGTAAGGGTGTTGGGATATCCCCTAGAAAAATGATGATTATCTGGTTTGTTTCAATCGTGCGGAGTCTCAAATAAGTAAGGGTGTCTTGAAGGGAAGGCAGCTCTCCATCCGGTGCCTGGGCGCCAGCCGCCTTATAAGCAGAATGCCATGACATCTCGTCTCTGGAATTCCAGCCAGTGAAGCCGGAGAGAATTAGGACACAGAAAAGAGAAAAACCAAAGGAAAAGGTTTGGGGATGACACCAATAATGAGATGGCACTGCAGGCTATGGGTATATTGAACCAGGGAAGCGCAACCCTACGCCTGCCCTATCTACGATGCAAAGAAAGGGATGTTCTGAGTAAGCTTAACTTGGGTTGATCAGTTTGTGGTTCGAGCGCCTGCAGGGGGTTCCGCTAAAGCCCATTCACCGATCAGTCCCCTGTACTCGTGTACTCATGGGCATCCGGGTCGACCCTAGCCATGCAGAAGAACTCGTGCCCCTTGTGGAGCACTCTCTCCGATGCATGGAAAGTGACCCTGCAGTCCCTGCACCAGCAGAACTCGGTCTCTGTCTTCGCCTCGAACAATTCACAACCTGACTTATTTTCCGGATGTATCCCTATCTTCCTCTCACATTCGCCTAAATCATCAAAGAAGTAGTCCGGTTTCCACCATCTGCACTCCTTGCAGCTTCCCATAAGATCACATGAATAGATTCTTCCTCCACTGCTTTTAAGATTTCGAGCGCCATCCGTCCAAAGCTGAATGGAAAGCGATTTATCAACAAAAAGGGTTGTTCCTATCAGTGGGTATCTTGAGGGAGACCAAGGAGGGGCTGATCTTGGAGGTTCTGGTCAAACCTAACGCTAGGCGGGACTCGGTCTCGTTGGAAGGAGACCTAGTTGTTGTGGAGACAAGGGAGAGAGCGGAGCAGGGGAAGGCCAACCTCTCGGTAATAAAGATGCTCTCTAAGGTGCTAGGCGTGAGCACTTCCTCGGTTGCCATTGTGAGGGGCAGATTCGATCGGAACAAATCCATTCTGATAAGGGGAACCGGAAGAGAAATCGTTGCAAAGATCGAGGCAAGATAGAAAAATCAAGATGGTCAAATAGAATAGAAATTATGAATTTATGATCAGTATGGGTTTGGCAAAGTACGTCATTAGACGGCTTTTGCACATGATACCACTTATATTCTCGGAATATCCGTAGTTGTCTTCTTTGTCATGTATGCCGCTGGTGACCCAATGCAGATAGCTATGATGGGAAATCCGAGCCTAACAGAGGCTCCGGCAGTTCCTAATGGAATACTGCTGCGGGCTGAACGATCCCATACCCATGCAATATATACGCTGACTTGACCACTTTCTCCTCCTTCTCCTTTGCTTTTTCATCCTTCCTCAGCCTGAGGCATGAAAAAGCTTGCTGTATGTTACGCTCGATGTGAAGCCCAGATAGCCGCCAAAAATCAGATCAGGAGGAGCCCGCTGAAAAGTAGCGTCACAAGTACAAATGTGTTCAGCGGATTCCAACCCAGTAAATATCCCGTTACGGAAATCACGAGATTTGATATTCGGGATTATGAAGTCTGCGATCATGACCAGCACGTTTTAAACCTTCAGGAGAGACTATATACCCTTGCTTCTAAATCCTTTTTCGTGCTCAGTGATCTCAATGTCCAAAGCGAAATCCAGAAAAAAGAAGAAGAACCAGTCCTCGAACAAGGCAAAGATTATAGGCATCCTGATAATCGCGGCATTGATAGTTTCCACTGTTGGCATGTTTCTCACCGGCGGCGGTGGACTGAAGACGATGCCATTGCCGTCGGCCCAAAACTTCGTGGCGCATGCTTGGATGTCGTATGTTCCTGATGATGTTTACCATTTTAAGTACTGGAACATGACAAAACTCTCCGCATTTCCGGACCTCTTTCTTTCTGACGCCGTGCTTTCAATCCCTGATCCTGAGATAACGGTCGAGGTCTCAGAGCTAACCTTCGTGATCGATATAACCGACGATCCGAACAATGTCTTCTTCGCCTCAATTCTGGGTGTGGAGGAGCCTGTCAGGGATCGGGTATCCGAGGCCTTGCAGGGGAGCAACATTACGCCGTCCTCCTACTCGTACGGGGTCCCGATCTACGAGATCCCGCCGAGCAACGGATCGACCGCCTCCCATGCGTGGCTGTGCATCCACAACTGCTCTCTGCTCTACGGCGAGGGTGAGATGACTGCATACGGCGCTTTGGTGGAGTGGATCATCGGGTCTGACCAGTATCTCTTTGATGACGATTCTTGCAAGATCGGTTACCTTTTGGCCACGGGTGGTGCGGAGAGCTTCGCAGTATCCTATTACAAGGTCGAGGACAACCAGTTCAACATCTCCTGGATCATGAGCGCGGCGGTTGGCACAACTTCGATCGCGAAGCGCGACGTATTCTCTTTCCCTTCTAGTGAGCTTGCCCATTCCCAGTACTCCTCCGTGGTCGAAAATCTCATAGGCAGTCAGCCAAAAGTCTACTTGTCCGGGCCTTACATTATCTCTGAAGAGGCATACCCACTCTCGGATATACGTCTCGCGCTGATGAGCCTCTGATCCCCATTTTTGCTTTTTCCTTTGCCATCGCAGAAAAAAGGATATATGCTGATAGTGGCCCTTTGTAACTCTGGTGTTTCCATTGCGACAGATGCCCCGCCTCGTCCTCCTAATGATGGTGTTGCAGGCGTTGCTCGTTGCGGTTGACCTGATATTGCCGTTCTTTTCCCCGTTCTTCGCGCAGTTTGGGACATTCGACTTCTTTGCGGCATACATGTTCGCCGTCCTAGACTTAATCCTTATATTCGGTTTTAGATCCGGGGCCAAGTGGATCTGGATCTTTGGGCTGCTCTACAGCGGACTGAATGTAGTGTCGTATGTATACATGTACCTCGAAAATCCAGTCCTCCTGTACATCATCCCGCTCTTCCTGAGGGTGGTGGTGATGTTCTGCCTGAGGAGCAGGGGAGTGCGCGAGTACTTCGATCTCATTGGCGGTGCCGGTAAGAAACCCAAGAAGCCGCTCAAGAGATGAGCGGTATTATCTCGGTTTTTATGTAGGAAACGAACTCCGCAGGCTCGACCTCGCTGAACGCGGTCACGACACCGTTCCTCGTCACTCCCACCACTATCCCGTACTTCCTGGACTTGAATACCATGTACCAGATCCCCCCTCTCGACGAGTAGTCGGAGTAGAGAATGGTGTTTGCGAGCCCTGACCCATATAAGGAAAGCTTCTCGACGTTCGGGATGTTTACCCCATCAAAGAATATGACCTTGGTGTCCTCCGGGTTCTGCTCATGGAACTTCTTCAGGATCTCCGGCTGAATCCTGCTCTCCACTATGCCGCCCACAGAGATGAACAGTATCTTGCTGAGGAGGTTCGCGATATTGTTGGCTGCTCTCTTCTTCTCCAGCACGATGAGGAAGATCCTGTTCCCGTCGCTGTAAAAGGTGAAGGGGGACTCGGCAGTCTTTGTCACCACCTTCTCCCCGTCGCGGTGATGAACAGTGAAGGCATAGTCCTGTGAAAGTATCCCCTCTAGCGAGTCTTGGGTCATGACCAGCCTCGTTATCTCGGTGATGAGCGGGATCTTTTCTGCGCCATATTCGAACTCATCTTCCGTCCTGTAGCCCTTCAGCTTCCCAGAGATTGTCTGGATGTCGGTCTCTTCCTTAACAATGAATACTTTCCCTGCCAAGACCATAATCCAATCACTACCCAGATATCTCCGAGGTGTTAATTTCTTTTTCTACCCAGGCGAACCTCCTCTGCAGCGACTTGGAGTAGTAGAGCTTCCAGTCGAAGTCTATCCTCCTTCCCCAGTCGGTATAGACCCTCGGGTCGATGTAGTTCTTGAGTGAAGTGTTGAGGTTATAGTCCCTGGTCGCCTTCATCGCCTTCACCCTAAGCTGGAGCTCCTTTATCCTATCCGGCTTGGCATTCTTCTCCTTGAGCGCCCTGAGCCGCTCCTCCTTTTTACCAAGCGACTCCTCCCATGTCTTGGGCAGCTTCCTCTTGTGGTTGCAGACCTTGGCAGCCTCAAGGTTCGCCATCGTCGCGTGGTACTTCTTGACAAAAACGGGTTCGTCTCTCCCGATCTTGGTCCTCTCGAGGTAGTCCTTGGTGGTTGTAGATGCGTGGTAGGTCCTGAAGACCTTCGCTGTGAGCCCTGGCATGATCTCGGCCAGATACGCGTTCACCTTCTGCGACCTCACGCCATTGAAGACCGTCTCCTTCCCTTCTTGAATGAATTCCTTTAGGTTTTCGATGACGACCCGCGGAGGCTTGATCCCAGCTATCCACCGCACCGAGTCTTTGCCCAAGAAGTCAAATGTCACATCTCCCTTCTCCTCGTCTATCCTGATGTGCTCTGGTCTTAGGGTCGTGGCCCCGACCGTGTCCGCCTCGTCCTCGTCCTTCTCGTCACCCACTCTCATCTTGAGTGCATCTATCAGGAAACAGACCGTCGCAACCTTCCTCTGCAGGGGGTCTTGGGACTCCATGCCTGCCAATATGTGATCCCTGACCTCCTTTATCACCTTCTCAAGCTCCCACGCTTGGTTGAACTTCTCGATGTCCCTGACCTGCTTTATGTATGCAGTGTCGGAGAGCCAGACATACTTCATCTTCTCCCTCAGCCTATCCCTCCACCGGGCCACCCAGAGTGAACTTGGGTCAAAGGTCACGCCACCCCACGTCCCGCCATCTGGGGGCTCTGGAACCGGGGAGTCCGGAGAAAGATTCAGGGTGATGTCCTCGGACCTGACCCCTGGCTTCCACCTCCCGCGCATTGGGTGATCCCCCCTGCCCATGAAGATCGAAGCAGGCTCGACCATGTAATTGCTTATCTCCACCGGCATACCATTGACGTATGCGTAGCCATACCTCTGCCTGTTCTCTTCCCTAATCCTCTTCCGCTCGGCAGCCTGCGCCTTTTTCTCCTCCTTGGTCATCGCATCCTTCTTCGATTTCTCCTCAGCGATCCGCCTGATTATCTCGGAAAAGTCAAAATCCTCCGGTGCGACCTTCCCCTTAATTCCGAGGGCCTCACCAAAGTCGTGGAAGAAGTTCCTGATGAATACCTTGTCCTTTGCGTACTCGGTCCCGAGCTTCCTGACCCAGGCGACGGCCATCTCTTCCTGCTCCCTGTTGAGTCTGATCTCCTTACCTCTGAACAGGATCTTGAATCCTACGGGCCTGTACGCCGGGATGAGGACCCCGTTGTGGGCGAGCGTCTTAATCTCGATCTTTTCCAATGGTCATCGCCTGTATCTTTGTAATCATCTGAAATATTGATAAGCTTTTTCTGAAGGCTAAGCCATCTTTGAAAATAACAAAAAGAATGCTTCTTGTGGTAAAGGCTTGCCAATGTGAGTGCAACCAAGTAAGTCAATATATATAAATGTCCGTCTTTCTTTTATCGACTCTTGCAGGAATCGGGCAATTATCAGACAAAAAAGAATGGGAAACCATTCTGGTGGACGCGATGGCCAGGCTCACTCTCTCCGAAGTGATACTCGAGAACTTCATGTCGTATGAGTACGCCAGGGTGCAGTTCAACAGGGGGCTCAACCTCATATCTGGCCCTAACGGTGCCGGAAAGTCTTCGATCCTGCTGGCGATATCCGTAGCGACAGGACAGAGCTACACGGAGAGGTCGAGGAAGCTCTCGGACCTGATCAGGCGCGGGAAGGAAACAGCCAGGGTCACACTGGTCCTGAATAATGCGGCTACGGACGGGAGGAGGCCGGTGCCACTAATCAACAGCGACCTGATCACGGTCTCGCGGTACCTAAAGAAGGACGGGACCTACTGGTTTGAGATAAACTCCAAGGAGGCCAGCAAGTTCGATGTGAACCGCCTCTTCAAGAGTGTCGGGATGAACCCAGACAACATGCTCATAATAATGCACCAGAACATGATCGAAGAGTTTGCGATAACCTCGCCCGAGGAGAAATTGAGGATGGTCGAGGAGGCCGTAGGCTTTCTGCCTTACCGGAAGGCCATATTCGAGGCTGAGGAGAAGCTGAGCCGCATCCTGGGCGAGGAGGAGGCAACAACCCAGCTCCTCAGCAGCGCGGAGCAGACGCTGGCATACTGGAAGGACCTGAATGATCGGTATAATGAGAGGCGGCGCCTGCTTGAGAAGAAGTCCTATCTGGAGAGGGAGATGGTCTGGGCACAGGTAATAAAGAACGAGAAGGCTGTATCCTCCATAGAGGAGCGGATCAGGCTCAAGGCAGCACAGCTCGGCGACCTTAGAATGGAGGCTACGCAGAAGGCGGCGGCCGCGGACAGGCTCTGGTCTGACTACTTGGCTGAGAAGGAGAGGCTGAGGGCCTTCCTATCGGCGCCTGGAAAGCTCCGCGAGAGGGGCCTCTCCGACGAGAGGCTTGACTCGATCGTCAAGTCCTACGTCGAAACGCGGGTCGAAGAGGCAGTGATGCTATACCGGGCAAATGAGATGGACAAGGAGATCAGGGATCTCAACTCGAGCCTAGAGGATGCGAAAAGGCTGCTCGAGGAGGCAAGGAGAGGAGTCAAGGACGCGGGCGATCGCATCCAGACCGCGCGCCCCATCATGGAGATCTCTGACGAGATCAGATATGTCAACGCCCACCTGCTCTCGCTCGGCGACGTCCCTGAGGACGCCCCTTCGATGTACCAGGCGTACCAGAAGACGTACCAGGAGCTCAAGCAGAAGGCAGCCGTAGTCGGAGAGAACAGGAAGCACCTGATAGAGGAGATAGGGGAGAGGAAGAGGGTCTGGAGGGACGTCCTCGAGAGGCTGGTCGCAGATATCACCCCGATATACAGGGGCGTCTTGAGCAGGGTAGGTGGGGCGGGAGACGTTCGCCTCTCCAATATAGACGACCCTGAGAAGGCGGGTCTGGAGGTGACGGTTGGCTTCAGGGGCGTGTCGCCAGTTCTGCTCGATGCTTATGCGCAGAGCGGAGGCGAGCGTGCGGTTGCGACGATGGCTTTCCTGCTTGCCCTGCAGCACCAGCTCAAGTCTCCTGTGAGGGCGGTCGACGAGTTCGACGTTCACATGGACCCGTTCAACAGGGAGGCGATGATGCGGATGCTCTTCTCATTCATGAACGAGAACTCGGACGTCCAGTTCATAGTCATCACGCCGAGCCAGCTCAGCGCGGTGGGGGACTTTGCGAACATAATCTTCGTCCAGAATGTCCACGGCCGATCGGAGGTGGCCAGGGCTGCCGCAGCAAGGGCGTAGCGAGGAGTACTACGAGGAGCTGGCTAGGATAATAAACCTCTGCCAGAGCATCAGCATCAAGAGCGACGACCCGTTCCTCGTTGACATACCGCAGAAGCTTACAGTCCTGAAGCGCCTCCTCCCAAAGTGGAAGCTCATCGACGACCTGCTCATGGATGCGGAGGCGATCAGGGAGCTCTCCATGATGGTGAAGCTCCAGAGCGACTGGGTGAAGCGGCGGGCCTCCGGGCTCTTCATCGATCCCTTCTTGGTTGAGGTCAAGATCAAGCTCCTCAGCAAGGAATCCCTTGCCCATTCTGTCCTCTCGTCTTGGCACCCTCTGGTCGCGATGGATCAGCTTACTCCCGAGCGCCTCGAGGAGGCGCTGGATTATTGGAACTTGATCCTACCACTCTCCCAGAGGGTCAAGGAAGAGGCGGCCGATCAGGCAGCCTCGGACAAGATCGTGGATGTAGCTGAGCTCGTGAGGCTTAGGTTCCTTTCCGAGCGGACCTTCAACGAAGATATGAAGCAGACGCATTCCAGCCTGATGGAGGCTGCCAAGAACGGTCCGATCGACTACTGGAAGTTCATCCTAGCCCCGTCGTACGAGGAGACCGTGATGAATGCCTATCGTCTCTCCTTCTTGGTCTCGAAGGGCTTGGCTAACCTCATAATAAACCCTCTCGAGGAGACGATCCTAGTCGAGCCTGCAGACGGCATTGAGAACAGGCGGGGAGGGCGGTCAGTGGTCATCGGCATCAGCTACGACAAGTGGAAGGCAATGATCATGGAGGCTGAAAAGGCATGAGCGAGGATGCTCCGCTCACAAAAAAGATCAGGAAGGCAGCACAGCTCATCATGTACCAGCACCACAGGCTCCCGGGCGTCAAGGGATATGAGCTCAGAAAGTACATAGGCAGGGACTTTATGAAAGTGGTCTCGCTACTCCAGAGGAAACTCGATGACCTGGGGCTCGAGGTGAAGATCGTCTATGCGGACGGCCTCGACCACCCGAACCCGACCGATGACGAGCTGGAGCAGGCGAGGTTCTACGTCATATCCAAAGCCCCGCTGCAGATGGGAGACGCATCCCTCTCGGGATGGAGGATTGACACGCTGGCCGTATTCGCGGCGACCATCGCCTACCTGACTTCCAAGCAGGGGAAGGCGCCGCGGCGCGACGTCGAGGGGCTCCTGCAGGAGAAGTTCCCGGACTGGAAGGTCGACCAGGACCTCAACAGGTTCATCAGGAGGGGGTACCTCGACGAGGACCAGAACGGCACGCTCTTCATAGGCTGGAGGACCAGGGTCGAGATCGACAGGAAGCGCCTCCTTGATATGATCGCTGGGTCTTCCCCGGAGAGTGGCGATCTAGGGAAGCCCTAGGTTTTCATCTCCTGCCTCCTGTGGCGGAACCTGTTCCTCAAAGCACTCTTCTCCTCCCTCATTATCATGTCCACCAAGGCGTCCAGATCCTTGGTCCGGGAAGTTGCTATCGTAAACGCTACTGGCTTTGTGAGGTTTCTGGATGCCAAAGCCATCGCCGCCTGAAGCCCGTACTCGCCGATCAGCTCTCCAGTCTCAGTTGCCTCCTTCAGCATGGACTTGTGCCTCTCTGAGACCCTGCCGAGCTCTGACCTCTCTGCTGCCATCTGGGCCACCTCGTTCGGATCCTCATCGAGCAGCCCTATCTTCGCCGACCCGCACTCCGGGCACCTCAGCCCATTGATGCTCTTTATCTTCACGTTCTCGACGTATCTGAAGCAATCGGCGCAGACCGCTACCCTAGCCTCGTTGAGGAGCCTTGCCTTCGTCGACTCTATCAGGAGCCTCCTGAGGCGGTCTGCCGGAACCAGGTCAGTCTTCCAGCTGAGCTCCCTTATCCCGATCCTGGAGATCGGCGAGAGCGGTAATCCAGGATCCATGAGCTTTACCTTGAACCGACCTGCCTTGATCCCATCCACAACCGAGACAAGCCCGTCGAGGTCCAGGTCCTTCGAGAAGACCTCGCTCATCGCCTCTTCGTAAACTACACTTCCCTTCAGCCTCTCCACGAGCTGGGCAGACCCAATATCACTGATCTCAGCTTCCTTGCTTATCACCCCCATCCTCTTGGCCACATGGATCAGCCTCCTCCTGAAGAGCCCCGTGCGTTCTACAGCGCCCTCGGCAATCCGCCTGACCTCACCCGCCTCGAGCCCCCTCAGGATCTCTGCGACCAGGGCGGGGCTCACATTTGCCTTAATGAAGA
The DNA here is from genome assembly GCA_014361455.1 of Candidatus Methanosuratincola sp. Taxonomy (GTDB): domain Archaea; phylum Thermoproteota; class Methanomethylicia; order Methanomethylicales; family Methanomethylicaceae; genus Methanosuratincola; species Methanosuratincola mesotaenarum. The sequence continues at coordinate 31,284 of JACIVP010000004.1, forward strand.
CCCTGTAGGCGTCCTGCGAGGTTCCCGCGCCCACACCCGTCCCCTGCGTTATCATGTACCCGAGGACCCTTGAGAGTGCCTTGTTTATCATCAGGCCAAAAGCGCAGCTGATTATGACGTATCCTTCCCATCCCTCGACTGTAACCGTCTCATCCGTGGGTATCTCCCATCTGCCCTCCGCCTGCTCTTTCACTTCTCGGAGGGCACGCTGGATGGTCTCCCTTGATATTGGGTAGTCCTTGAGCAACTCGCCTGTGGCATCTTCATACGCTCTCCCCTCCCTCAGCGCGTTCGCAACCCTCTTCCTGATGCGGCCAACTTCCTGGGATATCTCGAACGGCACCGGTATCTCGTCGCCGATCCAGTCGGGGATCGCGCCCGTCGGGTCTTCCTCAGCCCTGACATACACTGCATTCTTGTAAACCTGGATTATCTTCCAGGGCGATCCCCTTACTATGAACTTGACCCCCGGCTCACCGTACTCCGCCACGAATGCCTCATCGAGAAGCCCGATCGCCTCATCTGTCGTCTCGTTTATTACTACATAGTGCTTCTCATCCGGGATCATCGAGAGGTTCTCGAAATAGTACTGGTAGAGCGCGTCCGTGGGCCTCGACTTTATGAATACCTCCTCCTCGGGCAGGTATAGTGTGAGCCTAGGTCTCCTGTCGCTCATATATTCCAAGACCCTCTTCAGCCTCTCCTCCTCCAATGTGGAGAATGGGTATGCCCTCCTCAAAATAGAGAGCACCTCGCCGACCCCCCTCCTGCCCTCGTCGAGAAGGAGCCCCGCGATCTGGTGCACCAGCACGTCGTAGGGGTTCTCGATGATCTCTACCTCCTCCAGCTCCTCGACCATCGCTTTTCTCACTATCACCGTGGACTCGAGCGCGTCGTCCGAGTCCATCGTTACGATCACGCCCCTTGACACACCACCAACCCAGTGCCCCGATCGCCCGACCCTCTGGAGCAGTCTGGTCACCTGCCTGGGCGAGTTGTACTGGATCACGAGATCGACATTTCCGATGTCGATCCCGAGCTCGAGCGAGGAAGTGCAAACGACCCCCTTCAGCTCCCCCTTCTTCAGGCTCTCTTCGACTTCAACTCTTGAGGACTTGGCGAGGCTCCCGTGGTGTATGCTTATTGGTGCGTTCACATCCCATATCCTGAACCTGCTTGCAAGCACCTCTGCCTCAGACCTGGTGTTGGTGAATATGAGCGTCGATCTGTTCTTTTCGATGAGCTCCTTCAGCCTTCTCAGCCTTGCCGCCACCTCAGGAAAAGTGGCGAGCCTCTCTGCGAGTTCGAAGTCGAAGCTCTCAGCCTCTGGGAGCACAACATCAAGGACCAGGTCCTTCGCGACCGAGACACGTACGATCTCGCACTCCCTCCCTGCACCAACGAGGAACTTCCCAACGACTTCGGGCGACCCTATCGTAGCTGAGAGCCCGATCACCTGCGGCTCTGCCGATGCGATCTCTCTGAGCCTCTCCAGGGCTACCACCAGCTGGACCCCGCGCTTGTCGTTGGCGAGCTCGTGGATCTCGTCCACTATGACCCACTTCACTTTGGACAGGTGCCTCTTCAGGTTCCTTCCTGGGAGCATCGCCTGCAGCGTCTCTGGCGTCGTGATCATGATGTCTGGCGGTGCCATCGTCTGCCGCCCCCTCTCCTTCGTCTCTGTGTCTCCGTGCCTGACTGCGACCTTCAAGTCGAGCCTGCTGCACCACCAGTGGAGCCTGTCGAGCAGGTCCCGGTTTAGGGCCCTCAGGGGAGATATGTAAAGTACCCTTATGCCTCCTGTGCCCCCCTCCCTGATCATGCGGTCCAGGACAGGGAGAAATGCTGCCTCAGTCTTGCCAGTCCCGGTGGGCGCTATAACTAGCACATTCTTCCCTTCCATGATCAGCGGAATGGCCTTCCTCTGGGGCTCGGTGAAGCCCTTGAAGCCCTTCTCTAGTATTATCTTCTGGATCGGCTTCGAGAAGACCGAGATCAGTTCATCCATAGTGCAGACCTACGTTTCAATCCCCGTCCCCATATAAAAATCCTCAAGGGGAAATCGCGGCGCACTTATAATCCAATGCGACGTATCTTCAGTCATGGCACAGATTGGCGCCCTCACGAACGACCTACGATCCGTCCCTCCTGAGGTCGAGGAAAACGAAGCCCTAGGCGGAGCGATCGCGAAGAAAGGACACGTGCTAGTCGCCGGATAGGGCGGAACGCTGATGAAGGCAGTCTCGGAGCGAAATTCAGATAAGGCGGGATCGCGGTGGGCATCATGGCGATCGAGGCTGAGGGGATCGCATGGGATCACCCTTGACACAACCCCTTCAACCATGTTGAGATCAGGGCGATCAGACCTTCACCTCCAAGAGCTCCATAGCCGTTAGAAGCAGCGATGCCATGATCCTTGTGGCTGGAGGGTCCCATCCCTCCCCTTCCTTCATTCCCGCCTTCCTTCCTCTTTCCCTCCCCCTCACTGAAGTGACGGTGGCATACAACTTGCCCATCGTTGTCCTGAAATGTACAGGGATAGTTGCCGATCGCTTTGGAGCTCTTCCTTGGGGTTCCTAGGTCATCGGAGGGCAGTGCGCCCCCGCTCTGAGGAAGCCCCGGAGAGGGCGGTCGATCTAATCCGACCTGGCGCCGAAAGGCAAGACTGCTGTTTCAGGGGCCCTTCTTTGAAAGATAATCGAAGACCGCAAGCGCTGCAACTGCACCCTGTCCAGCCGAGATAATGGCCTGACCGTAAGGTAGATCCGTTATCTCCCCCGCGGCGAATATGCCTTCGCAGCTGGTCCGCTGCAGTCTGTCTACGATCGCCTGTCCGTACTGGTTCGTCTGGACCAGCCCTTTCATGTAATCGAGCTTCACTTCCCTGCCTATCTCGACGAAGACCTTCTGGACAGGGATCTCAATCCGACGGCCTTCCGAGTCCTCGATCAGCATGCTCTCTACCCTGTCCTTCCCCCTGATTTCTCTGACCACGATACCAGTCATCATCTCCACGTTCTTGTGCGCCTTCACCCTCTCGACAAGGATGCCGTCAGCCCTGAACTCGTTCCTTCTGTGGATCAAATAGACCTTCGATGCGTACCTCGCTAACAGGTCCGCGCTCTGGAAAGCCGCGTTCCCCCCTCCCACCACGGCGACTATTTTGTCCTTGGCGAGTGGTGCATCGCAGGTCGCGCAGACGTAGACCCCCCTCCCGAAGAACTCATCCTCACCTGGGACATTAAGCCTCTTGTGAGAGCTGCCGCCTGTTGCTATCACGCTCCTGCATAAAAACTCGCGCCCCTCCCCGCAGACCACTATGAAACTGCCACCTTCCCTGCGGATCTCCTTTGCTGCATCCTCGACGATCTCGACGCTGAGCTCCTTCAGCTGCTCTTCGAAGTACTCTGCGAGCCTCATCCCAGACCTCTCAACGAACCCGGGATAATTCTCGATGTTGTTTGTCAACAAAACCTGCCCACCGATCTCCCTGCTTATGAGGACCGTCCGGAGGAGCTTTCTCTTGGCGTAGATGGCTGCACTCACGCCTGCGGGTCCACCGCCGATTATTGCCACATCGTAGGTTTCCATCCTCGACCAGACCCTTGCTTCTTATCAAGATAGTTCACTTTAAATAATTTCTGGCAAGAAGACCACCCTGCTTGTATAGTGTCTGGCGTTGCATGTGAACCAACGCCCAACTCTGAATATATATATTGGAGAAGCCATCATACTTGCTTGCAGGATGGTAGTTCACTAATGTTCTCAATGCATATTGGGCGTGGTGCGTATGGCTTTTAGAGTCGCATCCCTCTCCGAGGTCCCGCCAGGCTCAATGAGATCCTTCACGGTTTCTGGGAAAGAAATACTTGTGGCCAACCTTAATGGGAGGCTTTACGCGATGGATAGCAGGTGCTCGCACAGGAATGGTGACCTCTCAAAGGGCACCCTTGACGGCACGGTCGTGACCTGCCCCCTCCATGGGTCGAAGTTCGACTTGGCGACAGGGAAATCCATTTCTGGGCCAAAGTTGGGCCAGATCAAAATGAAGATCTCTGATCTGAAGTCCTACCCAGTTAAGGTCGATGAAGGCTCAATAATGGTGGATGTACCTGAATAAATAGCTGCTGCAAAAGGTGACTGTGATGAAGTTCGATCTCATAGTTATAGGCAGCGGCTCCGGGCTCGACGTGGCTGCGGCTGCAGCGGGCAGAGGTCTCAGCGTGGCGATTATAGAAAAGGGTCCATTGGGCGGGACCTGCCTGAACCGCGGGTGCATACCCTCGAAGATGCTTATACACAGTGCCGATGTCATGGAGACCATCAAAGGGGCTGAGAAATTCGGGATAAACGTGAAGGGATGCGAGGTTAACTATCCGTCCATTGTGGATCGGGTCACATCTGAGGTGGATTCAGAGTCTAAGTCTATAGAAGAGGCACTGCTGCGTTCAGAAAACCCTGTCCTTTTCAAGGGGATCGGTAGCTTCACAGGGCCGAAGCAGGTTCGGGTGAACGGGGAGGAGATCACGGCTGAGAAGATCCTCATTGCAGCAGGGAGCCGCCCCAAGATCCCTAAAATAGATGGTCTATCGGAGGCTGGCTTCATCACCAGCGACGAGGCCCTGCGCCTCAGGGAACAGCCAAGGACCCTCACCATCATTGGGGGCGGATACATTGCCGCAGAGCTGGCGCACTTCTTCGGCTCGCTCGGGACAGAGGTCAATATAGTCCACAGAAATGAGGTGCTGCTGAACAACGAGGACGAGGAAGTTGCGCGGGCGTTCACCGGGATAGCGTCCAAAAAGTACCATGTTCTCACCTCCTCCGAGCCAGTCTCAGTGAGGCGCCAGGCTGGTGTTTATGAGGTTGCCGTCAAGAACCTCAAGGAATCATCCACTGTGACATTGGAGTCAGACCAGCTCTTGGTGGCTGCTGGGAGGGTGCCAAACTCGGACCTGCTCGATCTTGGGAAAACCGCCGTCATCGTCGATCATAGGGGATACATAAAGGTGAACGAGTACCTTGAGACTAATGTGCCTGGCATATTCGCACTTGGCGACATAATCGGAAGGTACCCTTTCAAGCACGCAGCCAACCTCGAGGCAGAGTACGCGCTCCAAAACATTCTCTCCCCTGAAGAAAAGGTCCCGGTCGATTACACTGCGATGCCTCATGCTGTTTTCGCGTCACCGCAGATAGCCTCCGTCGGGAGCACGGAGCAGGAGCTCCAGTCCAAAGGCATTGAGTATGTCGCCGCCAAGTGGCAGTACATAGACTCTGGCATGGGCAAGGCAATCGAGGATCGCAACGGATTCGTGAAGTTCCTCTATGAGAAGAAGGGTCTGAAGATACTGGGGTGCCACATATTGGGCACCGATGCTGCGACCCTGATACACGAGGTTATTGTCGCGATGAAGAGTGGAAAAGGCGACGCATTCAGCATAATTGAACCTGTGCACGTACATCCTGCTCTGCCCGAGGTCGTCCAGAGGGCAGCCTCGAACATACACTTCCACGACCACCAGCACTAGGTCAGCTCATCTTCTTGAAGGCATACGTGCCTACCGCCACAAGCACCGCAACATAGACTGCGGCGACCCCGAGGTCAATTGCCATCGGGAAGCTGTTCAGGTCAAGCAATGCCCCCCTCATCCCGTCGACTATGTAGGTGAGCGGATTGGCATAGGTAACCCAGCTCAGCCATCCTGGCAGGTTGTCTATCGGATATAGCGCCCCGCTGAGGAAGAAGAGGGGCATGATCAAGAAGGACTGGACCAGTCCGACTCCCTCAAAGCTCGTCATCTGGGACCCTATCGCAAGCCCGAGACTCGTCGTGCCCATCGCTAGGAGGATCACAAAGAGAACCACCGCCCCCAAAGAGTATGCTGTATAGGTTATCCCAAACAGGGGTCCGAATAGGATGATTATCCCGCTCTGTATGAACCCGTCTGTGCACCCGCCGAGCATCTTGCCCACGAATATCGAGGCTCTGCTCATTGGAGAGACGAGGACCTCCTTGAAGAAGTCGATTTTCTTGTCCCAGACCACATAAAGCCCGAAGAAGATCGTTGTGAAGAGGACAACGAGCATCAGCACTCCGGGGAATATGAATGCTTGGTATCCTGCCTCCCCGACGGATATCGATGCGCCGAGCCCGCCCCCGAACGCCACCATCCATATCAGCGGGTTCACTGTCGAGGAGACGAGGCGCGACTTCTCCCTGAGGAAAACCTTGACCTCCCTATACCAAAGCGCATAGATCCCCCAAAGATCACTCATCACGAATCAGCCCTCGCGTAGATTTCCGCCACATCATCCGCAGGCTCCTCCCTTATCTCCTTTCCAGTGATCTGCAGGAAGACATCGTTGAGTGTCGGCTCCCTCAGCTCGACGAACGAAACCTCCCCCAGATTAAGGAGGACCTCTTGGATATGAGCGCCCCCCTCATTAAGAATTATCGTGACAATGCCATCCTTGTAATCAGCCTTCGTGACATAGGGAAGCCCCTTTATGTACTCGAGCTTTGGATGTTCCACCTTCGCCCTTATCATGCTCTTGCCTACCTTCATCTTCAGTATGGAAGGCGAATCGAGTGCCTTGATCTCCCCATGGTCAATTATCGCTACGCGGTCGCAGAGCGAGTCCGCCTCTTCCATATAATGGGTTGTTACTATGATCGTCACGCCCTGCTCCTCTGAGAGCCTGCCTATATACTCCCAGATGTGCTGCCTCGTCTGTGGGTCCAAGCCGAGGGTCGGCTCGTCTAGGAAGAGGATCTTCGGTTCATGGAGGAGTCCCCTTGCGAGCTCCAGCCGCCTTCTCATACCTCCTGAGTATGTCTTGACAAGGTCATTCGCCCTGTCTGTTAGATCGACCAGTTCCAACGCCTTGCCTATCCTCCTCTTCCTCTCCTCCTTCGCTACCCCATACATCAGGGCATGGAGGTAGAGGTTTTCCCTCCCAGTCAGTATCTCGTCCGAGCTGGGCGTCTGGAAGACCATGCCTATGGACTCCCTGACTTTACCAGGCTCCTTCCTGACATCATAGCCGTTGACCTTGGCTGTCCCTTCGGTCGGAGGGAGGAGGGTGGTCAGCATGGAGAGCAACGTAGTCTTGCCAGCCCCGTTAGGACCTAGGAGCCCAAAGATCTCCCCCTCCTCAATGGAGAGGTCCACACGGTTCACGGCGGTGATGTTCTTGTACCTCTTAGTTATCCCGAAAGTCTGGATTATCATAAGCCCCAACCCAGTTCGTCATCAATTCTGCCTTTAACTTTATCGGCGGGGGTCCCCTTCAGATAGGGAGGAGCAGTTTATGCATAATCAATCCTTCTTTTACTGCTTTGGCAGGGGAGTTCATTTCATAACACGCGCGACAAGACGCTCCCCGCCCAGCCCATGATCAGATGACGGGTCGCCAGTCCAATGCCAAATACCTGTGCCCGCAATTAATATCCGAATTTATAGATATGTTTATATTGCCTTTTGCATGAAGTGCGATTATGGATCTCTCAAATGATCGTATCACAGAGGTGAGGACAGACATCCTCAAGGCACTCTGCGACCCCGTCCGACTTAACATTATTTATGCGCTCAAGGATGGGGAGCGGTGCGTATGCGAGCTGATCCCTTTGTTGAGGAGATCCCAGTCCACTGTATCGAAGGACCTGGACATGCTCTACAGGTTTGGGATACTTGGGAGGCGCACTGAGGGCAAGAAGACTATATATTGGATCTTAAGCGAGGGGGTATTCAAGATACTCGAAGAGATAGATAAGATAGCCATGAGGTCAATCTCAAACCTGGCAAAGAATTATTCCGAGTTCGAAAAGGCTCTGTGAGATGCAGCTCAGCGTCGCTGTTATATCTTCGATTTGAAAAATTGAATTAAGTAAGTTGAGAACAATGAAAGCCTGCCTGATCAAGAACACGATTAAGAACGCTATAAATGAAAATGGGTTCTTTCTTTAGCCCGAACCCTGCCTCTCCTCTCCTCTCCTTTCCCATCTCCATCCTATTTTTTTCCCTTCTCTTCCCTCATTCTCCAGACTGCGGGTTCGAGCGCAAAGCCTAATTATCAAAAAAGGCTCAGTTTTTTAACCTCCATTCATATCCAATACAGGTAGGTGTAGTTGGTGGGCTCATCAGAGATATTCAAAAGGGCAACCGAGAGCCTCCTCCTCAAGGATCCCTATGTGGAAAAGGTTTGGAACTTGGTTGGCGACACCAGCCTCTTCAGAAAGTCGCCCGAGTTCTTGACTTCCTTGCGAAGGGACCTCTTACAGGAGTCTCTTGACTTTTTCCGGAGGCACAGCGCCTATTACTCTCAGCTCTTCGAGAGGCTGGGGATCGACCCCAAGAGTGCGGATTTCCCGGATCTGGCGAAGCTTGCCGTCCCATCGGATATGCTGAGGGGGGAGGGTCAAAAAAGGCTCCTTATCGATAGGGTCGAGCAGGGCGGGAGGTACTTCACATCGAGCGGCACGACTGGGAAGGAGCCTGTCAAGATCTACCGGAGCCAGCTCGACCTTGCCATGATGATAAATACCAACACCCGCCTCTTTGAGCATGTTTATGGGAGCAGGCTCGAGGAGGGGGAGGGGATCGCCCTCTTCTTAGACGCGCCTGAACCGAGGCAAAAGTTTAGCTTCGTGGCGCTTGTCCAGCTCGCCTTGGAGTGCAAGAACATCGAACTGCTGTATGGGATGGACTTGATCCATGGGGAGACCTCAGGAATGCAGTGGCAGAAACTCGTGCCAAACAAGGAGCGCATATTGAAGTTTATGAAGAGCAAGGCGGAGCCCAAGCTCCTCTTCACCGCCCCGGCAGAGGTCTACCTTCTTGCCCAAAACTTCGAGAAGATGAATATCCTCAAGCGAATAATTTGCAAGCTGGTCACCGGCATGCCGCCAATCGGGCTGGGACGGGGAGGCGTTATCGTTACAGGGGGAGGCCCCAAGGGACATGCACTTCCACCCTACGAGGAGATAGTCTCGCTTTCTAGCAAGTATTTCTTGGCGAACGACGCTTCGGGCACAGAGATCCCGTCGCCCTTCATGGACGTCTTTGGCATGACCGAGGCACTCACTCCGCTCATAGACAAGTACGGATCCGTGAACAAGATGCCCCACCCGCTCTCGCACGTATTCCTTCTGGACCCCAAGACATATGAGATGATGGATGACGAGGGGAAGGAGGGCATACTCGGCATATTCAATCCATTCGTGACATCCTGGTTAGAGGCATTCTACCCTGGTGATCTGATGTCCTCAATACCCTCGACGAGCTACTACGGAAGGGAGTTCAAGCACATTCGCCGCTTCACAGTCGAGGAGGGACGGGATCTGCAGCGTGCCTGCGGATGTACCTTGGGAGAGACGGTGACAAAGACGTAGGGGGTATCAGATGCTTTCTTGGACCCCTTCTCCGAGCAGCCATGTGCGTTCGCAGAAGAGAAGGCGGGGGAGGAGGCGTCACCTGTCAGAGGCACTCATTAAGAAGGGGCACGGTGTGGTTGCGCTTGCCATGAGAGCAGCGGCATGCCGGTCCGGTCATCCCCTTGGGCATCTGGGTTCAGCATGTCATTTCGACCTGGCACCAGTGGGCTTGGTGCTAGAGGGGCAGATGCGGCTGTCCACCATGCAGCCTGCCGCACTCCCAATGGGAAGGTGATCCAGAACAGTGCCTACGGCATAGAGAGGGCAAAGGCGATCTTGGCTACATGCCCCAACATGATCTAGTCTGGTCTGCAAGAACCGTCGAATAGCACATCAAAAACGGATACATTTAGGCGCATCTGTGAAAAAGTCCTTAAAAAAGCTTTATATCAATTCGCAGGTCATTTTACCCTGTGATCGAAATGAAAATAGTTAAAGTCCTTGGCAACGACAGGCGACACAAGGTCTTTGTTTATGCTCTGAGCACCTGCGCCTGGTGCAAGAAGACGAAGAAGTTTCTTGAGGATCACGGGATTGAGTTCGAATATGTTGACGTGGACCTGTGCTCGAAAGAGGACATCGAAGTAATCAGGTCAGAACTCGAGAGACGTGGCGCGCCGATGAGCTTCCCATACATAATCATTGATGATAATGTCGGGATACTCGGCTTCAGGGAGGATGAGCTTAAGGAGGCGCTTGGGGTTTGACGGGCTTAGAGGAAGCTAAACGGAGGGCTGAAAGCGACGCAAAATCTAGGGGATACTTCTTGAACCCAGACACCTCTTTCCTTAATGACCTCCTCGCGGGGCTGGTGGAGAACGAGCGCCGGTATGGGTATCCTTCTTGCCCCTGCAGGATTGCGACTGGGAAGTTCGAGCTGGACCGTGACATAATATGCCCATGCGACTACAGGGATGCTGATGTGGAGAAATATGGGGCATGCTACTGTGCCCTCTACGTGAGAAAGGACATCTTCGAGGGAAAAACTCCCCTTAACCCGGTTCCGGAGCGCAGGCCTCCGCAAAAACAGCGGGCCGCAATCTCCGCTGCTGGGACCCCTGTGAGCGTTTCAGTAAAGGCTGCTGAGAAGCCAGATGTTGAGAAAAAGGAGAGTGGTGCACCAGGCATGAAGCTTTGGTACTGCAAGCAGTGCGGATACGTCGCGCTCAGGGACGAGCCGCCGTATCTTTGCCCTATCTGCAAGGCAAAGAAAGAGATGTTTGCTGAAGTGAAGCTCGAACTCGTCGGATGACGGGATCAGGCGCGCCTCACTTCGATCTCTATTCTATTCCAGTCCTCGCCGACCCCCCTCAATGATGTGACTGCGCCAGAGATCGTTCCAGCAAGTATCCTCGAGACAAATTCGTTCAGGGGCACGTCTTTGCCATCAACCCGTACGATCGTTTCCATTTTGATCTATCACCTCCTTTAACTACCAGATCGCTACAATTGTAACTCCACCTGCTTGTGAATGTATCCCCCAGGCAGCCGGTTGGTGCGGTAGCTGAAGATCCACGGCGAATTGGACGCCCCTCGCCGGTTGCTCCGTCCTTGGGGCTCAGGAACCCCCTTTTTCTGGGTATGCCTCTTTGAAGACCCTTTTGCTCCTTGCGTCAGAGATGGGCTTGCTCAATTTCATCAATACTTCCACAGTCCTCTCCAGAAGCCCCCCGGGGATCCCGACAAGCATCTCCCCCCACTCCATATCCGTGGCAGAGCGCGATCCGTAGCACCCGAACCCTATCTGGATCTCATTCTTGAGGTAGGTGGCGACCGCAATGCCCGAGCAGACAGATGCTTCGGTCTGGAGGTCTATCTTCAGGTGGCATCCTTCGTAGTACGTCCAGGTCTGGCACAGCCACATCGCCTGCTCCGGATTAACCCTGAGTATTACGACGTCGGGCTCTAAAAGAGCTAGATCCAATGGGGCGACCAGGACACAGGCAACCGAGCCTGGCATCATCTTGGCGTTCGAACCGAGGCACCTTGAGGCGGCCTCTGGTTTGCCGAAGAGCCCGAGGGCGTGGTGGGCCTCTCCCTTGGATACCTTGTCCTTTACAGGCGCTCCGAAGGAACCTGGGCCTGGTCCGCACGCCATGTCAGTAGGCTGAACGGCAAGTGCCTTGCCCCATGTTGCCTCCATCACAGCCTGACAGAACCGTATTCTTTTCTGGGGGACTGAAAAGCCTCCTGGTACGCTCTCCCCTGCCCTCAAAAACTTGACCGCAATGGGGACTTTTTCAATCCCAAGGTTTTCGATCAGCTTCCTAGATATCTCGCGCTGGTCCAAAAAGCTCACCAACTGATCTCTGGGTGTGGAAAAAATAAGCTTTTTCAGCATGGGGGTTTACCATTGCGGGACTTTGGTCTTACTGTCACTCGGTGTAGCTTGCAAGTGGCGTTTGCCCCTTTTCTCTTGTGAAATCAGATATGTGGACCCGATCCTTCTTAGCTCCTTGTCAGTGCTTTTGAGAAATTTCCTGAAAAGTTCAGCGCTCTCCCCTTCAGAATTCCCAAATCGTCGGTGGGCGCTGGCAGCCTCTTCGTCCTAGTCTTTCTTTATGCCCAGATCAGAGGTAATTGCTATGATCCCGATCGTCCTGAAGAGGGTGCCTTCCCCGACCGCCCTTTTGTGTATCTCTTCGCAGATCCCCTCCACATTTGGCAACACCAAATTCGGATCTTTCGTGTTTTCCTTTAGGGTGACTATCCTGCTCATAGATCCTGCCTCCCCCCTCCCTTCGGAGATGCATGCCACTCCAAGATGCAACACAGCCGCCTATAGCATGGCACTCCCGTACGAGCGTCATGCTATGTAGCTTGGGCTCTTGCCTTTCGGGGCTTCTTGCTGCTGGATGGTCGGCAGCGGTATCGGAGGAGGTATGTTCAGGGACCTCGCCAGGAAGATCCCTTCAATGAAGGAGATATTTGAGATCGACTGGAGCACGACTGGCGGCAGGATCTTCTTCTCCTCAAAGTTCCTCTTCACTTCCTCGAGCTCTTTCTCATTCCCGGACACTTTGGCTACACCTTTCAGGGTGAGGTTAGCGATCGCCGGGTTGTAATTCACTGCAAATACGAAGTCAACCTCAAGCATTCCGTGAGCCTGTGTTATCTTCGTGATGCTTATGTTTGTCGTGACCTGAAGGTTTGTGATTCCCCCCTCAAGGTCTATCAATCTCTCGCCTGATATGTGGCTCAGGCTCACGTTTACGACATTGACCATACTAGACACCGAGTATACCATAAGGAGCGTTGCTATTTAACCTTGTACGGATGCTGTCGTGCTGCTATTCATGATCCTTTTCTCCGGCCTGCTGAAACCATATGCCTTGGTGTCGCATAACGGGATCCATGATCCTGCCCCGTCTCTCTTTCTCTCTTTATTTATCTTGCTAGCTTTATCAGCGGGGTCCCCTTCCGACAGATAAAGGCGGTTCACTGCCTTACACCGACCGAGACTGGAGAGCAAAAACCAAGCACTTTGGGTGAGTAGCCGAGACCGATGCTTGTGCCCACTGTTGGGGGGAAGTTCCGCTTGTTGCCTTGCTTGCCCTCTCGAGTCAAAGAAAGAATATTGGATACCCTTCTGGGCACAGCTATCTCCTGCATCCTGATCCCGAAGAGGAATTTTCTCCTCCTCCTTCCTCTTCCCTTCCCGCATTTGCTCCCCTATCGCCTCCATGCTGGCACTGCTTGATCCTCCGAACAGGAAAACTGCCAATATGCGATATTTTGAAGATCGAGGGCTGTCCTTCATTCAAGGTCTGGCATGCATATCCCTTCGTACTATTATGTAGATAATCTTGCAGTCCCCCGTATAGGCTGCCTTCGCGCGCAGACCATAGCGGGGATCCTTCCTTCTCCATGTGGCTACGCCGCAAAGCGCATCCCCTCCCCAACGGGTGAAAAGGGATTGGTTGCCCCTTCACTCACTGGAATGAGAAGCCCTTCAGTTTCCGCGCCATCTCTTTGAATTTTTTGGATCTGAGGCAGCCTAGAAACTCCCTCACTGCACGTTTGTCCTTGCTCGCTGGATTGATCACAAAGTCGTACTCTTCATCACCGATTGGTATGAACTCGAGCCCATACGCCGCCGCAGCACTCTCCACGCATACCCCAAGATCAGCCCGCCCTTGCCCCACCGCTGCAGCCACTGATGAATGTGTCTTGAACTCGGATCTATAACCCCTAATCTTGCCAACTAGGTTCTTAAATTCGATCCCAAGTTCCTGTGCGATCCCCTTGAGGAGCCGGTCGGTGAGGACCCTCGTCCCAGATCCCCTGTTCCTGTTCGCAAAGATTAGGTCTTCCCTGATCAGGTCCCTTAAGCCAGTTATGCCCTTGGGATTTCCCTTCGGGATCGCAATGCCCTGCCTCCTCCTGTAGCCCTTCACAAGGCACCAGTCGGGAAGCCCGGCCCTCCTCACGAATGGCGCATTGTAGGTCATCGTCTCCTCGTCCAGCAGATGGATCCCGGCAAGGTCGCACTCCCCCCTTGCGACCGAGCTCAGCCCACCCATTGATCCTACATTCAGCGCCCTCGCACTTATCCCCTCCTCCTCGAACAGCACCTCGAGTAGTATGTCCAGTGCGGGGCAGTGGCTGCCCATCAGCACTAGGTCCTCCTTGTCTTCATGGTCTCCGAAGAGCCTCACCTGGACCATCTCGTCCCGTTCTATGTACTCGAGATCCTCAGGGACAACGATGTATCCATCTGCTCTGGCAAGGGTTCCAATCGCCCCAGAGCTAGCAAAAACAGGGTAAGCCTTCTCCTCAACTCCATTAAGCACGTGCACGGTGAGGAACCACCTCCTCCCCTTCGCGCCGTTTACCCTTTGGGTCAACCTCGCCTCGAGAGTCCTTTCGCCTTTGCCCTTGGCCATTGAAATCCTATGGATCAACGGCTTGACTATCTGGTTGAAGACCATCAGTGCTGAGACAGGATATCCCGGGAGGCCGATCACAGCCTTGCCCATGTGTGCAGCTATAACCGTTGGCTTGCCGGGCTTTATGTGGAGACCATGGGCTAGGATTCCCGGATCGCAGAGACCCCCGATCGCCCTGTAGACCACGTCCCCGAGACCTGCCGAGGTGCCGCCCGATATGAGGATCAGGTCTGTGCCATTGAGTGCGGATTCGAGCCCCACCCTTATAGCCTCCATGTCGTCTCCGACCCTACCGAAAGATAACGGGATCCCGCCCGCCTCCCTCACAGCCGCTTCAAGCATGTGGGAATTCACGTCATAGACCTTCCCGGGGCAAAGCTTGGACCCAGGTTCGACTATCTCGTTCCCTGTTGAGATTATCCCAACCTTTGGCCTGCCGTACACCTCGACCTCCCTGACCCCGGTGGAGGCTAACAGTGCGACTTCCCTGACCCCGACAGTTGAACCCTTCCTGAGCACGACCTCCCCAATCTCGAGGTCCGATCCAGCATAAGCGACATTCTCCCCTGGGGTCACCGGCTTGTAGACCTCAATAAACCCATCAGAACGTGAGGTGTACTCGACCATCAATACTGCATCCGCGCCCCTCGGTATGGGTGCGCCGGTGGCTATCTCAACACAGCAGCCATTGGGCACCTCACCAGCATAGGCAGAGCCAGCGTCAACCCTGCCGACCACCCTGAGCCTCAAGGGGGCAGTCTCGCTTGCCCCGTCTGTGTCCGAGGACACGACTGCATAACCGTCCATCTCTGCCCTGTCGAAAGGTGGGAGGTCTATCCCTGAATAAACCGTCTTGGAAATGACCCTCCCTAGCGCCTGGTCAAGCCTTACCCTCTCTGGCTCTGGCACATGAGTCGCAGCCTCCTCGAGCATCCTCGCAGCCTCCTCAATGGTTGCGAGCCTGTGGAAGACTTTCCTTCCATCCCCATTCAAGTCAATCACCCAGAAGTTCGACTTCTACCTCTTCACCCTCTTCCAGCCCCTCCTTGTCCTCGGCTATTATCACCATGCCGTCCGCTTTCGTAACCGATGAGAGGAGACCTGAACCTGTCAGTGCTATAGGCTTTGCCATCAGACCGTCACCCTCACCCTCAAGGGTAACCCTTAGGAAGTGCCTGATCCCAGGGCTCGTTGGGACCCTCCTGGAGAGCCTTGCCTTGACCCTTCTCCTTTCCCTCCTCGGGAAGCCCGTAATGGATGATATTGTCAGCTCAATGAAGCTCTCATACCCAACTAGTGCTGAGACGGGGTACCCTGGCAGCATGAAGAGGGGCTTTCCAATGTATAGCCCGAAGCCTAGCGGTTTCCCGGGCTTTGCGGCTATTCCATGGAAAAGCAATCTCGATCCCTGCACCCCCTCCAGAGCCTCTGGGACGAGGTCTCTCCCCCCGACAGACGTCCCGCCGATGGTGATTAGCAAGTCTGCCCCCTCGGCGAGCTTTGTGAGCCTATCCCTTATCTCCTCCAGGCTGTCTTGCACGATCCCGCCATCAACAACCTCACAGCCCGCTTGTGCCAGAAGCGCCTTGATCATGGGCCTGGTCGAGTCCACGACGCTCCATCCATCTAGTGCCTTTGGGTCTGAGATCTCGACCAGCTCAGACCCTGTCGAGAGTATTGCTACCTTCAGTCTCGATCTGACCGCCACCTCCCGCATCCTTATCGACAATAGGACTCCGATGTCCCAGGCTTTCAACAAATGCCCCTTCCTGAAAACGACCTCGCCCCTCTTGATGTCCTCGCCCTTCCTGGAGACGTTCGCGTACTTCGGCACTGCCCTCAGCACCAGCACCTCATCGCCTTTCCTCTCGCAGTCTTCTGCCATCGCGACTGCGTCAGTGCCCTCCGGCATCACCCCGCCGGTATATATCTCGACTGCTTCGTTCGACCCGACCTTCCATTGTCCTCCACCCGCCCCTACAGTACCCACGACCCTGAATATCGCAGGGTTTGACTGGGAGGCGCTTAAAGCCTCCTCGCTCCTTATCGCATAACCGTCGACTGCTGCCCGGTCATAAGGGGGCACATCGTATTGGGATACAACGTCCTCTGCAAGGACTCTCCCGAAGGCATTCTCTGCACTGATGACCTCTCCGCCTACCCTTACCTTCGAGGATTCCTTCAGGACAATCTCAAGCGCATCGGCGACCTTGGTGAGCCTTCTGAAGCCTTTCATCCTAGCCAACGGCATCCCCATGAAGCTGTCTCCCCCAGGACCTCTTAACCTTGTCGGCAGGACGTTCTTGGGGTCATGCTGTGGCAGCGTCTATGGAAGATCAACCTCTAGAACCCCGGCGATTGAATTCCCGAAGAGGGAGAGGAACACGACCTCTGCGTTGCCTTCATCAATTCGCAATATCGGGCAGGCACCAAGCCGGGAAAGCTTATTATCCGATCAATGGGAGTAGACCACTCGTCTGGTGGCACTCTTGCAGGACGGAGACGAAAGCATCAGCGAGGAGCTGTCCCTCCACCTTTTTAATACATGGTGGCGTCAGAGGGGCTGGGAAAGGCCCGTGCGGATCGTGGATGCCGATGGGGTCTTCCTCATTGAGGGATCGGGGAGGAGGATCCTGGACTTCTCTTCCCAGCTTATGTGCTCGAACTTAGGCCACAAGAACCGGGCAGTCATTGAGGCGATTGTTGATCAGGCCAGGCGGATGCCCTTCATAAGCCCGGCATTTGCCGTAGAGGTCCGGGCGAGGGCAACAAGATCGCTCTTGGAGGTCCTCCCACCCGGGCTAGACAAGCTGCTGTACTCGACCTCTGGCAGCGAGGCGAACGAGGCCGCCTTGAGGGTTGTGAGGCACTACCAGAAGCCCCGGGGGGCATACAAGATAATTTCGAGGTACGCGTCTTACCACGGCTCCACGGCTGGTGCGGCCTCTTGCACGGGAGACCCGAGGCGCCTGGGGGGTGAGCCCACGGGCAATGTTCCGGGGGTCGTCTTTGCGCCAGACTGCTACTGCTACAGGTGCCCCTTCAAGCTGTCGTACCCTGGGTGCGGGATCGCCTGCGCAGAGTATGTCCGATATATGATCGAGAATGAAGGGAATGTGGCTGGCATCATTGTGGAACCCATCGTAGGCACCAACGGCGTGATCGTTCCCGTGGACGAATACCTCCCGCGCCTGAAGAGGATTGCCGATGAGTTCGGCGCGCTCTTCATCGCAGATGAGGTGATGGCTGGCTGGGGCCGGACCGGCGCCTGGTTTTCATGCGAGCACTGGGGCGTGGTTCCGGACATCATAACGACGGCGAAGGGGAGCACGGGTGCCTATGCGCCTTTGGGGATCACAGCGGTTAGGCGGGGTATTGCAGAAGAGGTGGAAAAGACGGGCTTCGTCCACGGCCACACTTACGAGGCCCACCCGCTCTCTCTGGCTGCGGTTCCTGCAGTGATATCCGAGTTCAGGAGGATGGACCTGCTCAAGCATGTGCGGGTTGTAGGCAGGTACATACAGAGGCGGCTGGAGGAGCTGAAGGCGGCACACCCCTCTGTTGGTGATATCAGGGGCAAGGGTCTATTTTGGGCACTCGAGCTCGTGAAGGACAGGTCGAGTCGCCTGCCTTTCAACACGCGTGCCGACAAGGCTAAGGGTCTGCCCCTGATGGTTGACCGAGTCGCGTCCGAGATGTACCGCTTAGGCGTCTACCAGTATGCTTGGATAAACCATCTCGTAATAGCACCGCCACTCATCATCAATGAGCACGAGGTGGACATAGGGATCAATGCACTGGACAAGGCCCTGAAGATATCCGATCATGAGGCTGCTGGCTGAAGGGTGTTATGATAGATGAGCGGTCTTCAGCTGCCCTGCGCCTTCGTCAGCCTCACGCCAGGTGCTAGCACTGCAGGCACTAGCGAAGGCGTACGGACTTCCCACCATCGGACCCACCTCCGGTCTGAACTGGCCTGCCTGATTGAAGCGAGGATCCTTGGCAAGTTGTCACTTATCCTGACGCCCCTTAGGGCACCCTTGACCTCTCCCCCATCGATAAGGAAAGTCCCGTCCCTGCATATTGTCGAGAAATCGCCGGTGGCATAGTTCTGGAACCTTGTGTACCAGTTGCTGACTACAAAGACCCCGCTCCTTGTCTCCCTGATCATCTCCTCCATGCTCATAGCCCCCGCAGAGACCTTCAGATTCCAGGGCGATGGTGCCACCCACCCTGCGTTTCCTGTGCTGGTCGTCCCGAACCTCTTAGCCGTCGACTTGTTGTGCAGGTAGGTCACCATCTTCCCACAGTCGATGAGTGTGGTCTTGCGCAGGGCGACACCCTCGTCATCGAAAGTCCTCGAATTGATCCCCTCGGGGTCTGATCCGTCGTCCTCGATCGTCAGCGCTTCGGAAGCGACCTTTTCGCCGATCTTTTGGGCGAGGAAGGACACGCCCGCCTCTACGCTGAAGGCCGAGCTTGCGTCCCCGACCCTCTCTATCAGGTTCGCGAATATTATCGGGCCAAGTATCACCTCATAACTGCCCTCGCTCCATCGGGCGCACTCCTTCGACATGCCCGCGATCCTCCCTGCCTCGCCCCCTGCCCTCTCGGCATCGAGGTTGCGCATCTCGGTGGCGCAGGTTAGCCCCTGCCCTGAACCCTCCCCAGCGAACGCCCTCACGTTAAGCTCGAAGGCCGTCCTCTCATCATAACCCTCTCCGCCGCTGCTGGTCAGGAGAGCCACCCTCCTAACCTCAGCGTTGAAGACCCCGGCGCTCCTCTCTCCCCCCTCCCTCAGGGCAGCCCCTATGGATGCACTCACGCAGTCGTTGATTACTTCAGGGTCTATTGCCTGGGGAGAGCACCTGTCGGGGAACCTTGTTGCCTCAATATCCGTTATTGTCTCGGCATCCGATACCAAGGGGGCACTCTTGACTGCCCGTTCTACACACTTCCTGATCCCCTCCTCAGAAAGGTCCTCCAGCCTTGTTATGACCTTCTTCCTGCCGAAGAGCGTGAGTGCATCAATGCCCATCACGCTCCAGTTCTGGACGACCGTCGTCTTGTTGTTTGAGAACCTTACCATGAGCCTCTCAACATGGCTCGGGATTATTATCGCCTGATCTGCCCCTGCAGAGAGGAAACCCTTGAGCACCCTATCGCCAATTCCGAAGAGTCTCTCCTTCATTCTAATTGCTCCCCATGTGCTGATCATAGAGTATCTGTTGACCACACTTAAATACTAAAGGAATTCAAAACCTTATATGCTGGTGGCAGGGATGAGGGTCACGATCTCGGTTCCAGGTAAGGTTTCTCTGTTTGGGGAGCACGCCGTTGTCTATGGTGAACCTGCCTTGGTCGCCGCAATCGGGAAGAGGCTCACCGTTTCGGTCGAGGGGCGCCCTGACAAGCTCATAAAGATCGCTGCCATGGACCTCCAAGTCCCTGGGATCGTCCTGACATTCAACGAGGAGAGCCCTGAGATCATCGTTGAGACCGACTACGGGATGGTAGTCAGCGCTGTCGGGTACGTAAGGAAGGCGATAGAGATTGTCTCTGAATACTTGGGGAGGAGGGGTGGCGTGAACGTGGCGATAAGGTCAGAGATGCCTGTTGGTGCCGGACTCGGGACATCTGCTGCGGTGGCGGTCGGCACAGTGGCGGCTTACTCCATACTGATGGGGGAGGAGCTCCCGTTTCAGGAGATCGCCCGCCTCGCTCATGAGACCGAGCGAAGGGTTCAGGGGTTGGCAAGCCCGATGGATACCTCTGTGGCAACGTATGGGGGGATCCTTTACATCATGCCTGCTGCCCAACAGCCCATTGAGAAGTTGCCAACGGTCTGCGACCTCCCGATGGTAATTGGGTATTCCGAGCGGGAGTTCAGCACGTCCGACCTGGTCAAGAAGGTAAGGGCGCTGAGGGAGGCGTATCCTGAGATCGTCTCGCCCACGCTCCAGAGCATTGGGAAGATATCAGAGCGGGCGAAGGACGCCTTGGCTTCGGGCGACTTGGATACGCTGGGGAGGCTCATGAACATAAACCACGGCCTTCTGGACTCCCTCGGCGTATCGTCAAAGTCCATGAACGATATGGTGTATTCTGCCAGATTCGCCGGGGCCGTAGGATCGAAGATGACGGGTGCAGGTGGAGGCGGATGCATGATCGCGCTCTGCCCAGGCAGGGAGGTCGAAGTATCGACCGCCATCCGGATAGTCGGGGGCATGCCGTTTAGGGCCACCGTCTCTGACCAAGGGCTCAGAGTCGAGTCCGTCGAGACCTGATCTTGGTTCTCACATCGATGAATTGATCCAGGCTTTCACTAATGCCCGAAGACAGCCCCTTGTAGTAAGGAAGGCATCCGTCCCCTTTTCTTGACCAGTCTATGCCGGGGCAGGCTGTAGAGACCAGGATCCTCCTTCCAGTCACTATAAATGGGTGCCTCCGGCAGGTATCCGGTCTCCTGTCGTAGACCGTGCACCTTCTCCCCTCCAGGAACACGCACCTCGACTTGACCATCTTCATTTTGCATTCTGCCCCGGTGATCTCCCTTTCTTGGGCGGTAGTGGGCAGGTAAAAGCCCTTAAAGCCATCGAGCCTATCAAGGTCCTTGCTGTAAAGGGGGACTAGCTTGCTGGTGCAGCATCTGCCGCACCTCCTGCACGAGTGGTGAGGGAGTGTGTCGGAGACTAACATCCCTATCTCGGGGATCAGCACCGGCGTATGAAGCACCTGGATCACACAGAATGAGCACGAACGAATTAATCTTGTTATTGCCCTGCCTGCCTGCCTGCTTGCTCATACTAAAGTTTTTAAATATGGATGGATTATCTATCCATTATAGGGGATCTAAATGGCAAGAAACACATGGACCATAATTTCAGGGGTGCTTTTGATATGGGCTATAGGGGCTACAGTTGGGCTGGCTTACTACTACCAGACATCTCAGAACCAGCAGGTTCTCATTGAGAACTATGAATCAGTGATCGATGATGTGGTAATAAAAGTCAATTTGGGAATTGACTATGGAAATGGCACTACTGTGTGGAATAATGACACATATGTGCCCATAGGATCTGATTTGCTCAACGCCACACTAAAAGTGGCGCAGGTAAACTATACTGAGTACTCTTCTGGCATCTTGGTAAATGGAATCAACGGCGTCCTCGAGAACAAAAGCGCGAGCACCTACTGGCTCTATTACGTCTGGTCTGACGTCGATTTGGATTGGGTGGAGGGCTATGTAGGAGCCGACCAGTACATCCTCAAGAACGGCGAATCGGTCAAGTGGGTCCTGAAAGTATATACGCCTTAGCGAGTGAATGGCATTCCGAGAGCAACTCAAGAACGGCGAATCGGTCAAGTGGGTCCTGAAAGTTCTAACAAACAATTAATCCCTTTTCTTTTTTATATACTCACTTTGGAATTCAAGACCATTTTGGTCAGTCAGCTAGGATCACTGCTCACTTAGACTTGTTTTTTGCGAGTACCTGCACGAGCATCGCTATTAACGATGCTGTTGTGAATTCGGTTATCGGTCCAACTGCAACCATCCATCCGCCTGAGGTCATGGTAGGTATGAAGAGCCCGAGTACCCCCATGACCAGTGCATAGATCGGATCCCATCCTATTATCACAAAAAGAGTCCAAGATGTAACCACATCGAAAGCGAACATGATTATGTATGCGCCAATGAGTATGCCCATCTTGGAGATCCTACTCTTGTCCTTCCTACTCCATATGATCCCTGACCCAAACCCCACTATCCCCATCACAATGCAGTTCACGGCAGTCCACGGACCCGGGGCGCCGATGATTATATCTGACACCACGTAAGAAGCGACCCCGACCACCCCTCCCGTAACTAGACCGAAGAGTATCCCTCCCAGTATCGTGAAGATGCCAGGGAAGTTGATGAACTGGACAGGGCCGAACAGGGCATATTTTACAAGCCGTAATGCCGCCGCCAAGGCGATCAACAGGCTCGTGTACGTTATCTTCTGTGTCCTTGAGAGCCTGCCGTTGTTTCTCAGCATATGGATAGATTATCCATCCGACCCTAAAAAACCTTCTGTGAGGTTTATAAGCATAGACACTTTTTTTAGCGTATTGGTGGCTCGAATGGTCACGAAAGAAGATGTGATGAGCGCACTCCAGAAAGTTGTGGATCCGGAGCTTGATATGGACATAGTTACCCTTGGGATGGTAAGGGGTGTTTCGGTGGAGGGAGGTAATGTCTCGGTTGACATAGCGCTTACGTCCGAATCTTGCCCACTTGCGGGGAGGATAAAGGATGAAGTTGAATCAGCCCTTAGCAGCCTCGATGGGGTCTCATCAGTCGCGGTCGAGGCAGTAGTTATGAATGACGAGGAGAGATCAGCGTTAATTGAAAAGTTAAAGGAGAAGCGGAAGACTCTGCCGATGCCCGGCAAGCTTCCAAAGCAGGGCATAAAGCGGATCCTCGCAGTCCTCTCAGGCAAGGGCGGGGTCGGGAAGTCTTCTGTCACTGCGATGATTGCAGTGGGGATGCAGAGGCGCGGTCTTAAGGTTGGCATACTTGATGCCGACATCACAGGCCCAAGCATACCAAAGATCTTTGGCGTCAATGAAATGCCCTTTGTGCTCGAGGGGAAGATCATCCCCGCAACTTCGAGCAAAGGGATTAAGATAATCTCGATGAACCTCCTCCTCGGCAAGGAAGAGACGCCTGTGATCTGGAGAGGGCCTCTCGTGAGCACCGCGATCAAGCAGTTCTATACAGATGTGGACTGGAGCGAACTTGACTACCTCCTCGTGGATCTCCCGCCGGGCACTAGCGATGCGCAGCTGACTGTGCTGCAGCTCCTTCCAGTTGATGGGATCGTGGTCGTGACTTCACCACAGGAGCTCGCAGGCATAATTGTAGCAAAGGCGGTTCAGATGTCGAGGATGCTGGCCGTGCCGATAGTTGGGGTCTTGGAGAACATGAGCTACGTCCAGTGTCCCAAATGCGGTGAAATCATCCGGCTCTTCGGGGACAGCAGAGGGAAATTGATGGCCGAGCAGATAAATACGCAATTCCTAGGCTCATTGCCGATCGACCCAGCGCTCTCGGCTGCCTGTGATCATGGAAAGATTGAGGAGTACAGCAACAAGGCATTCGAGGAGGTAGTGGAAAAGCTCGTATCCTAAACCTTGGTAGATGCTCTATGTACTTGGCTGAGAACAGCATGGAAGCCCAACCTGCGGAGTTCAAAATTGTCCCCGCCCTATCTAGGGACGTCGATTCGATAGCCAGCGTGCTGAAGGCGTCTTTCCCAGGAGAGGCCTCATACTACAAGATCAAGAGTTGGCACAGCGAAGCGAAGAGAATCATAAGGTGCGACAAGGGCTGGATATGCCTGGTCTCCAAGAAAGAGAGGGAAGTCGTCGGGGTAATCTCGGCGCGATGCCTGAACACTGCAATACCGACCGTAAGGATAGAGTGGGTTGCTGTGCTGCCGAGCGAGAGAGGCATGGGCATCGGGTCCAGGCTCATAGAAGAGCTCATTGATATTGTGGATTCGAGCTTCAAGGAGCCACAGGTAAGGATCACACTCCGCGCCAGGAGCGAGAGGCAGGACTTTTATCGGAAGCTCGGCTTCAGGTGCTACGGGAGGGGCTGGATGAAAATGAGGCTCAAGCACTGAGCTTCATCCCTTTTCTTCATACCCGTCTACTTCTTTGTCTTCAGCGTCCTCTGCGTTGCGGCCATTGAAATGGATGCCATTAAAGCAAGGATTGACCCGTACAGGAAAGCGTACCCGCTCCCGAAAGATGTATATATAAATCCTGCCGCAATGTTCGTCGGCAGTACAACTATGCCCACTGCCATGTTGTAGATGCCATAGGCAGTGCCTTTGAACTCCTCTTTGGCTAGGCTAGGTATCACAGCCCGCTGGGAGGTCTCGACGGTCCCCTGGTGCATCCCGAAGAGAACTGCCCCAAGGATGAAAATCCACGGCTCTGAGGAAACAGCAATCGTTCCGAAGGAGATCAGAAGCAACAGGTAACCGATCTGCACTGCCCTGATCCTCCCAAACCGGTCCGAGATCTCCCCCGCAGGGACTCCTGATAAGACATGGAAAAGCTGGATAAGCGCGTAGACCAGAGGGGTCATCTCAGCTGGTATCCCTACCTCTATCGCCTTCAGGAGGATGAATGCGTAGCTGATTGCTGAGGCGGCATAAAAAGCCGCAGAGACAATATACAATGAAAAGCTCCTGTTCATTATCGCCCTCGCGTTCTTCAGTATCGCCTTGTTCGGCTTGGTCTTAGAGGGCGGTTCCTTTACAAAGAGTACAAGGATTGCTATGGCTATTGCCCCTGGTATCGCCGTTAAGAGAAAGATCCCCTCGTACCCCAGAGGCACCAAGAGCAGGAATGCGAGTATGGGCCCAACTATTGCCCCGAGCTGGTCTAGGCTCCTATGGATTCCGAAAGACCTGCCGATCCTGCTGTCTGATGAGTCTGCGATCATTGCGTCCCTTGGCGCAGTCCTCAGCCCCTTCCCGATACGGTCCGTTACCCTGAGGAAGAGGACGCCAAGCCAGCTCGTGACGAATCCCATTATCGGCTTTGTGACGTTCGAGAGCGTGTAGCCGATAGCTGTGAGCCTCTTTCTCTTCCCCGTCCTGTCCGCAATAGCCCCTGAAACCAATTTCAAGAACGAGGTCATGCTCTCTGCGATCCCCTCGATCGTCCCCACGATCTCAGGGGTGGCGCCTAGGCTTATGACAAGGAATGTGGGTAGCACGGCCATTATGAGCTCAGTGCTGATGTCGGTGAAGAAACTGACCAAACCAAGCAGCAATATGTTAGAGGAAACGCCAAGCATGGCTCTATTCTTAGGCTCCATGATCCCACTTTTCTCGACCTGGCTGTCCATAAATTTTTTCCTTATTTCTGATGCAAAAATAACCGCAATGCTTGGCTGGCTTGATATTTATGGTATAAAAAATTTTTATAAATTATCCGCAAGAAAACTACCGACTTTAGGCAGTGTGAGTGTCAATAACAAGAAGATCACTCTGCTTGTAGAGCTGATGAATGAGTTTCGTCAAGTCCTTTTCTGCTCCTCGATGTACTTTCGTATGGTTTCTGCTGAGACATGCCCCGCTGTCCCCACGTAGTAGCTTGGACTCCAGTTTTCCCTTCCAATACTCGTTTCGTAGTTCAGGGAACTTTTTGAATAGCCGTAGTGCAGTTACGATAATGGGGCCATGAGGTGGATAACGAAGGCAAGCCCACAGGCTTTAGCCGTGGGAGTACGTCAGGACTCAGAACTTAACTTAGGCTATATGCCTTTGTCCGGCAATGTCTGTGAACCAGCGCTTAACTCCAACTGCTCAGATTGGAGAAGCCACTCAACAAGTTGAGTGGTAGTTAACATGCATAACTACAGAAAAACAAAAACTCTTATACATCCGCTTGTCTAGCTGCCGCAACAGCCCTCTCAACGAGCTCCGGCGCCTTTCCTATGTAATTCTCTGGATTGAGAAGATCTTCAAGCTCCTCGGCTGTGATCAGACCCGTCACCTCCGGCATCTCTGCCAGAACATCCTTCAGATCCCTCCCTTCATTGAAGGCTCTGATCGATGCTTTCCTTAGGGCTTCATGTGCTGCCTGCCTCCCCATGCCCCTCCGTGCAAGAATCATCATCACCGCCTCGCTAAGTATCGCCCCTTTGGTGAGTCTCAGGTTCTTCCTCATGTTCTCAGGGAATATGCGCAGGTTCTTAAGCACCCTCTCCATTGTGGTCAGCATCTCGTCCATAACTATGAACGAGAATGGGATTATGAAGCGTTCGCTGCTCGAGTCGGTAAGATCCCTCTCATGCCAAAGAGGGATGTTCTCGAGCGCTGGCACAACAAGCCCCCTCATGACCTTCGCAAGGCCCGAGACCTTTTCACAGTCGACCGGGTTCTGCTTGTGGGGCATTGTGCTGCTTCCAACCTGCGTACTGGCTTCGAATCCCTCCGCGACTTCGAGTATCTCGGTCCTCTGGAGGTTCCTGATCTCTGTTGCGATCCTGTCCAAGCCCGAAGCAGTGACTGCACTCCAGCAAATAAACTCAGCTATCCTGTCTCTGCAGACAACCTGCGTGGATATCTCCGCTGGTTTCAACCCAAGCCTTTCCATCACCCCCATCTCTACCTCGAATGCCTTCTCGCCTTGGCTCGCCATCGTGCCCACGGCACCGCTGAGCTTCCCAACTAGTAGCCTATTCTCGAGCTCCTTGAGGCGTTGTATGTTCCTGGCTACCTCTGCAGCGAAGACCGCCATCTTGAAGCCTAGAGTGACCGGCACGGCATGCTGTCCATGAGTTCTTCCAACCATCACTAGGCTCTTGTGTTTGAGCGCAAGATCGCATAGCAGATCTCTTATACGCCCTAGCTTTGCCTCCAATATCTTTGAGGCGTCACGCATTATCAGTGCCCAGCTTGTGTCGACGATGTCGTAGCTTGTGGCACCCCAGTGTACGTATTTCCCATCCTCACCGCACTCCTCAGAGAGCACCTCGACCATCGCCATCAGATCGTGCTTGGTCTTCGCCTCCTTCAGTTTGACCTTCTCGGGTGTAACCACACTCACATTCGCGTGGTTGCTGATCCTCACCGCACTCTCTTGCGGTATCTCTCCCAGTTCTGCTTGGGCGAGTGCTAGAGCCGCCTCGACATCGAGATATCTCTGTAGTCTGGATTCCTCTTCAAAAAGTGCCCTCATCTCCTTGCTTCCGTACCTGCCAGTATCAATAGGACAGATCGGCATCTTCAATCCCAGTATGGATATGCGATTAGATGTATAAAATCGATCCTTCTTTCTGTTCACAAAAAAAGAAAGGTTGTTTTTAGATTAGCGGTGGCCACAGGAACCAGGAGGAGTATCCCGCGAGCTCAGGAATCGCTGCGAACACTAGCCCTAATATTGCAAGAGCAGCAAATATCAGGCATATGAGCTGAAGCGTCCCTAGCACTTTGGCACTGCCCTTTTCCCACGCGGATGGGATCAGCGCCAAGAAGATGAAGAACAGCATCAGTATTACAACGAACAGCGTAGAGCTCACAGTTGCATATGCGAACATCAATGGCAGCGAGAATATCGCGTAGGCTATCGCCATTGGACCAAGGACCCTTCCGTCTCCTTTCCAGTAGGTCAGGGTACCTAGTGCCATCCAGAATAGCCCGTATCCTCCGAACGTCGCAGCGTCGAGGAAGTCCATGTGCATCGCAAAGTAACTGCTCGCGATCAACTCTGCTACCCCGGCGACCCAGATAAACCATGCCGCCTGCCCGTTCCCGAGTTCATAACCTTCTTTAGTCTTTATGATGTTGAAGTTGCAGAAGATGAGTATTGCAAGACCTGTGCATAGCCCTAGAAGTCCCATTGCTGCGTATATGACAAAAGACATATTATCCCCATGCCTAATATTTAAGCAACTTATTTAAGATTTGTTTTTACAATGGCATACTTTATAACTGAAAGTGTACAACTTATTTATGGAAAAAAATAGAAATAACTGATATGTTTTTATGTATAAAAAATAAAAAAATCATTACTTTTGGTACTCGTTCCTTGCTTCAACAAGCGCCTTGATGTTTTCTAATGGGCTGCCTGGTGCAATCCCGCATGCCGGCGCGAGTAGGTCGGTTCCTGCCTTAAGCGCTTTTATTGCCTCTTCCTTGACCTCCTCTGGCTTACCTGTAAAGAGCGTCTTTGCGGTCGAGACATTGCCAGCGATCTTCACCGATTTGGCAGATCCACCCATTCCGAGCCTCGGTCCGCCGAATCCTCCGCCGAATCCTCCTCCGAACCCGCCTCCTGTCCTGAACCCTCCAGCAGGTCTTCCTGCGGCGCCACTTTTTATTGCTTCTTTAGCTTTTGCAATATCAACCTTGTCCTCTATGCTAATTGCATCAAAGCCGCACTCTGCCATGTCGCCAACTATAGGCAGGGACGCGCCACAGATGTGCAATACCTTTTTTATCTTGATGTTATTTGCAAGATATTGGAGCCTTGATTTTATAGTGGATCTGAATGAGAGCGGATCAATCAACTCCGGCGCGGCCGAAGGCTCATTGACCGTGATCACGTCCGCTCCTGCCTCAGCGATCTTCTCTACATAAGCTATACTCGCGTCTGTGACCTTATCCAGGAGGGTCTCTACCTCTGTTGGCTTGGTCTTCATCATCTTGACGAGCCTCTCCGTCTCGATCAGGTGCCCGCTCAGCGTGAACGGTCCTGTGATCCCCACAATGATCGGGGCGTCAATGTTTTCCTTCTTAAGGATCCTGATCGCCTCGAGCACGACCGGTATTCTGCCCTTGTCCAAGAACTCTGTGCCGATCTCCGCTAGTGACGGCGATTCGAAGGCAGGTCCTCTGATTGATGGTTGCCTGTTTATGGTTCCCATATCGACCTTGCATCCAATTGCCTCTGCTTCGACTGTCAAGCAGAACGGTATCCTGACCGACTCAAGACCGACTAGCCTGTTAAGCGACGCTCCAAGGACCGCCATCTTATTTGGATCGCTGTGCGCCTCAGGCCACTGTGCCCCGACTTTCTGCATCGCCTCGACAATACCGACCTGCGTGAAGCAAGTTGCTGGTGTCTTGTCGACAGGTTGGTCGGAAAGTACATTCAAAACTCTCTCCTTAGCGCTCATTTATCTCCCCTGTGGTATTATCAGTTATTTGCCTACTGGATAAAAAGTTTTGGAATCTTTATAAGGTTCACGTTTGAGATGGTGAATGGTGAACTTGATGGTCCTGTTGGTGCAGATCTCGGGCTTCCTCGGAAGCGGCAAGACAAGCTCAATAATAAGGATGGCTAATGAGGCGCAAAAGCTAGGTCTCAAGACAGCTGTTATAGTTAACGAGATCGGCGATGTGGACGTCGACGGAGAGTTCGTCAAGCGCTCCGGTCTCAAGGCCAAGAGGATACTGGGGGGGTGCATCTGTTGCACCTTAGGCGCAGATTTGGTCTCAACAATAAAAAATGTCGTTGAGGAGTTCAACCCTGATGTAATCTTCATCGAGCCCACAGGGGTGGCTCTTCCATCCCAAGTGAAGAGGTTCTTTGTTCAGGCTTCTTACCTTATCCCTGGCCTCGAATTCTCCCCGACCTTCGCGCTCGTTGATGGAGTTAGGTTCCGTTCACTGCTTGCAGAGTTCAAGGACTTCCTGACAAAGCAGGCACGTGATGCAGAGATCCTGGTAGTGACAAAGATCGACAAGGTCGACAAGAAATTTGAGCTCCCTCTGATCGTCTCCGCACTAAGCGAAATGAGGCCTGGAACACGGATAATCGGTATTTCATCCCTTACGGGTGAAGGAATACCTGATCTGCTCGCAGCTGTCCTCGGGGACAGGGTTGAGCTGAGGGCATCTGAGCAGAATCTTGCACAGGACGATTCCGTGATCGCCTCGGGAGTCGGTAATGCCGACTTCTATGGGATCCTCAGATCTAACAAGGTCCTTGACGAAAATACAATCAGATCCTTTGTGGTCGAAATAATGGACGCGATGGGAAGGAGATGCGTTGAGAAGACAGGGAGGATTCTCGGGCACATTAAGGCGTATGGGGAGTCGGGAGGAACAGGGTTCAAGGCAAGCATGGTTGACATGGTAACTGGCGTTGAGTTCTCTGGCGTTCTACCAAAGTCTTGGAGCGAACTCAAGCTCTCCATGTTCATGGCACTTGAGGGATTCAAGTCTGATGAGATGCGATCTTACCTGAAAGAAAGGGTCAGGGAAGCAAGCACAAAGTACGGCTTGATTGTTGAGGACCTCCACCACCACTAGCCCTTGGTCAGAAACAGTTCCAGCGCGGATAGTTTCTCTACATTATTGGAAGTGAGTATGAATGGACTTCCCCCTTCAGTGCTGATGATCAAATTTTTTGGTGCATTCGAGGTTACTGCACCTGCAATATCTATGATCCTTTTTTCTTCCTCTTGGTCGGCTGGAACCTTGAAGTTCCCCATCACGGCGGCTTGGTTGGTCAAGGCTTCCGTAACCTTCAGCATGTCTGAATCCCCTGAGATATGGACGATGTAGCTCCTTTTTGGTAGCTGACCGAGGAATTTCAGGTTCTTGACATCCTCTTCGAATTGTATTATCGGAACCACTCCTTCTTTGATCAGTCCTTCGAGCATGGTCTTCGTGGTTGGCCATACGATCTTTTCGAAGTAATAATCACCTACTATTGCAGAAGTCGCATTCGCAAACGAAACCCATGCCCTCGGTACTTTGCAAGACTTTGCAAAGCCTGCGAGGAACTTTTGGTACAGCCTGGCTATGTCCATCGCTGCGTTGTAGACTTTCTGCCGTTCCTTTGCAATGTCCATCATAGTCTCGTTGAAGCCCCTGTAGTATGTTATGTAGCCTATTGGAGTTATGCCCATCACACCGCAGTAATGGGCCACCACCCACTCTTCCACCTCTTCAACGAACCCACTTACAACACTTGGCGTTTCGGCCAGCCTCCTCTCCAAATCCGTAACTAGATCATTTTCCTTATGAACCTTCAAGGCATACTCAAATGGTCCGAGATCGCTCAGTTATCGTAACCATCTATGTCTTTGATGATCTGGGCAGGCTCTCTAAGCGAAGGCTTCGAAGGTGTATAGATCCATCCTGAGTCAAAGACAGCTGGGTGGAGCAGAAATCTGTCGAATCTTTTCAGCACAGATTCGCTGTTTTTTAGTTCCAAAAACTTCTCTCTCTTGGAGGTGATTACGGGTGCGACTGGGATCCTTCCTAAGCTGTTTAGCCGGAGTGCCTCCTCCATTATCCCCATCAAGTTCACAGATCATGATTTATTAATATTGAAGCCTATAAGTACTACCCCAAGGTCTTTCTTTGAGACGTCTATCCCTCTCTCTTTAAGCCAATTCTTAAGGAGAAGATCTGTGGATGTCGATGGCATGCCGAGGACTAGACCGTGAATTCCATCCGGAGCCTCCACCCCGACGCTCATGGGGGGTATGAAGACCTTTATCTCGCCTGCCAGCGCCTTCCTCACACTGTTTGATGGAAGCCTGTCCTTGAAGATCACAAAGCTGTCGCCAAGCAGCATCGCGTTCTGATCTTTGCGATACTCCTCCAAGAGCGACTTATCCCTGATCTCCACTCCCACCGTATCGCCGAGATAAATCAGCTCGACTGGCTCGGACGGGTATGTGTAATTCTCGTCGGTAAGGGCGGCGAGCACATAATCCCTTTTCAGGGCTTCCCTGATCCCTGCATTGTATTTCAGGAAGAACCCCCCTGTGTTGGACTCCTCGCATATCTCTGAAGCGAGGATCTCTCTCTTCAGCTCTGCGGGCAACAGGATCGTGTCGATGATCCCTTTGACATTGATCAGCCTCTCCATGAGGCTACCCGCAAGATATTCAAAAGACGACATATTTTTACAGTTTAAATTCATCTAACATACATTTATATCTATTCATAGTGATAACTAATGTAAAAATTGAGATGGGGAATGGCTTTTTGTATGGGCTAGCGATAGATATTGGGACAAGCGGGATAAGGGTTCAGGTGCTCGACCTCAACAATTCTGAGGTTGTTGCGACTGCGATCACCTTGAGACACCCCTTGCCTGGCGCGAATGTGATCGATCACCTGCATTTTGCGGTCGAGGTTGGTGAGGACATTGCCCACAAGCTCATAATCGATACGATAAACTCGCTTCTCAGGCTGCTCGAAATCGATCTATCTAAAGTCGAGAGAGTGGCAGTGGACGGAAATCCAACCCAGCTCTCCCTGTTCCAGAACATCGAGGTGCGTGACCTCGCCTACTGGGGCGAGCATGCCATGCGCGACTTCAATATAAAGCCGCCTGAGAGGAACGCTTGCGTGATCAAAGCCGGGTCGGTCGGACTTGATCTTAACCCTGAGGCGGACATCTATATACCTCCTGGTGTAAAGCACGAGATCGGTGCCGATGCCCTCGCAATGCTAGTAAAATCAGGAGTCTTGGAGAAGAGGGGCACTTCACTCGTGACGGACTTTGGAACGAACGCCGAGATTGCACTCGTGATCGATGGCGAGGTGTTTACCTGTTCTGCTGCGGCAGGTCCTGCGATTGAGGGTCAGCGGATCGAGAAGGGCATGCTCGCCTCTCCGGGGGCGATCTGCGATGTAAACAGCGAGTCCAACGGCTGGAGGATGACGGTTCTGAACGAACAGTTGCTTGCTGAGAAGGGCGACATAGTTCTCCCCCATTCTGGAGAGGTATCCGGTAGGGGGCCGATGAGCGGAAAGGCATTAGGGATCACTGGGACAGGGGTTATTGCGGTCCTTGCGCTCGGAATAAAGTCTGGGCTGATAAAGCTCCCGAATATCACAACCCAGGACAGGAAGCTTTACCTCCAGGACGGCATTTACTTTACGAGGCGTGACCTGGTCGAGGCGGGGAAGGCAATCGGTGCATTTCGCGCAGGGCACATTTCGCTCTGCCAGGAGGCGGGCATCAGCATAAATGACATAGAAGCTTCTTACATGGCAGGGGCCTCTGGGTTCTATGTCGACGCGAACAAGTCGATGGAGGTAGGTCAGATCCCCGCATGCTCAAGGAAGGTATACCAGATTGGGAACACTTCCCTTGGTATGGCGAAGGACATCGTCCTCAAGCCAGATATGATCGACACGCTCCAGAGCATGGCTGACGGTATACGCGGGAGACATATAATGCTCGCGACCTCCAAGGTATTCGAGAAGGCATATACCCTCGAGTTATCGTACTGGGATGAGGGCATGCCCATCACCATATACAATGAGTACCTCAGGAGATATGGGTACGATCCACTGCCCAAGAAGTTTCCAAACCCTGAGATAAAGCGGATCTATATGAGGGATATCCCTGAGCTCGGCAAGAAAGGTCTGAAGGTCCTCAGGAACATTGGAGTAACATTGATCGGGGAATTCGACGGCTGTACCGGCTGCGAAACCTGCGTCAAGAGCTGCCCAGAGAATGCAATAAGGCTCGAGCCCGCAGGCGACAAGTACAGGCTAGTGATCAAGTCCGAACTATGTGACGGGATGGCTTGCCTCAGGTGCCAGCAGGCATGCCCAGACCGGGTCTTCAAATTCTCAAACCTGCTCAAGGGACAAAAACAATAAATCCCTTCTTGTTTTTAATTTTTTTAAAATAAATGAGACAAAAAAAAGAAGAGTGTTGTTTACATCCTGTCTGCGTACTCCGAAACAAACTCTCCAACGATCTTCGGGTATTCCTTGCGGATGTCCTTCCAGCTCTTGCCTGCCAGCGCTGCCTCTGCGAGCTTCGGTGCGTGGAACGCCTTGACTCCGTAGACCCCCATGTCATAAGACTCCACGAAGTCCCTCTTCACCGCACCGCCGCCACAACCGAATACCGGGACTGATACACCCTGTTCCTGGAGCGCCTTTGCAACCCTCGGGAAGGCGGTCATGGTTGTGGTCATAAGTGCCGTGCCGGTAAGCATCACTGGCTTGTATTTCTTGACAGCTTCGATTACTTCCTTGTCTGGGACGTCCCTTCCAAGATCCACGGCCTCGAATCCGTTCGCCTTTAGGAACATTACTACAAGGTTCTTGCCAATGTCATGCGGGTCACCCTCGGCGACGAATGAGACCACTGTACCCTTCTTCTCCCTGGCTCTGCCAAGCTTCTGCTCAGCTAAAGCCATGGCGGCAGTCATTGCATCGGCCGAGAGCATGATGTCGGGCAGGAAGTAAGCTGCCTTTGCATAGAGCGCGCTGACTGCATCCATGCCCTTGGAAAGCCCCTTCTCGATTACATCAAGCGGGGGTGTACCACTATCGAGTGCTGACTTCGCAGCCTGTACCGCTTTCTCCGCATCTCCGAATATCACAGCCATTGCCAGCGACTTGAACGGCTCGTCCTTCGGCAACACCTTCTTGACGTCTGGGTCGTCTTCTGGCTTTATTGCTGGTCCTTCGATGATCACATTGTATCTCTTGAAGATCATGTCGAAGTCCGCTTTCTTAGCCCAATCCATTAAAGACATTTCGCAACACCTCACAACCCATAGCTCTTCGGATCAAATGTCGGTATCTTCCTTGGGTACTCTCTCATGCACTGGTCCAAGAATATCTCTGCTTCCATCGGGAGGCTCTCGAGTATGCTTGTGTATTTCCTCAGCGTGTCGAGCTCGAACCTTGTCAGTTGTAGAAGCTTCGCATCATACGCTTCCATCATTATCTTAGACGCCTCAAGCGCTGCTGCCCTTGCCCTCAGGTATATGTCCTTTCCATATTCTACTATTGCCTTACCAACCCTGTATGCATTCGGGTACGCAAGCAGCGTGCCCTGCGGATCCCTGTACATGTCCGTGAACGTGTAGAGATCCCTGAGCGTCTTTGCATTGCCTGTCTGGATCGAAGTGTTCATCAGTGCTGCCTCGTAGCCTGTGGCCTGCAGCCATACTGCTGGGGTAGGTCCGCCCATCTCTTCCCTGTGGAAGACTGACTCGTTGCTCCAGCAGTCCACCACCTGACAGGTCAGGTTACCCATGATGTCTGAGTGTGCACAGACTGCGTTCTTGCCTTCTTGGCATATTGGGACGCCTGTTATTGCCTTTATTATGGTGTTCTCATAGCCGCAGTCCTTCAGAGGACCAGTCGCGCCGCACTCCACTGCGACAAGGCTCCTCGCGGCTGAGATTGCCCTTGCTAGCGCTGCAGCTGTGTGCGCCATATCCTTGCCCAGCAGCCCGCCTGCGACATACATGCAGGTGTTAGC
Source organism: Candidatus Methanosuratincola sp. (assembly GCA_014361455.1). Lineage (GTDB taxonomy): Archaea > Thermoproteota > Methanomethylicia > Methanomethylicales > Methanomethylicaceae > Methanosuratincola > Methanosuratincola mesotaenarum. The sequence goes on from JACIVP010000004.1 coordinate 66,381, forward strand.
TCCTGAGCAGTTAGTGTCGCCTCCGGGTCTTGTGTCATATTTTGCACATGCGGCAACCGTCCTCTTCCAGAAGTACTCCATGTCTATACTGCCTAGGTATCCTATCCCAAACAGGATTGCCTTAATGTCTCCTCTCATTACACCATAGTCAAGGACCGACTTTCCTCCCATAGTCTCGGCGCAAATGTCTGAAGCTCCAGCCTTGCAGCACTCCTCGACTGTTTGTGCTATTGCATTGTCATACTCAGAGCCCCTGAGGCCTCCTTTCTCCTCTATCCTCAGGTCTCCGACTGTCTGCCTTAATACAGCGCCGACTCCGTATTCGTCATAGTATTTCTTTAGGATCTCTGCCTGTGCAAGTGTGCACTCGTAACCCCAGTCTGGGTGGTATGTCTGCTGGAAGACATGCTCTTGCTCTACCATGAATGCCGGCAGCCCAATATCAACTGCCCTTAAAGCCGCTTGCTCTGCAATGGATGCCATCTCTCTAACTAGTGTCTCTTTGTTCCGCTCTGTACCTGCTTCGGGAGCAACTTTGACCTCTGGTACAACATAGCCTGCACCGAACTGAACACCCCAATGCTCTTGGACTGGGAACTTGGCGTGGCCAAAGAGCATCTCGTCGGGATCCTTGTATGCCATTTTAGTATATCTTCTAACTCCCATATTTTTCCCCAAGTGTATTGGTATGGTATTGCTATTAAGCACTTTTCTTAACTTTATTAAGTGATACCATCAAATCCAAAACTATTTTTAAGTTATTACCGTGTTATATAATATTTTAAATGGATAAATATCGTGCTTTTTGTTCAATAAGATTATGTTAATTTGTACACATTATAACACCTTTGATAAAATAAAAGGATGGATTATCCATCCATAATGAATCCATGATATGGCGGTTCTGACCAAAGCTGCTTTGCAGACACAAAACATGGCATTCAGTAAATTCTGGAAATGTTACAAATGCCTATAAATGGACAATAAAATTTTGTTAATAAACGCCTATTATAATTTTATAATAACTTGTACACATTAGGTTAATATAGTAGATCGTCATATTTTTATGATCGATCTTGGGGGGTCGCAATGAAAAAATACAGTCTAGGATCAATGTCATCTGAAAGGGTTTCTATGCTGGTTGCCCTTTCATTAATGATTATAGGGATTGCAGGGTGCATTGCAGCCTCGATATTTTTTAACTTCATCCTTTTGTTGGCATTCATCGAGATCACCTCTGTTTCTATGTTTTTCATCCTGCTCTTGAGTCTCATACCTGCTTATTTCCCAGACCACATAAAAGCAGGCTCGCTCTTCTATTGCGGTCTTGCCAAGGAGCCTTATATTAGCGATGCGAGTGTTTACAGGCCTAATGTCCCACTTCTTAATGTTCCTTATGATACAAACTGGGATGAGTACTACAACAAATCGTTAATGAAGGTGGAAAAAGCATGAGCGCTCAGGCGTCCATCTTAACACTGGCGGTTCCTTTATTGATCGTATTGGGTGGCATAATCTCCCCCATCTTATTCAAGAAGGGTCGGGCTTTGGCTGCAACAGCCAGCTTGTTCTTCCTTATAGCACTTGGCTTGAACTCTTGGCTCTTTATGGGCGTTCATGAGGGGGCTGCACTCTTCTACCCGAATGAGAATGGAATAATTTTCAATGCTGCATCGGCTTTCATTGTGGAACTCACGCTTGCTTTGGGCTTCTTGGGTGCGATCTACAGCTACCGGTATTTCGAGGACGAGCGGATTCTTCGGCCTTTTTACCTCCTCTACTCCTTATTCATTGCAACTCTGGTTCTGATGGCAGTTTCGTTCAACATACTGATCATCTATGTGGCCTTCGAGGCCAGCACAATTGCAGGGGGCATTCTGATCCTCTTCACAAGGAGGCGGAGTGCGACCAAAGCAGCGGTCAGGTTCTTCATTCTTAGCGTCATCGGCGCTATAGTCATACTTGTTGGGATACTTTACCAGAACTCCCTCACGCAGACCTTCATGTTGAACCAAAGCGCATTCTCGGGAGTGGCCAGCAGCGATCTCACCATCCTCTCGGCCCTGTATGCGATCGGTTTCAGCATTAAAGTTGGGATCTTCCCCTTCGGGCTGCTCTGGCTGCCGGCAGCCCACAGCGAGGCCCCCACCCCGGTGAGCGCGATACTCAGCGGGGTGATGGTGCAGGTTGCCGCGTTCGCAGTAAGCAGGATAGTCGGCGTAATCAGTCCCGCCAGCTACGAGCTGGGTCTTTCTATCCTCGTGCTGGGTGCACTCAGTGTCATCACCGGCGCGGTGCTGGCGGCAGTAGAGGCGACCTCGGGCAGCAAGTACTCGCGTTTCCATGTGAGTCCAGTCCACATCAGAGGGATAAAGCGGATCTGGGCATTCTCAACCTCCTCGGAGGTCGGCGTCTTTTACATACTGATCGGGCTGTCCATAATGTTTCCGGCCATGAACCTTATCTTCTTTGCAGGCATACTCCTTCATTTCCTGAACCATGGTCTTGCGAAGGCCCTACTCTTCTTCGACAGCGGCTTCGTAATCGAGACAAGCGGGGTCGCGGACCTTTCGCTCCTCAAAGGGCTTGGGAGCAGAGTCGGCGTCAACGGGCTCACCTACCTCATCGGTGGCTTCTCCCTCTCGCTTATACCCGGCACACTCGGTTACAATACTTTCTTAGAGTTCACTAGGGGGAACATGCCTGGGTATGTCGTTGTGGTGATAATCACAGCCGCCCTTTTCATTTTCTTCACCACACTCTATTCGCTGAGGACAATAGTCTCAGGAAAGCCGAAGGCGAAGGTGGAGTACCTCGACAAAATGCACAGCCATGCAACCCTCAGGCTCCCTGGAGTAGTGCTCGCGATAAGCATAGTTGCCTTGGGAATTGTTGTGCTCCTCGGTGCGAACGGAATTGCCCTCGAGAGTTACTATCATCAGTTCGAGGAGTGGTTTAGCGTCGCCGCGGAGACGATTATTGAACCATGGATAGGTGTGGCATAATGTCATCAACAATTGTACCACAAAAGAAGCTTAAGGAACCCATACCCGTTCCGGGTACAAAGGAGAAAGTGAGTGACTTGGTGGTGATTCACGACCCTACCAAGTGCACAGGGTGCGGTCAGTGTATGATCGGATGTGCTTATAAGCACTTCAGGACATTCGACAGGAGATTCGGTCTCCTATACGTCTACGAGGACCCAATCAACAAGGGATGTTACATTAACGCGAACTGCTCTCATTGCGTCTTTCCGATGTGCCTTGCCTCGTGTCCTAAGGAGGCGATTTACAAAGACGCGAAGGGTATAGTCCGCATTTCGCCTCTGCTGTGTATTGGCTGCGGCACATGTAACCAGGCTTGTCCAATTGGGATTCCAAGGCTCGATGAGGAGAGGAAGGTTTACGTGAAGTGCGACTTTTGCGATGGTGACTATCCGATGTGCGTCCAGATGTGCAGTTCGAATGCGCTTAAGCTGCTTCCTAGGAAAGAGGCATTTGAGTATGTCAAGAAGTTGAGGGGTGTTTGATGGTGTCGGGGGATTCTGAAAAGATCAAGAGCTGGGAGAGGCTTTTTGAAGCGGGTCTGAAGGTGACCGCGCACAACCAGGCCGAGGATGCAAAATATTATCCGCTCAGGAAACAGTTCAGGCCTCCTGCGCCGAATATAGCAAAGGCCTCGTTGAAGAGGGACTTCGAGGTAGGGCTTGTCTACTATGTCGGCGATGATGTAGAGCAGGACAGGGCTCTCTGCGGGTTAGACAAGAAGCCCCCAACTGCCCATGTGTTCAAGGAAGCCCTCGAGAGGAAGCGCAAGATCTTGGAGGAGTCTGGGATAATGAAAGAGCTGGGCTTTGACAAGAAGAAGGGTCTCTTCAAGTATTGAGGGGTTTTGTATGAGTACAAAAGAATTATCAGGTTCAACTGGAACAAAAAAATATGGCTATTTCTTAGGTTGCGTTATGCCCGCAAAGATGCCTTGGGCTGAAAAAGCAACATTCTTGGTCTCAAGGCATCTAGGGATAGATTTTGACTATATGAAGGAAACTGTTTGCTGCGTGCGCCCCGGAGTCTGGAAACCTCTAAACCCTGACTGGTGGCTCACGCTTACGAGCCAAAACCTGGCGACGGCTGAGAAGCAGAATATCACTATCGTTGATTCCTGCAATGGGTGCTATATATCTCACTGGGAATGCCTCCAGGAGCTGAAAGAGGATCCAGAAAAGCTGGAGATGGTGAACCGGAACCTTGAGAAAGCAGGTCTGAAGGTAACTCTGAATGTCGAGGTGAAGCACTTCCTTCAAGTTCTGTACGAAGACGTTGGTATAGAGAAGATAAAGGAGAACGTCGTGAATCCGCTTAACATAAGGATAATGCGGCACATCGGTTGCCATGCGCGGAAGCACGACGAGCGGTTCCCTAGGTACTTTGACGAAATAATGCGCGCAACTGGCGCAGAGATAGTCGACACTCCATACGACAAGACTTGCTGCGGGCTCCTCCTCTACTTTGGTGATCCCAACGCCTCCGTTTTCAACAGGATCGGCGTGAAGATGCAGACGGCAAAGGAGTTGGATATCGATGCATATGCTCTGATCTGTTCGGGATGCTATGACCAGTTCGAGAGGGCAGTGAAGATCTACAAGGATGAGAAAGGCATCGTCTTTGAGACACCTATCGTTCACTTCTCAGAGCTGCTGGCCCTCTCATTCGGGTACAAGCCGGAGGACTTTGGGATGATGTACTGCCGACCAATTCCGCCTACAAAGCTCATGCAGAAGCTAAAGGAGGGAAAGTGATTGAAGTTCGAGGGCGCTCCGGATATTGCAGAGTATGTGAAAAAGGAGATCTATCCTGACGGGCTTGAGTACGTCCCGCTCAGAGAGAATAGGGTGGCAGTGCGGGTCGCTCCTGAAGACCTAACAAAGGTCGCGGAGCTATTCGTAAAAAAATATGAGGCAAGGCTCATCCATGCTACTGCAGTCGACCTAGAATTCAAGGGCTTTGAGGTTCTCCACATATACGACTTCTCGAAGAAGAGGGACAGGCTCGTGGTAGTGGTTAAGGCATTGGTTGAAAAGGACAATCCTGAGATTCCTTCAATCGCAAACATAACATGGCAGGCGGCTTGGGCTGAAAAGGAGATGAAAGAGCTTCTTGGCATCAATCCGCTAGGGACGCCTGACCCGAGGCATCAGTTCCTCCCCTACGAGTGGCCAAACCCGGTCGAGAGCGGGTCGATCCCAGAAGGTAACAAATTCGAGACCCCTGCTTCGGCCACTCAGACGAAGGAGATGTATCTGCCGCTTAGAATGCCGATAGAGGAGGCATACCAGAGCCTGATCCCCATTGGTCCTTACCACCCTGGCGTGATCGAGGGACAGATCGTTTATGTCAAAGTCGAGGGCGAACAGGTTGTCGCCGCTGACATCAAGACTGGATTTCATCACCGTGGAATTATGAAGTTGATAGAACAGAGGGGGTACAACAAGGGCGCATTCATTGCGGAGAGGGTGTGCGGCATATGTTCAGCGGCACACGGTCTGGCATACATAACCTGCACCGAGAACCTCTACGAAGCCGAGGTTCCGGACAGGGCGCTTTACATAAGGACGCTCCTCGTTGAACTGAACAGGATACACAGCCACCTGCTCTGGATCGGAGTTGTCGCTGACGTGATCGGATGGAAGACTGGATTCATGCTTACCTGGGGACTCAGGGAGCGTGTGATGGACATCATCGAGGCGATCACCGGTAATAGGGTCAACTACGGGATCTGGAGGATGGGAGGCGTGAGCAGGGACGTCTCTCAAGAGCTAGCCGAGAAGGCAAAGAGGACGGTGGACAATCTAAAGGAGGAGTGCGCGAAGCTGTTGGCACTCGTGGCAGAGCATCCTGTCGTGAAGTCAAGGCTTATTGGGGTGGGGCCGCTCACGAAGGCACAGGCATTCGACGGTGGCGCAGTGGGTCCAGTCGCAAGGGCAAGCAACTGGAAGATCGATGTTAGGGCAGACAATCCGCCTCATGCGATTTATGATCCCAAGATTGTATCTTGGGAGGTGATCACCGATGATCACTGCGATACATACGGGAGGACGCTTGTGAGGGTCAAGGAGCTTCTCGTGTCCTGCGGGATCGTCTCACAGTGCCTCGAATACTTAGCAAAGACAACAGGCGAGATCAGGATAAAGCCCAAGTCAGTCCCTGCTGGCGCAGAGGCTGTCGGGCTCAACGAAGCTCCTAGGGGCGAGTTGGCATATTATATTAGGGCATCAGACACTGACGCAAACCTGCCCCACAGCATTAGGATAAGGACACCGAGCTACAGGAACAATGCTATAATCCCGCTGATGTTGGTTGGGTCAAACCTGGCAGACGTCCCAGTAGTGATGGGGAGCACTGACCAGTGCCTAGCCTGCACAGATCGGGTAGAGGTAATTAATGAAAAGGACGGCACGAGGAAGAGCCTGACATGGGATCAGCTCATAAATTTGAGTAGGAGGGCGAGCAGATGCTAGACCCGGTCTATACTGTTTTGAGTTTGATAATTATAGTGCCCTTGGCGCTTTTCCTAGGGGTAATTTACTCTTTCCTAATCAGGAAGCTCTCCGCAAGGTTCCAGTGGAGGGTCGGTCCCATGTTTAGGATGTACTCCGACCTAAAGCCTCTCCTAGGGACCACGAGGTTACTCCAGCCCCTCTATGACATATTGAAGCTGTATGGTAAGGAGACTATAGTCCCGGATGTTTCAAGGAGGCGCCTTTTCGTCTACTCCCCGTACCTTTCGCTGATCTTCGCGGTGACTGCAATCTTATTCATTCCTTTCCCCGGAATGCCACTCCTTTCCGGAGTGCCTTACAGCCTCATTATCGCCTCATACCTCCTGATCGCTTCGACGCTCTTCTCCATCCTAGGGCCGGTTGCGAGCGGATCGCCGTGGGCTGCTATAGGTGCCAGGAGGGAGGTCGAGCTTTTCCTTGTCTCCGAGCTCGGATTCGTGCTCAGCATCTTTGCTGTCGCAATTGCTAGGCAGTCGCTGGTCATATGGGACATCGCGAATGGTGGGCAGTCTATCTACCTTGCGCTGCTCACAGTGGCTGCTGGGGTGCTGATGCTCGTTGCCATGCTTGGCAAGCTGCACATAAAGCCATTCGACATGCCCGAGGCCGAGGCTGAGATAGTCGCGGGACCTTACACCGAGTACTCAGGAAAACTGTTGGGCACTTATTACCTGACGAAGGTGTTCATACTCTACGGTCTGGTCGCCCTCTTCATTTCCCTCTTCCTACCGCCGCTTGCAACCTCTGTACTGTGGCTCCCGCTGTATCTTTTGGCGGCACTTGTGCTGGTCTTCCTGCTCACGGCGGTGCAGGTCCTGAACCCGAGGTACAGGATCAAGAATGCAATAAACTGGTACCTCAAAGTTGTGATCCCGTTGGGGATCCTGAATCTAATTATCGCCTTGGCGATATGGTTGGTGGTGTGAAATGTCAACAGAGATAAAGATACTCAAGCAAGTACTCTCAAAGTATAGCAAGCCGATGACCTTGACCTACCCATCCACGGTCGCCCCTGACCGGAGGTACAGCCAGATACCGGAGGGGCTCAGGGGGATACCTGAGCGGGATAATGACAAGTGCATCGGTTGCAGGGCGTGCTACTTCGTCTGCTCTGGGAGGGCGACAAGCATATACGACAAAGATGCAAAGCGGACAGTTGAGATCTTCCTCTTTAGGTGCACCTTCTGTGCGCACTGCCAGGAGGCATGCCCTGAGGAGGCGATAAAGATGACGAACAAGTTCGAGATCGCCGTCCCTGACCGCGAAGATCCGGCGGCGCGGGTCCTTACAGATCTAGAACTCCTCAAGTGCAAGAACTGCGGGACCCCATTTGTGACAAAGAAGCTCGCGGATAGGACCTATGAGCGGCTTATGGAGAAGATCGATCCTATTGTCAAGGAGACCGTTTCGACCGATTACAAAAAACTAGACGGTTACTGCCCTGACTGCAAAAGGGCATACGGTGTCGATTTCGACACCCATACAAAGAAGTATGTTTGGCTGGAGGGGATCTGATGGGAATAATCGACAAGTCGAGAATATACTCGCCTTGGCTATACCACCTGCACTGCGGCGGATGCAACGGATGCGATATCGAAACCTTGGCTGCATTGGCGCCGAGGTTTGATGTCGAGCGCTTTGGGATACAGCTCGTCCCGTCCCCGAGGCACGCCGACATACTCCTCACCACCGGGTGCGTCCCTAAACAGTTCATCCCAATGGTGAAGCGGATATATGAGCAGGTTCCGGAGCCAAAAGTTGTTGTTGCAGTTGGAAGTTGCGCCTGCGGAGGGAGCCTATTCTATGACGACGCCCCTGATAACTATGCCATTCTCGGTCATCCTGACTTGCTCATACCCGTGGATGTATACGTGCCTGGGTGCGCTCCGAAGCCTGAAGCGGTAATAAACGGGGTTGTCCAAGGAATACTGAAGCTTGCCGAAAAGCGGACAAAGAAGTAAGATCCAGCGGTCGGTCTTTGAGCTGAGCTGTGTTGTGCCATTCCGTTCCGTCTGTTCCGTTCTGTTCAGGAAAGCCCGAGCCTTGGTCTCCCGGCCACCGCCCGCGAGAATATGCCGGACACTAGAAGAATGAGAGGATGAATAATGTTAAATCCAAGGAGGTTCACTAATCAAAGAGGCGAGAAGCCCATGGCAGAGGAAGGGCAGTCTGCCCCCCGGACATTTCGGCTTGATGCTGATGTGATGAGGGGGCTTGAGGAAGAGGCAAGGAAGCAGGGGGCCACGGTGAACGGATTGGCCTGCAGGATACTGAGGAAATACGTCAGGATCGGCGCAAAGGTCGAGCAGATGGGCGTGGTCACAATGCCTAGGAGCGACCTCGCCGCGATCATCAACGCGCTCGACGAAGAGACAATAGCAAAGATCGGGTCGAAGATGGGATCGACGACCTCAAAGGAGATAATGCTCCTGCTTTTCGGTGAACTCTCACTGAATGCGTTCAAGCAATTCTTCCTAACGTTCATCTGCGGTTATTCAAACTGGACGACTTGCTATGAGGTCGAAGATGAAGAGTACCTCGAGATAAGGGCGTCGCACAACATGGGTGAGAAGTGGTCCAAATTCGTCAAGAATTACATCGAGGCAGCCCTTGAATCCACAATTGGAATAAAGCCGGAATTCAAGTACGTCTCAAACCTGAGCTTGGTCTTCAGGATAAAAAAGTCCTGATCTCCATCCAAAGATGCTTGTGAGGGCATGGCCTGAGCTGAATCCAGTCACTAGGCGGTCTGGATCAGACGCCGAGAGACCTGAGAAGCCTCTCAACTTCTTGGAGGCTTATCTCGGTCTCCGCCACTTTCTTTTTGGGGTCCTGCAATTCGTTTCCTGTTTCAGCACTCGCGGGGGCGTTTGCAGGGGTTCCCCCAAGCAATATTTCGCCACAAATCCTTCCCTTCATGCCCCTGAGTTCAATCGGGGTGTCAATCTCTATCCTTAGGTTCATCTTGCAGTTCCCGTCCTCTAGCTGTTTCTTGATCCACTTGAAGACATACTCCTCGATGCGTTGCTTCAGTTCCTCACTCATTAAACTTCACTGAAACAAAATTCGCCCTCAAACTATAAAAAAGATAGGGTCTATTTGAGAACCTTTATGAGTATGGAGAACTCTCCTGAGGAATGATGAGCTAGTTTGCCCTCCTCGAAGTACTCTGAACTAGGCATTGACGTCGACAAGAAGGGTATCTCGTTGATAAAGAGAGTAACTGACGATCTATTCCCAGACTCGTTCTGCAGCGTGGTTCGTGATCCCAGCGACCCAGTTTGCGGTCTTATTCTCCACGAGGACGGCGCTGGAAGCAAGCCGATCGTCTCGTACCTCTGTTTTAAGGAGTCCGAAGAGTACCGGTGGTTCTCCGGGCTGGCTCAGGATGTCTTGGCAATGAACTTGGACGACGTGGTATGTGTGGGGGGTGTGCCCATCGCGTTCTCTGACTATGTCGCGCTCAACACAATGCGGCTCGAGAGGGAGCATATCCTGTCGTCACTGGCACGCGGGTTCTCGGAGTCGTTTGAAAGCCTAGATGACCTCGGATGCAAGGTCCTGTTCTGCGGTGGTGAGACAGCTGACCTTCCGGATATCATAAGGACCTTGGACGTCTCCGGGACTGTCTTTGGGCGGCTCAAGCTTAAGGAGGTTATAACAGGGAATGCGGTCTCCCCAGGCGATGTCATCGTGGGGATAAGGAGCGGGGGGCGCTGCAGCTATGAGGCAAGGGAGAACAGCGGGATAATGTGCAACGGGATCTCGCTCGCTAGGCACTCACTGCTCAGCAACGAGTACTTGAAGAAGTATCCAGAGATAGGCCACGAAGGATCCAGAGGTTACTATGGAAGGTTCAAGATCGATGACCATCTGCCCGACCTCGGGATGACTGTGGGGGAAGCCATGCTCTCTCCCACGAGGATCTTTCTCCCTATAGTCTTGGAGACCATTAGACGGATCCCTGTAAAGGCACTGGTCCATAACACAGGCAGCGGACTAACAAAGTCTCTCCGCCTGGGGAGGAATATCCTGTACATAAAGGACAGCCTCCCTGACCCGGACCCCATATTCAGGCTGATTGGCGAGGAGAGTGGCGAGTCGCCAAGGGAGATGTACCGTAACTTCAACATGGGGATAGGGATCGAAGTTGTGGTGGGGGATGGAGACGAGGAAGAGGTGATCCGGTCGAGCGAGAAGTTTGGGGTCGATGCACAGGTGATCGGCAGGTGCGAGAGGTCGAATGGAAAGAACGCGGTGCTGGTAAGGAAGGGCTCAGAGGAGCACCTGTTCCAGTGACGGGGCGCATTCTTTTAAATCCTTAGCGATTATCGTTCAGCTGATCAGCATGTCGCTACATGATCGACTTGAAGAGATTCCGCCCTCAGGGATAAGGCGCCTTTTTGACCTTGCCAGCAGATACCGCGACGTCATCTCCCTCGGAATAGGCGAGCCTGATTTTGACACGCCTGAGCACATCAAGGAGTATGCAAAGGAAGCCTTGGAGAAGGGCATCACCCACTACACCCCTAATAGCGGCCTCAAGGAGCTTAGGGACGCGATATCTGAAAAACTCAGAAGAGAAAACTCGATCGAAGCCGATCCTGAGAAAGAGATAATAGTGACAACGGGGGGGAACCAAGCTTTCCTCCTTATATGGGCATCATTCCTTAAGGCAGGGGATGAGGTCCTTATACCGTCCCCACACTTCATGACCTACAGCGCGACCGTCCGATTAGCTGGCGGGATCCCGGTAGAAGTCCCGCTCACCGTTGAAAATGGCTTCAAGCTGACCGGCAATGACCTGAGGAAGCGCCTGACAGGGCGGACCCGCGCGCTGATGCTCAACTCGCCGAACAACCCGACCGGCGCCGTGATGACGGAGAAGGAAGTGAGGTCTGCCGTTGAGCTCGCTGAGAAGCACGACCTCATGGTGGTATCAGACGAGGTCTACGAGTCGTTAGTATACGACGGTCTCCGCCACGTCAGCCCAGCCTCAATCACAGATCCTCAGAGGGTCATTACAGTGAACAGCCTCTCGAAGACATACGCGATGACAGGATGGAGGATCGGGTACGCAACAGGGCCGGAGGATGTGATCTCAAGGATGGTGAAGTTTCAGATGTACCTATCCACGTGCCCAACCTCCTTTGCCCAGTACGCGGCCGCACGCGCTCTTACTGACCCCCGCAGCAAGCTGGCTGCCGAGAAGATGCGATCGGAATACAGCCGGAGGAGGGAGTACATTTATGAGCGGCTAAAATGCATCCCCGGGTTCGGAGTCGCAAAGCCTAGCGGATCATTCTACATATTCCCGTTTGTGGGTGATGACTCGGCTCTCTCAGAGAAGCTACTCTTAGAGGCAAGGGTCGCAACAGTCCCAGGGTCTGCCTTCGGATCCGCAGGCAGGGGGTACCTGAGGCTCGCTTATACGGTCCCGATTGAGAAGATACGCGAGGCGATGGACAGAATAGATGCGACCATCGGCTCTACCTAGGCACGCGATAAGCAACTTTTTTGTTTTCTGTCTCCAATTAGTGATCGGATTGACCGAACTCATGCGATAAGGCGCTGTGGATCAATTAGGATTTTCAAGTCAAGGGATGCCTATAGACAGAATTAAAAAATTGATTGATCCTGGGGTTGTATCCAATGCACCGACAGCGGATGGCGCCGAGGAGCGGCTCTGTCACCGTCGAATCAAGCGCTGCGAAGGCGTCTTCACCCAAGGCTATCGGTCGCGCTCAGTTGCGGGTACTCGAAGAGACCCGAAGACAGAACTGAAGTCTAGACCGAGAAGGCTTCTGGAGGCGGTCGTAAATGTAATCTAACTGTCATGCGCACTAGGCAGCTTTGGTAGATTCCTTTCTGATATACACATTGAATGCAAGTTCAGAGATCCCGATGCCATACTCGGCGATCCTCCTGATGCTGTCCATTACGATCATTGCGGATGCTATAGTCTTGGCCGGGAGCCCTCTGTCAATTAAGCGCTTCGTGAGCTCTTCTTCCATTGCAGCACACCTCCTGGCATCGTGAATCACGTTGCCCGCCTCCTGCATGCTCCCGTTCTTAAAACAGTTTACGGCTCTCATGAAGATCTCGCCTGCCTCGCTGAGCAGCTGCAGAATCTCCCCCAAGATGCTCTCCTCAACTTCCGTCATCCCAATGAGTTGCGATGCTATCCTTACTGCGTGGTCCGAAACCCTCTCGATATTCCTGAATGCTAGCCTGTAATCCAGGGCTGTCTTCACGTCGGTCAGGCCAAAGTCCCTTACGGAGCTCTGGTTTTCCATCATGCTCGAGAGCCACCTGCTGCCCATGAAGTAGAGCTTGTCGACATCATCGTCCCTCTCGATTATGTCTGAGAGCATATCATTTCGGGAGTTCACGTCGCTGATCCTCTCCGCCTTGATTATGTCTGAGATCATGTCTCTGGCCATGGTGGACATCCTCAAGAGTAGCTTGTCGAGTGGAAACTCGTAGGGCCTAAGGAGGATCTGCACCATTATTCCGTCCGAGGTTTCCTCAATTATCTCTGCCCCAGCCATTTTGAACTTGATCATTTTCCTTATCCTGTCCTTGGCATAGGGTTCGAAGCCGATCTTTGAGAGGTCGAGCTTTATAATATCGTAGTTTGCTATGTATGCCGCCAAGGTCTTCCTTATCAGGTCGCCCGCGTCCGGGTCCCTTGCTTCTATTACTATATCTTTCGACCTTCTCTCTTCCCTTTCACATTCACCCGTTGAGATCATCAGGCTTCCGTTGGGGAGTGTGGCGATGTTCACCTCTGTCTTGGGGGCTATCTTGTTCTTCTTGACCCATTCATGAGGGAGAGAGACTGTGAACGTTGACTTTCCGACCTTCTGCACCCTTCGCACTCCCATGGCTCCCAACACCAATATCCCATTTATGTTGATATATATTAAAATTTGTCTTATATATTTTTATCTCGTATATATATCAGTGTATTTATGTTTTACAACATGTTTTTCATTTGCAGTATCTAGCGTAGACCAGAGCGGACTTGCTTACTTTCTAACACTACTCGAACCATAAAAGATTCTATATTCTCTATTTACTAAAATATATAATCTTTCTGGTATAAAACTGAAAATATAAAAAATGCACATTCTATATATATTGCAACTGATTTTTCCTGACTGGGGAAAAATATGTTTTTGGAGAACAAACGAGGTTTGTCAAAAATCCTGGGAATCGGGATAATCGTCGTGGTGCTTGTAGTTGCAGGCGTCATATACTACACCCAGTTCATGGGTACTGCGCAGCCGGCAACGGTCACCGCTGGCGGTGCCTCTTTCCCGTACCCATTGATCTCAAAATGGACATTTGAATACAATAAACTGCACCCTATGATACAGATAACCTACCAGTCTGTCGGAAGCGGCTCAGGTCAGAACGGGCTATTTGCAAAGACGTTTGACTTCGCTGGCTCAGATGCGCCCCTAACGGACTCACAGATGGCTGAACACCCGGGCATTCTCCACATCCCTGAGACGGGTGGAGGAATAGTGGTCGCTTACAACCTTCCTGGAATAGGCTCCGGGATGAACCTAACCGCAGACTTGATAGCAAAGATCTTCCAGGGAAACATCACAAAATGGAACGATCCAGAGATAGCTGCAGTCAACCCTTCATTGACTCTGCCAGATAGCGACATAACCGTGATCAGGAGGTCAGACTCCAGCGGTACCACTAACGGCTTTACCACTTACCTTAGGAATGCCAGCAGCGTCTGGGTCCTTGGCGCAGGCACGACAGTGAACTGGCCGGTTGGGGTCGGCGCCTCCGGGAATAGTGGAATTGCAAGCACGCTCCAGCAGACGCCGGGCGGGGTAGGGTACCTTGAGTTCTTCTACGCAAAGAACAACTCAATTCCATATGCAAATGTAATGAACAAGAATGGGCAGTTTGTTGAGCCGACGCTGTCTTCGATCTCGAAAGCCCTCGGCGCAGCCGCATCCCTTCTCGTCTCTGACGTGAGGGCTCCTGTTGTTAACATGCCTGGCAGCGACGTCTACCCGATATCCATCTTCACATATATTCTTGTCTACAAGGACTTGTCTTACATGGACGAGGCAAAAGCAGAGGCTGTAGCAAACTTCCTCTGGTGGATAGTGCACGATGGGCAGGCATACTCTGAGGATTTGTTGTATCCGAAGCTTCCAACCAGTATAGTCACGATTGCTGAAACAAACCTCAGGCAACTGACATACAACGGAAGACCACTGCTGTGAGTGTTCGCCTTTGAGCAAAAACAAAAAATCCACTTTTTTTGATAAAGATTCGGCATTCAAGTACCTAGTCGTGGGGAGCTCACTCGTAGTCGTGATTTTTTTTGCAATGATCTTCATGATGCTTCTCGTAAGGTCTTATCCGGCTATGGCAAATGATCCTTTAATGATATTCGGAAGCAATTGGGATGTGGCAGCCGGCATATTTGGAGGGGCACCTGCAATACTCGGGACCCTCGTCTCGTCTGCTATAGCTGTCCTATTCGCGATACCGATCAGCCTTGCGGTGGCAATATTCTTTACAGAATATGCACCAAGGCGGATAAGGACTGGTCTGTCAGTACTCATCGATATGTTGGCCACCATCCCGAGCGTGATATTCGGAATCTGGGGCCTTTGGATAATCGCACCGCTGGTCAAGACGCACATACAGGAGCCGATAGTCAGCTCAATAGGGTTCATACCGATCTTCTCAGGTCCAGCATATGGGTTGAGCCTCTTTCTCGCGTCCTTGGTTCTTACTTTTATGATAGTGCCGATCATATCCTCGCTCAGTATTTCCCTGCTATCCTCTACGCCGGTTGAGCTGAGGGAAGCGATGATATCTCTCGGGGCGACCAGGTGGGAGGTGGTGAAGCATGTTGCGTTGCCCTTCTCCAAGCCAGGCATTTTTGCAGCGATCATACTCGCTTTAGGCCGGGCTCTGGGCGAAACCATGGCTGTGACTATGGTGATAGGGAACAGCTTTGTCTGGCCGTTTTCTTCGCCATCCATCTTCTCACCCGCCTCGACAATCACTAGCAAAATCGCGAGCGAGCTGTACGAGGCAATAGATGTCTTGCACGTATCATCTCTCATTGAGCTGGGATTGATTCTTCTTGTCATAACGCTTGTCATCAACTCCATAGCAAGGCTAATCGCAACGCGCGTTTCAAAGAGGAGTGGATATACTTGAGGATCTTTTCTAGACGCGCAAGAGAGAAGGTTGTCATTTCCATCCTGATGATGCTTACCGCCGTTGCGGTGATCCCGCTCTTCTGGATAGTAGGGAGTATTGTTTGGAACGGGGCGTCGGTCATGAGCATTGAGTTCTTGACATCCCTGCCAGCTCCATTCGGATCCTCCGGTGGCGGTATAGGGAATGCCATAGTGGGTACCCTTATGATAAACTGCTTTGCAAGCGCCTGGGGCATACCGTTGGGGATACTGACTGGGATATACCTCTCGGAGTATGCATCTGCCGGTAGGCTCAGCTTTATTGTAAGGAGCGTAGTCGAGTCGCTCTCGGGGGTCCCGTCAATAGTTATAGGGCTATTCGCATTTACAGTGATAGTGCTTACAGTAAGGCATTACACTGGGATCGCAGCCGCGCTCGCCCTTGGCCTCATGATGATACCGCTTGTCGCGAAGGCGACCGAAGAGTCGATGAAGGTGGTCTCAAATGATCTAAGGGAGGCTGCAATTGCCCTCGGCATCCCTAAGTACAACGTCACCACCCGGATAGTGCTCAGCATGGCAAAGGGCGGCATCATCTCCGGGTCGCTCCTTGCATTCGCGAGGATAAGCGGGGAGACTGCCCCTCTTCTCTTCACTTCGCTCTTCAGCTTCTACTGGCCTACTGGGATCGACCAGCCCATCGCAACCCTCCAGGTGCTCATCTACAACTATGCGATAAGCGGGTTCGGGGACTGGGTCTCCAAGGCTTGGGGCGCTTCCCTGCTCCTTGTCATGATGGTTCTAGTGATAAATGTGGCGGTCAGGATGCTTGGGAGGAAGAAGTACTGAGGTGTTCCATAAATGGCAATCAAACTAGAAACAGAAAAGTTGAGTGCGTGGTTCGGAAAGAAGCAGGTCCTAAAGGACGTATCACTCGCGTTCGAGGAGAAAAAGGTGACCGCACTTGTGGGACCTTCGGGCTGCGGGAAATCAACCTTCATAAGGTGCCTGAACAGGATGCATGAGCTGAACCCCGACGGGCGGGTCGAGGGTAAGGTTTTGCTCGACGGCGAAAACATCTACGGAATGGACCCGATGGACGTGCGCCGAAAGATAGGCATGGTGTTCCAGAAGCCCAACCCGTTCCCTAACATGTCGATCTCAGACAACACGGTTGCTGGCATAAGGCTCTCAGGAGAAAAGAGCAAGGCAGACCTCGAAGAGGTGGTCGAGCGCGCGCTCAAGTCTGTCGGTCTTTACGAGGAGGTGAAGGACGACCTGAAAAGGTCAGGTACGAGCCTCTCCGGAGGGCAGCAGCAGCGCCTCTGCATTGCGAGGGCATTGGCAATGGAGCCTGAGGTCATACTGATGGATGAACCGACCTCTGCCCTAGATCCTGCATCCACCAGCAGGATTGAGGAGCTGATCAGAAAGCTCAGATCAGAAATTACGGTGATAATAATAACGCACAACGTAGGGCAGGCGGCAAGGATCTCAGACATGACCGCCTTCCTTTACTTAGGAGAGCTGATAGAGTATGGCGACACAAAGGAGTTCTTCGAGTCGCCAAAGAGTCCGATAACCGAGAGATACATCACAGGGAGGTTTGGTTGATGGAACAGCCGGAGTACTTGAAAGGTATAAACAAGGGCATATCTGGTATGTACCAGTTGATAGTCGAGATATATGTGGAGGTGCTCTCAGCCTTGGAGAAGCCGGATCCAAGGCGGACGCAAGAGATCTGCGAAAAGACAAAGTCAGTGATGCAGCAGGAGGAACAGGTACTAGACAGCTGCGTCGAGGCGCTCATAAGGTACCAGCCCTTCGCCGGAGACCTGCGATCAGTGACGTCTGCGATGCGGGTCTCCTACGACCTTGCGAGGGTTTCAAGGTACCTGAACAACATAGTCCAGGTAATAAATGATG
>JACIVP010000040.1 GCA_014361455.1 Candidatus Methanosuratincola sp.
TCCGGGTCTTCCATGTGACAACTGGAACACGTCGTATGACAAGTATCACAGGATTCTTCAAACTTTGCCGTGCCCTTCTCTGAACCCAGGAGATCAATCAGGGAAAGCCGGATCCCGTTGAGAGTACTGTGAATGGAGGTAAGATGCCTAGACGCAATGTCAGGGTGACAACTCCCACAGGTTTCTTGCACCGTTTCCGGGGCAGCCGGGTTCTTAAAAGCTACCCCGACACACGCCTCAGGAGAGTCTTTATAGGGATCCCCACCGTGGCACGTAGTGCAGGAAAACCGGCCATGCACATCCTGGGCATATTTCGCAGGATCTACATAGACTTTCTGCCAGCGATCGCTGAGCTCTTTGAGCCGAGCTTGGTCGCCATGGCAATTCATACACAACTCGCCATCGGCCGATGTCGTTGTAGTAGAGCCGAAAAGCAACACCAGTAATACCAATCCAGCTATTGTCCAGACGATAGATGATTTTTTCATGGTGAGGGTCCTTGAGGATCGGTATCCGCTTTGCAAACGCATAGTCATCCCTCTATTGTGCCGGCCGCAAGGCCACAGGTTCAAGATGGCAGGTCATGCACTCGGTGGAGACATCTTTCTGGCTGTGACACGTAATACAGGTCTCCTTAGCCGGACTTTGAACCAAGGAAGAAGGATCCCGATGAACCAGCGGATCATGACAGTCCGTGCAAAGGACATCATTACGCATGTGCCGGCCATGAACCATCACGATGTCCCCCACCACATTGCGTTCCTCGATTGTCTGGTGGCAGTCGAGACACAGCGCATTATCTACTTCGGCGTGAATAGGGGTCGTGTAGAGGTTGGTGAAATGTAGGAAGACCTCCCGGACTCCTGCAAGGTGAGCCTTGAATTCACCGAGCATTCCAGGTTCACTGTGGCACGTAAAACAATCGAAGTGGGAGTGGGCAGAACTCTCCCAATAAGCGACTCGCGGTGCCATCTCATGGCAACTCGCGCAGAACGATGGCGTAGCCGTGTAAACAAAAACGCCGGCAAAAGCTACAAGCAGCACCACGACAACGCAGATGATGATGACCGTTCGCTTTCTCATTCGACCTCCCAAGGGTGTGCTGTCGGTTTTGTTCACCAAGAGCACCGGCTTGCTACAATTAGGAAATCCCTTTGCACATAAGCCCCGGCGCGGCGCGCGCTCATATTGAGATGATATAGTATCTGTCGACCTAATGAGAAAACGCTCAGGTTGATAGAATGCTCTTCAATACGTGGAGAAAGACAGATACTCGCTTAGGCTTACATCGAGGAGCCAACCCGGCTCAATACATACCCCACTTCAAGATCTCATCCTCTATTTAGCCACATCTTAACGTATCCTCCCTGCCTCTTTTGCCAGCGAAAAGGGCTTTCAAATGCCCTCGCTGAACCATAGGTGCACTAGACGTCATGCATACCTGAAGAGCTTCTCCTCTTATTACTTCTACTGCCTCGTCTCAGAGCATTGCAAGGCTGATACGTTGACTATTCTAGCACCCCTGCCAGATACTGTCAAGTCACTTAAATGTAGCTTAATTCTAGTTAGTTCAAATCAATTGTATGGAGGGAGGGGGCAGAATCATGGATAGCCTGCTGTCTGGTTCTGGCAACGCGAGAGGAGGGTCAGCCTAGAAAAACGAAGGGCGGATACATCGCCAAAGTGGGAGCGATCTTCGATCGGATGATCACTTCGATGGTGGAGAATCAACCTGCCCACTCCCTCGTAGATCGCCGCGGAAATGACATGATAGAGGGGAGCAAGAGAACCTGTGCTCGGCTTGTTTTGGCCGGCCTGCCCGACAGCGGGGGAGGTCGGCTGCTTTAGCCCTGCCATCAGCTGGAAATGCATCCGAACCATCCTCAATATGTCGTCCGCCGGCGCGGCCGGCGACGCATCCTGGCTTTCGCCCGCCGGCCAGGTTTGTGGTATAATACCCCCAACTTTCAGCAACAATGGATCACCCGTTATGATAGATGCGGCAAACGCCGAGGTTTCTCGCGCCCTGCTCACCTGGTTTTCCGCGCATAAACGCGCCCTCCCCTGGCGCGAAACCGACGCTCCCGATGGCCGGCGCGATCCCTACCGGGTCTGGGTCGCAGAAACTATGCTCCAGCAAACTCAGGTCACCAAGGTCATCCCCTACTTTGCGCGTTTTATGCGGGCTTTCCCCTCTCTGCAAGCACTGGCCTGTGCCCCTCTTCAGGATGTGCTCAAGGCCTGGGAGGGGCTGGGCTATTATGCGCGGGCGCGCCACCTGCACCAAGCCGCCGGCCTCGTCCTCTCCCGCCACGCCGGCCGCATCCCGGCAGACAAAGCGTCCCTCCTGGCCCTGCCCGGCATCGGAGAATA
>JACIVP010000041.1 GCA_014361455.1 Candidatus Methanosuratincola sp.
TAGAAAATGCGTGAAGCACTAGCCTATGGCTTCTCTCCCTCACCATATCCATCTTTGCACGTCACATGGAAAGTCTTCCAGCTCTGAGCATTAGAAATTATCCATGTGATTTGTGTGACATAGCTCATGCCAGTCCTCGTATCGACACCATCGTTAATAGGTTCTTGGCTGCATACAGCTGAGGACAAGGTATATCCTCTCGACTGGGACCGGATGTCTTGTTAGTGTGATCATCAGTGGAAGAAATACCATAGCCGCTAGTGAACGGCGCTGCACGGTTGACACCTCAGTGCAACAAAAGCCTGGGATATGAGTTCTCCGGGTTCAAGCGATGTGCCGTTGAGTTTCCGACATTCACGTGGCCGCTAAAGCCTCCGTGGCCTTCCAGTAGTTACCGTCTGTAGCAATTGGAGACACTCGACCCGGCGAGTGAAGCAACTGTAGCAGGTGGAGCGAAGGTCGAAAGGAAACGCTGTTCCTGCGTTGCGCCAGTTTCCACAACGACGAGGTTGACTATCGCCGAGGAAATGGAGATGACCGAATGTCGTACTCGGATGCGTCGGCGATATTGGCTCGGCGATCTCAAGCTCTGGCTCACGTGCGTCTGCAGTTGATGAGGACATCCATGAATTTGATGCGATTTCATGCACTTCACCGTCTGCTCATGCCGTTGTCGGCGGGAATAATGGCAGCAGGAACAATCCACCCGGCTCGGGAAGGGGCCCAAGCTTCATCGAATGCGTTCAGTACCCGAGGCCCAGCTCGAACGAAAGAAGTCCCTGCCGCCCACCAAAGCTGTTGATTCTGTTGACATTGGTTGGTGAATCCACTATATCACTCGTACTTCCCCCAAACATTTATAGCAGAAGAGTGAGAGGTTGTCATCAATCTCTTCTCAAGCTTCACAGCATCAGATATGTCCTCCATCGCCGCAAGAAACCTGCTCCGAACATCGACGAGAAGCCTAGGCCGGAGCAGCAAAGCTCCACTCTGCAGCAGCTCAAGACTCGCACAGCAAACCTTTATCAAGTCCCCAAGATCCCCAATCTCTCAAGTCCAGTCTGCTAGAGCTTTCTCGACCACAATGGCTCCTCACGCGGATTTTGGAAAGCCTGGCAAGGCTCCAGAGTACGATCCGGAGATCAAGGACATGGCAGACTTCATCCACAACTACAACATTAACTCAGATCTCGCCGTAAGGAACACGAAGGCTCGGCGTTTGTTCCATGCTTACTGAGAATCTTCAGGTCGACACCGCTCGTTTAGTCTTCCTCGACACCATCGGATGTGGTCTCAAGGCTCTCGAATTCCCCTCCTGCACAAAGCTTCTCGGACCAATTGTCGAAGGCACAACCGTTCCCAATGGCACACGCGTGCCAGGTACCCCATACGTCCTTGACCCCGTCAACGGTGCATTCAACATTGGTGCAATGATCAGGTGGCTTGACTTCAACGACTGCTGGCTCGCAGCTGAGTGGGGTCATCCCTCGGACAATTTGGGTGCCATTCTGTCTGTAGCAGACTGGGTAAACAGGACGAACAAGAACGGAGGAAAGCTAGCTGGGGGCAAGATCTTCACTGTCCACGATGTCTTGGAGGGCATGATCAAGGCGCATGAGATTCAAGGTTGCTTGGCATTGGAGAACAGCTTCAACAAGGTTGGCTTGGACCACGTCGTGAACGTCAAGGTCGCTTCTACCGCTGTCGTCTCCAAGATGCTCGGCTTGAATGAGGAGCAGACTCGTGCAGCCATCTCCCAGGCTTGGGTAGACGGCCAGAGCATGCGTACCTACCGACATAGCCCCAACACCATGTCGCGCAAGTCGTGGGCTGCCGGTGATGCTTGCCAGCGTGCAGTCGATACTGTTCTTAAGGTCATGAAGGGTGAGGGTGGTGTTCCAACCGTGCTTTCCACCCCAGTCTGGGGTTTCTACGATGTCAACTTTGGCGGCAAGCCATTCAAGTTCCAGCGACCATATGGCAGCTACGTCATGGAGAACGTGCTCTTCAAGGTGTCCTACCCGGCGGAGTTTCACTCGCAGACAGCCGTCGAAGCGGCGGAGAAGATCCACCACAAGCTGAAGGCGATGGGCAAGTCTGCTGAGGATATC
>JACIVP010000042.1 GCA_014361455.1 Candidatus Methanosuratincola sp.
AAGGCCCGTTACGGCCCCCTGGATGTGGGGGTTCGGGTAGAGGTGCCTTCGATCATAATGGACCCCATTACCCGGGTTAACCGGGATCCGAAGTTTCACATCGTCACCCGCAGGTACGACGACTTTGTCCGCACCTTCTGCACCAACCCGGGAGGATTTGTGGTCAAGGAGGAGTACCCGGATTTCATAGCCACCAATGGCCATTCCATGACCATAGAAAGGTCTGAGAACACCAACTTCGCTTTTCTGGTTCGGCTGGAGCTAACCCGTCCGGTGGAGAACACTACTGCTTATGGAATGTCCATAGCGAAGCTGGTCACGACCATCGGTGGTCGCAGGCCGGTTATCCAGAGGCTGGGAGATCTGCACAGGGGCAGGCGGTCGACTGAGGAGAGGATCGCCCGCAATACGGTGGAGAATTCTCTGAAGGATGTGACTCCGGGAGATATCTCCATGGCCCTTCCCCACAGAATAGTGATGGACATCATTGAGGGCCTGGAGATATTAAACCAGATCATACCCGGCGTCAATGCCGATTCCACACTGATTTACGCCCCGGAGATCAAGTTCTATGCCCGGAGGATCGAGGTGGATGGCCGCTTTCAGAGCTCGCTTAAGGGACTGTATGTGGCCGGAGATGGCGCTGGCCTCTCCCGAGGAATTGTAAGTGCTGCTGCTACTGGAATCCTGGCTGGAAGGGGGATGGTGGCGGACTGGGAAGGGGCTCGAGCCAATCCGGCCTAGCCGGCATGATCCCGATTTTTACCTCCACCTCCACTCAGTCCTGATTTACCTCCACTCAATCCCGATTTGCCTCCACTCAATTCGCATCCATCAACCAGCGACAGGTACACCATCTCTTTATATACCTCAGGGTCAATTGCCCGCTGTCGTTCAGCGATATCTGCGAATCCTTGCTATCGATCAGGTGAATCCCTTGTATCCCTCCCCTCCAACCTCGACCGAGCGCTCGAAGCTCCTGCTCTTCAGCATTCTGACGGCGGCGTCGATAGCCTATGTCATGGAGGTTTTCATAGGCATAGGAGGAGGCAATCGAACCGAGCCGCTGATCTGGGGGTTCTCGATACTGTTCTCCCTTCTGGGGCACCTGATATTCCCCCTGCTGTATCTTCTGGGACTGCTCTTCGGCATCTACAAGGTATCAGGAGCAGATGGCTGGTGGCTGGATCTGGGACAGGCTATCGCCATCGCCGGCCTGGGATATGCCATTGCCGAGGCTATGGTCTTCCGGGAGAGGAGGAAAAAAAGCAGAGAGGACGAGAGGACAAGAAAGGCTTTGCATATCGCCTCCAACCTGGTTACATGCCTATTGATCTGGGCTTTTGGCATCCGGGCGACATCTATCTTGGTCCTGTCTATGACCTGCATAGAGATCCTGCTCATTCATCTGGCAGCGTCCGGTATCAAGGTACCGGGGATGAAGGAGTGGGTGGAAAACGTGGGCCGGGAGGGGGAGATCCAGGGAGAGGGGGCCCTATACAATGCCCTGGGGATCCTCTTCACCCTGGGCCTGTTAAGAGACCACCCTCTGGCAGCGATAGCTGTTATCATCATACTGGCTATGGGCGACGGCCTGGCTACATATATCGGAGGCCGCTATGGCAGGCATAAGCTTCCCTGGAATAAAAGCAAGAGCATGGAGGGGATGATTGGATTTGCCGTGGGGGCATTTGGCGCTTTTTTGGCCATACCTACTGCAGGGACGGCAGCAATTGCACTCCTATCCAGCATCATTGAGTCGCTACCTCTGAAGGTTGACGATAATATCATCCTTCCAGTGGCAGCATCATCAATGTATTATTTGATTATTTGAGAGATCCCCGCGATCATCATAGAGGTTCAGCCACCAG
>JACIVP010000043.1 GCA_014361455.1 Candidatus Methanosuratincola sp.
GCCCTCGACCATGGCGGCTCCCTTGATCCAGGGAAAGGGGAGGCCGCGGTCATAGTGCATGTAACTGCCGCCGGCCCATGCGTGGACGTAGAGCAGTCCCCCGAACAGGGCAGATGCCACGACGGGCGCGACGATCCACCAGAGCCGGCCGTGCGGCCGCCAAGCTTGATGCCAGAGGCCGGGGAGTGCCCCCGCCAGACCCAGGATGGCTAATCCCAGGTAGCCCAGGTCGGTACGTGTCTGGTGCGTGCTGATGCCGGATGAGGCCACGCGCAGCATGGCGAGGCACAGGTTTAGCAGGGCGAGGAGTAGCATCGCGATCGTCGTGCATTTGGCCGGCGTCATATTGTTATCCTATCTCCATATATATAGCAACTCCTCTGCCTTAGCACGTGGTCCAGTTTTTGGGGCCGATTATACCAATCGGGCTGAAAAGATATTTCCAGTATTGGCCGCTTGATCCAGGAGTCGATATAATGATGAAAAACAGCGTCGATGACAACCAAAAAGGCTACACCGGCCCTAGCCCAAGCAGCTACTAGCATTTCCTCCTCCCCATTTTTTATTCCACTAGGAAGCTAACCTGACAGAGATGATACGATGAGTGCGTTTGCTTGATTCTGGTTAGAGCTTTGTAAGTTCGTGGTACGCGGCCTTAACCATATCTACCAACTCTTGCACGCTTGGCGCAAGTTCCTGGGACTCCCAGTGGCTGTAAAGTTCTTTCGTGAATGGTATCATCCCGCTCCGAATTATGGAGATGTCGATCTTCGTTGGATCCTGAGATAGTTGACGACTGATAGGCAGTAGAGTTTCTTGCAGATACGTCAACATCACCACCAATGTAAACTTCGTTGTGGTAATCTTGAAGTCGCGCTCAGGGCTGCTCACCCAATCCAGTACGTACGCGGTGTAGTTATAGAGCAGTTGTCGAATGCCTTCCTCTACCCTGTCTCCATTGGAGAAAGTTCTTATTCTTGGGTGGAAAGTAACGTAGGTCAATGGTGGTTGTGAGTGCCACTTTATTCTTGCATCTTTGATGCTGGTATCTATTGGGGCCACTCTGGCTTGACCAGATTCCAGGAGATTCACTAGGCTTCGGCAGAGCGGGATTGCATGAACGGGGCGAAGGCTACTGAACTGATGTGATACCAAACAAGGGACGCTTGCTGCCATCGCATCTTGGATCTGATACTGGGAAAGGGGAAATGCGGAAGATAGTTGGTGCCTGATGTTGCCTTTTCCGTCCCATAATAGTTCGATTGTACACAATAGACGAGCCATGATTCATTCTCCCCTGCTGATTCATCGGTTGCTAAGGCTGAAGATTAGATCAATGACGAGAATGATTCCCATTGTGATGAGGGTTAAATCGATTGGGGCACCCTGAGCGAGTGCTAGAAGAGTCCCGATGGCGGCAACAATCCATTTGAGTATCGAGGCTGTCGCAAGCATAACTACTGTCCCACAGCCAACTTGCCATATTCCGTAGTCGAATATCCGTGGCCATAGGAGTCGTAACAAACCCAGGAGAACCCATATTATACCAGCTGATGCAGCAGCTTCAGATGGATCCGAGGTGATTCCAACGACAACACCTGCAACGATTACTGCAGCAGATCGGGGGAATGCTGCCCAGCGAATGGCATTCAATATGCGTTGTTGTTGCCACTCTGGGAGTTGTTTCATCTTGTTCAGCCCTTTACGGTAAGCTCCGAATTGAATGGGAATGTGAATGTCGACTGCCCTCTATCGTTTCAAACGCCACCTTGAAGAGAAGAGCCGGCCCGTGTGCCGGCGGAACATCCTCTGGGTTGCCCACATCCTTTGGAACACGAACAGGCAAAAATACAATAAAGTCGACACTAATCGGCTTGGGCCATCTCTACTTGTTCGTATAACACGACTCATGCCGGCTGTCAAATTCCAACGGAATCCACCCTTGGACAGCGGTTCGCAGGTGATGACTTCATCGGGATGGGTCATCAGATAGTCCGTCCCTCGCACCCAAAGCGGTGCGAGGGACGGTTCGCGATCCGCCGGCAGAGCGCGCCGGCCGGGCCGGTCT
>JACIVP010000044.1 GCA_014361455.1 Candidatus Methanosuratincola sp.
GGGCGATATGGTGATCCTCAAATCCAAGATGCCTGTGGCTCAGATGTTCGGTTTCTCCGGGGCGATAAGATCGGCCACCGAAGGAAGAGCCCTCTGGTCAACGGAGTTCGCAGGATTCGAGCCCCTGCCAGCAAACCTGCTGCTAGAGACTGTAAAGCAGATCCGGACCAGAAAGGGTTTGAAGCCGGAGATGCCCAAACCCAGTGATTACCTGAAGGTCGTATGAGCCGCCCTTCGAAAGGATTAAAAGCAGGAATACGGAAAAATATGAATAGTGTCGTTGGAGGAACTAAGTTATGGCAGATACAAAGCCGCATCTCAATCTAGCATTCATTGGACATGTCGACCACGGAAAGTCGACTACCGTAGGCAGATTGATGTACGAGACCGGGGCAATAGACCCGCACATAATTGATGAGTATAAAAAAGAAGCAGCAGCCAAGGGAAAGGCAACATTCGAGTTCGCCTGGGTGATGGACAGCCTGAAGGAAGAGCGCGAGAGAGGCGTTACCATCGATATCGCTCATCACCGCTTCGATACCGCCAAGTACTACTTCACCGTGGTGGACTGCCCTGGCCACAGGGATTTCGTTAAGAACATGATCACCGGGGCCAGCCAGGCGGATGCCGCGGTATTGATCGTGGCCGTTCCGGACGGGGTAATGGCTCAGACCAAGGAGCACGTCTTCCTCTCCAGGACTCTTGGTGTCAACCAGCTGATTGTGGCCATGAACAAGATCGATGCCACCACTCCCCCCTATGACGAGAAGAGGTTCAACGAGGTCAAGGATGAGGTGAGCAAGCTGTTGCGCATGGTTGGATACAAGATCGAGGAGATTCCATTCGTTCCCATCTCCGGTCTGGCAGGAGACAACCTTTCCAAGCCCAGCCCCAATCTGCCCTGGTATAAGGGGCCAACCCTGCTCGATGCCTTAAACAACCTCAAGGTCCCAGAGAAGCCCATCAATCTGCCCCTGCGCGTACCGGTTCAGGACGTCTACACCATCTCTGGCGTGGGCACAGTGCCTGTGGGCAGAGTGGAGACCGGGATCATGAGAAAGAATGACAAGATAATCTTCCAGCCCGCTGGCGTCACTGGCGAGGTCAAGTCCATTGAGATGCATCACGAGGAGGTGCCTGAGGCATATCCCGGTGACAACATCGGATGGAATGTGCGCGGAGTCTCCAAGAAGGATATTCGCCGGGGAGATGTCTGTGGTTCGGTGGAGAAGCCTCCGACTGTAGCCAAGGAGTTCAAGGCCCAGATAGTAGTACTGCAGCATCCCAGCGCGATATCCGCGGGATATACTCCTGTCTTCCACTGCCACACCGCCCAGATCGCCTGCACTCTGACCTCCATTCTGGCCAAGCTGGACCCACGGTCCGGAGCGGTCAAAGAGGAGAATCCTGCCTTTATCAAGGCTGGAGATGCGGCCATCATCATGGTCACCCCCTCCAAGCCCATGGTAATTGAGCCGGTGAAGGAGATTCCCCAGCTGGGCAGGTTCGCTATTCGAGATATGGGCACGACGGTAGCAGCCGGAATGTGCATGAGCGTGGTACCACGCTAAACCAACCTTTTTTTGGTGTAAAACATGCAAAAGGCTAGAATTCGGCTCTCTGGCACCAATCCCCTGATGCTGGATGATATCTGCAACCAGGTCAGAGGAATCGCCCAGAGGACAGGCGTCCATATGGCAGGACCTATCCCACTGCCCACCAAGAGGATGGTGGTTCCCTGCAGGAAGTCCCCTGATGGAGAGGGAACTGCCACCTGGGACCACTGGGAGATGAGAGTGCATAAGAGGCTTATCGACCTTGATGCCGATGAGCGCGCTCTCCGTCAGCTGATGAGGATTCAGGTTCCTAAAAACGTAAATATTGAAATAGTTCTGGAAAGCTAGAGATTAGGTAGGGCTACTTTTCAGGGAAGAGAGCCCGCTGCCTATATATTCCATAATTTTCAGACGTAAATCAAGATTGGACTCG
>JACIVP010000045.1 GCA_014361455.1 Candidatus Methanosuratincola sp.
AGTCCGAAAGATCTCCCGTCCAGATCGGCCCGGATCTCCTGATGGGTGAGCCGCACTCCTCGCAATGGGTCAGCATTGCCTCGTCGAATGCTGCTGTTTTGCGCCAAAGGCAGGAGCTGCATGAAAAGAGATAACCGACATTTTGGAGCGCCGAATCAGCCCTTCGTGCACCCAGGTTGAGTCTGAAGTAGGACCTGAAATAATGATCCACGCTATAGGAGAGGATTGGAAACGCCCCGAAGTCATATTTAGCTGCCTCGCGCACCACAGATCCAACCAATATGCGCAGACCTGTCTCATGACAGAACTCATTCCTTAGCGGCATGGCTGAGTACTTCCTGATGCATGCCTTTGCATGGACCCCGCAGAGCGGTGCTGTGTCAGTCGCGGTCACAGCCAGCATTCCGCCATTCCTCAGAGCCCTTACCGAAGAATCTATGAAGGGAATAGGGGTCCCGAACGGATCTATGTCAATAAAGTCAAACCTACCACCGGGCTCGGAGTGTTCTGAGAGGAGGAGGTTGGCGTCTTTGTTGACGACCTCGACCCTGTCCTCCAAACCGTTCTTCCTGGCATTTGTAATTATCAGGGGTATCGACTCTGCGTTCAGGTCTCCTATCACCACCTTCTCCACGAACTGGATCTCTTTTGCGTACCTTAACCCGCGAGCCCCGATGCCCGCCAGCGGGTCACATGCACGGATAGACCTCCCCTTCATTTTTGCAAAGATGCTCAGAACGGCAACAGCAATGTCCCGGCTGAATTCCATTTGGGGATTATAGAAGACAGGGGCCTTGAAGGGGGCGTATTTACCCTGAAAAGTGTAGGATGAGGGATCAGGGACCTCGAGTTCGGTCCTACCCTCAATTATTGTTGTGGTGATCAATTAGTTCCCCAACGGGACTAGAAAACGCTCATTTTTAAACCCTGACTTTGCTTTGACACTCTATTAGAAGGTAGGAAGAAGCATGACCCTCGTAGGGTCGATGCAGTTGCCAGCACTGCAATAATCCAGTAGACCTATATTTCGGAAACAAGAAATACACCTGTGGGATTTATTGGGATCGCATAGTGGAGAAAATGCTCTCTGAAAGGAAGATCTTGGGGATCGATGAAGCTGGAAGGGGACCGGTCGTTGGTCCAATGGTAATTGCTGGTGTCCTGTTGGTGGAAGAGCAGATACCAAATCTCATCAGAATTGGCGTGAAGGACTCGAAGAAGCTGACCCCCAAGGCAAGGGAGAAGCTATTGAGCGGGATCCTTGCGATTGCAGAAGATCAATACGTGAAGATCATCAGTGCTGCTGAGATCGACACATTGAGGAGGACGGAGAACCTGAACCAGATCGAGGCATATGCGATGGCAGAGATCATCAGGAGGCTTTCGCCTGACGAGGTGCAGCTCGGAAGCGTCGACGTTGACGAGAAGAGATTCGGATCCGAAGTCATGAGGCTTACAGGTAAAGTACAGACGATATCATCAGTCCACCACGCCGAAGAGAAATTCCCTGCCGTGGCTGCGGCTTCGATAGTCGCAAAGACGACGAGGGACCGTGCAGTAGCAGATCTCAGGAAAGAGTATGGGGATTTCGGATCCGGCTATCCAAGCGATCCGAAGACAAGATCATTTCTTAGGATGACTCTTGAGGC
>JACIVP010000046.1 GCA_014361455.1 Candidatus Methanosuratincola sp.
GGGCGTCTGAGAAGGGGAGTACTTGGGGGGAACCCTGGGTACTCCCCTTCGAGCATTTCATGGGTATGGGAAAGAACCAGTCTCCGAACTGAAGGCGTAGGAGGGTGGACTCCACTGGAACCAGAACACGGTAATGGTGGTTGAGCCTACGATGATGTACAAGGGGTTGATGATCTTCCCCGGAGTTTGCTCCAAGAGCCAAGTCCGGGCAGCGTCCCAGTACTGCTCAGTTCCAACCCCGATCACTTGATTCCAGAATCCCCTGAGTCCTAGCCTTAGATTCCTTTTCCCGGCCGTCGACGCCGTTGAGTCTTGATGAGGGTGTCGGTCATCACGATGTCGACCAGGTCCAACTTGCGGACCGGTTCCCCCTCTGGCGTTCCAAAAAGGATCGGGCGGAAGATGAAGTTCCAACCGGCCGCGGTGAGAGTCACATCAGCCAGAAGCAGCTGACCGAACGTATTAGCGTCAGTCAGGTAATCGTTGTTGATCGTACCGCCGGCCGCAAGTGACTCAGGAACCCCGACGAGATAGAGACGGCCGATACCCCACCGCTGACCGAACACGGTCTTCTTCACCAATGTGGGCGAGTCTTGTAGCGGAAGCATGTCGCCAGCGATGCCGCCGAACGTCGGGCCCGGGGGGACGTAGTTGTACTGCCGCGATTTCGGCGTCGGGTGGATGTTCTGGACCATGCCGCCGACCATGCGTGCCTGGGAAGAACTGAAGTCTGCCCAGTTAGACGCCCAGGGGTTGTAAATCTCCTGAGCGAGCGGCGGGCCGACCTCCTCCATGTCGACGCCTTCGAAAGAGGGACCGGGAGTGACGGGTTCAGCACTCACTAATCGGTAGTGCATCATGTTGTAAGCGGTCGTCGCGTTCACGTCTTTGTACTCTGCTCGAAAGAGCAAGACATCACCGATATTCAACTCCACAGCCATTGTCAGTACCTCTGAAAGATTGGGATAGCCAGCATCAGACTACAGTAGCCAACGACGGCATAGTTAACATAACATCCTACAAGCCCATTATCAACCCTGTCGGAGCGAGTTATTGCCCCCGGAAAGCCGACAGTCTCCGGGTTGTGAAACTGCCTCCCGGGGGACACCTACCGTGCGGACATGGGAGAAGCTGAGGGGGGGAAAGGCTGTAGCGATTAGATGGGACAAACCGATATGGGTGGCGGGCGTGGAGAAGCCAACCCACGTCCGCCACTACCCAGAGGGTATCTTGATGCTCTACGGAACGGGCACGGTGGTCATCGAGCTGGTTGACCTACCGATCGTTGTCCGGATGCCCTGCACCCTGAAGCCGGCGTCTTGGTTCTGGGGTATCCAGACGCCGCGAAGGAAGGAGCTTTCGATGGCCCTGAAGAAGATCGTGAAGACGGCGGGAGAGCGGACCGCGAGCGGTCCCGGGATCAGCGACGGGGGTGACTTCCCGACGCTTATCGAGTATCTCACGGCTACCCAGTACCCGGACGGATCCAAGCGGGAGACGGCGTCTCTGATCATCGTCGCTGACGTTGGTGGCTGGCGTGGGTGCCTCAGCGACAAGGACAACGGCAGGAGCCTGTGGAAGGCCGGAGACAGCGTCCTGGGACTCCTGATGGCCCTGGAGCAGGCAGCAGCAGAGGACGACCCAGCAGCATGGCGTCAGCAAGGGGGCACCTACGGTAAGGGGAAAAAGAAGTCTTGACAGATCGGTGCGTGACAGGTATTTAAATGCTTACCTGTCACGCACCGCTCCAAGCGGGGCGTCTGAGAAGGGGAGTACTTGGGGGGAACCCTGGGTACTCCCCTTCGAGCATTTCATGGGTATGGGAAAGAACCAGTCTCCGAACTGAAGGCGTAGGAGGGTGGACTCCACTGGAACCAGA
>JACIVP010000047.1 GCA_014361455.1 Candidatus Methanosuratincola sp.
TCGAAACGAGTGATTACATGGACGATACGAACTCTGTCATGTACCCAGATACCGTTCATACCATGCCTGGAAAACGATCAAATTCCATATGTGCCATGCCGTATCAGATTTGCCAGAAAGGAAATCACGAACCATCCTATCCACTGTCGGGGGGTGAAACACACCTTGCCGGGTAACATTCGCCAGCGAAAGATACTGATCGATGAGGTATTTCATCGATGTTCCCAACCAGCGACTGATGGGGATCTCAAACCCCCATTTGGGCCTCTTCTGGATTTCTTCGGGAAGGAGATCACGAAAGGCGGTGATAAAGATATACTTCGCCCGGCCCCGGTGCAGTTTGATCTGCCCCGGTAGCGAAAACATAAACTCACACAGGAGATGGTCGAGGAGGGGAACGCGCACCTCAAGTGAATGGGCCATACTCATTCTGTCTACCTTCCACAGCATATCCCCCGGCAGAGAAACGGTGAAATCGGCATAAAGCAACCGGTTGATCGGATCCCCTGCTTCCTTTTCAAGCAGGGGGCGGAAGATCGTTTCGGTCGGAACAGGGGATAGTGTTTGATGCCCCTGTAGGAGTGACGATCTTACAGAAGGGGGGAAGACCTCATTCCACCCGACAAACCTCTCCCAGAGTGTAGCGCCCTGACCACGGAGGAATTTTTTGGCCTGTCTCACGTAGTCGCCCCACCGAGTATTCCTGTTCTCGGGTAACCCGGTGATCACCGGCTCTATGAGGCGGTGTCGGATAACAGCCGGTAGCCGCCGGTATCGCTGATACCAGGCTTCACCACGGTATACGCGGTAACCGGCAAATAATTCATCCCCGCCGTCTCCCGACAGGGCCACCGTTACTTCTCCCCTTGTTTCCCGGGCAATTACATACATGGGGATGGCCGATGAATCGGCAAAAGGTTCGTCTAGATGGGTCAATACTTCCGGCACGGCGGATGTCATATGCTGCGCCGTCAACAGGACCTCGTGATGCTCCGTTTCGTAACGCTGGGCGATGGTGCGGGCGTAGGCCCTTTCGTCGTAAAGGGGCATGTCGGGGTATCCGATGGTGAACGTCTTTATCGGGTGGGGAGAATTCTGGGCCATAAGTGCGCAGATGATACTCGAGTCAATGCCCCCACTGAGGAAGGCGCCAAGTGGCACATCGGCTATCATCTGCCTGGAGATTGCCTGTGTCAGTAAGGTGCGGAGAAGTTCGATGCACTCTTCTTCTCGCCCATGCCATTTTGGGCCGGACATGGGATCCCAATATTTTCTCGATACGAGTTGGCCGTCTCTCACAATCACCATTTGGGCGGGTTCCAATTTTCGGCAGGCCTGAAAGATCGTATACGGGGCCGGGATGTAATTGAGGGCAAGGTAAAGCTCGAGGCCCGTTTTGTCAATCTGACGGGGAATGGTAGGGTCTAAGATCAAACTATGGAGCTCGGAGGCAAAAAGGCAGCGACGTCCGTCCCAGTAGTACAGGAGAGGTTTTACCCCCACATGGTCTCTTGCCAGGATAAGGACCTGTTTCCTCTCATCCCACAGGGCGAAGGCGAACATGCCGATAAGGTGATGCACGAGTTCGTATCCTTCCTCCTCGTAGAGATGG
The DNA here is from genome assembly GCA_014361455.1 of Candidatus Methanosuratincola sp. Lineage (GTDB taxonomy): Archaea > Thermoproteota > Methanomethylicia > Methanomethylicales > Methanomethylicaceae > Methanosuratincola > Methanosuratincola mesotaenarum. The sequence goes on from JACIVP010000047.1 coordinate 1,613, forward strand.
AGGATGACCTCGGAATCGGTTTGAGAAGAGAATCGGTGCCCGTTAGTTTCGATAAAGGGGGGTCGGCGGAGAATACGTGGTTGACCGTGACAGGCCTCGATCCTACCCGTTATGACGTAACACTCATTTACGGTGATACCACCGGTTCCCACATATCAGATCAGGAAA
>JACIVP010000048.1 GCA_014361455.1 Candidatus Methanosuratincola sp.
CAATTGTCAATTCCTACACTTATCGTGCCATCCATTGACACTATGCACGCCATTTTCGACAGGAGTCTACGACGTCAGGACCGAGAGTCCTCCGCAATCTCGAGATCAGGCGGTCAGAACCACTCCCGTCGCTACACGCGTGTCCCGAGCATCGCGGCCTTGACGCTACGCCCAGGACCGGTGGTCATCGGTCGTCAAACTCGGAGAGACCTGTGAAGTATTCCTCACCGATCCTCCACAGATCCAGGCTGAGGCCTAGGGCATCATCAGATGACTCAACAAACGGATCGGCCCAGTCTGCCTGGCGTTGAACCGCCTCGATGACTCTTGCCAACAGCCTCTTTCGGCCGTCGTCTGTCATTGTCTGCTGATGCTCAGAAAGAGCATGGCAAAACTCCCTTAGCCCCCTCGCCTCATTCCATCCTCTGGCGCACTCCAGGATGTTCTGGCGGAACTTTGCCTCCAGGTTTCGTCTTTGTTCCAGTCTTCTTCGTCGCTCCGATGCAGCGAGTTCTCGCTCCCACTCGCGGTGCTGCATCAGCATCAGGCCCCTTCGCTTGTCTCCTCGGACACAGAGCGCATGGACCATCTCTCCGACGTGGTCCTCAATGGGATCACCCGTACGGTCCGCCCGCTGCCAGACAGGGATCCCGCCGTGTTCTTCTTTGGCTTCCAGTGTCAGGCGACCGCTCGCTTCCTCGCTGAAACCGAGTTGGAAGTAGTCTTCGAGAAGACAGACTCGAATGTGGTGCTCGACTGCCCCTCTGCTGTCGTAGTGCTTCTCGGACTCGCTGATCCATCCCTCAATTCTGAAGAGGGTCTTGTCGAGCGTGTCAATTACGCGAAGTGCCCGCTTCTCATTCCTGGGAGACAGGTCAAACGGCCAGAGCTTGCCGTCGACGGGCCTTCCCCAGCGCTGGTGCGTCAACCGGAGATTCCAGTCTTGGCGCTCCGCTCGTCTCATCTCGCGGGCTTCGGCGAGACTCTGCATTACTGCCAACGCAACCGTTTCCGGGGATCGAAGCTGTCCTTCCACGACCAGCTCGCTTATATAGCCGGTGAGCGTCTCGATTGATTCGTGATTCAGGAGATGAAGCGGCCCCCCATCAACGAGCAGCTCGTCCGACATGCCGTCAGTGTTTGTCCACTGGATCGCGTAGCCCCTCACATGCCTGGACAGGCTCTTGTTGATCGGAGGCAGTGGCGGTGGCATCGGAACCTGCTTGCCCGCTGCCTTCTTGGCCCAGTAGCCACGTTGGGGACGAGGAATCTCGAGCTTCGTGCACCGTTTGGCCAGTGCTGCGCCGGAGACTCCATAGCGCTTTGCAGCAGTCTCGGCGGGTTCATCCCAGACTTCCTGGAAGAGCCTCTCGCGCTCCTTCGCGGTGCGGATTTCAAGAGCGGCCACCTCTTGGCCCCCTTCTTCTCAGGATGTACTGCACCCCATCACGAGGAGACAGCATCTGTCGTGGCTATGATGCCAGCTCATGGAGCACTCGTTGTGCCGCATCGTAGATCGCGTTGCCTAATCCGACACCGCGTAATCCTAGGATTGGGAGTATCGGGGTCGTCCGGACGGAGCAAGAGTGCTGACGAGACGCATCTTGAAGCGTGGATGCTCATACTCGCTGAGCTTCCACAGCTCAATGCAACGAGGACAGCGGCACCCGTCCAAGGTTGGCATAAGAGTTACCGCACTTGTCGACACATGTAGTCGTTTCTATGCCAACTCACTTTGGGCACCAAATC
>JACIVP010000049.1 GCA_014361455.1 Candidatus Methanosuratincola sp.
CGAGGTTGAATGCTGCAACGATCGGACCTCTTAGAACCAACAAGCCGGACAGGACGACGATGCCGCTCAGACCGAGTATCGCCAAGGCGGTCGTCACATACTGTTGAATCGCCAACGTATCGCCCCGACCATACTCCTCGGCCACCAGTTTCGTCACGGCCTGATTGATTCCCAGGTTCCCCAATTGGGAAAAGGTCAGAACCGTCGCTAGAACCAGCCACACGCCGTACTGCTCGTAACCCAGAAAGTGCAGGTAAATCGGATAACCTGCCGCCAGCACAACCGTGTTGAGCAGCATCGCAGCCACACCTGAGACCATATTGATCCGCAGTTGGCTGGAGAACAGTTTCCTAATCACAGCGTCTCTTCAAAGGAATTCAAAGTTGCATGCGGGTGACAATCATCAGTCACGTCCAGGCAGACTCCGTCTTCGTCGGTTGCTCAGCCTCGACACAACCAACCTACCCCTTCGGGTCTGCGTCCTTTCACAGATCCGCGCATCCTGTGCGAGAGTGCAATCCACCAGCGACTGCCTGTGCCGTCCCCAGCAGATCGGCTTATGCACTCCTGTCTTCGGTCACCGTCGCCACGTTTGGCGATCCGTGCTTCCTCGCATCGAGGGGGCCCTCCTGGCGACTGCGCGCCTGCACAACGTATTCTCGCGTGAACGCCCCAAAAGTGCCAAGCAAGAACGCCACCACGCCGGCCAGAATGCCCTTTTGGACTATTCCCCGCGCCACGGGAAGTTCCGAGACGACCGCCGGATCGAGGACCTGGATCGTGGGCATGTTTCGGGCCTCCTCAATCTTGGCTAGTTCCGTCTCCCGAACAAGCAATTCGTAGAGCATTTCCTGCACGCGGGCCTCGTGGGCGGGAATGGTGTCGAACTGCTTGAGGCGAGCCGCGATCTCCTGGAGCCTGTTCTCCAGAAAGACTCGCTTGCCGGTGGCCTGACCGCCGGAGAGCTTCTTGTTCTGGGCATCCAGTTCCTCGATGTAGGCGACGGCAATGGCCGCCGCCCGGTTTGGATCGCGGTCCTGGACCGTCACCTTGACCGCGCCCTCGGCTGTGGTGTCGATCTTCGTATTCTTGGCGAGTTGCTTCCTCGCATCCGACCGATACTCCATGTCCTCGTAAACTTCCATGAGAGAAAACCGGTCGATGAGGGCGTCGGCCACTTCGCGGCTTTCGAGAATCGCGACGTAGATGCCAGCGATATTGCTGCTCAACCCTCCAAGGGCGCTACGGACCAGCGGATTGCTCAGGGTACCTAAGGCACCTCCGACTTCCTTCTGCAATGCGTCGAGTGGCGGCACGATCGTGACCGAGGATTCATAATAACGGGGTCTTGTCAATACGATCACGACGGTCACCGCCATTGCCAGGATGCACAGGAGGGAGATCGACCA
>JACIVP010000005.1 GCA_014361455.1 Candidatus Methanosuratincola sp.
TCAGCCACCCGTCGGTCACAAGGCTTGCGGAGAGGAAAGGGAAGAGACCAGAGGAGACGCTGCTGGACATCTCGTTCCACTATGCTGCGATGAAGGGGCTCAGGGACTGGGAGAGGAGAGGGAGGCCCGACATAACATTCCTGACGCTCCTCGACCTGCTGGAGAGACCACTGAACAAGGAAGGCCAGCTCCAGGTCTATGTCCATACGATAAACAATTTTGTGATCTGGGTTGCTCCGGAGATAAACATGCCCAAGAACTACACCAGGTTTGTCGGGTTAATGGAACAGCTCTTTTCGTTAGGGAGGATCCCACCCAGAGGCAAGCCACTCATGCTGCTGAAGAGGGGCAATATCCGGGATGTGGTTAATGGGGTCGAACACAGCAAAGTGGTGTTCCTCACAGAGAGAGGAAGAAAAGTCAAGCTCGACACGTACTTCTCTGAACTTGTGAAGCAAGAAAAACCAATCCTAGTGATAGGGGGGTTCCAGAGGGGGGAGTTCACGGATCTCTCTCTTGCGGACGAGCAGATCTCGGTATACAAGAAGCCTTTGGACGCATGGATAGTGGGGTCAATGGTATCGCATGAGTTGGAGAGAGCCCTAGGGATCATCTGAAACCCGCTCACAGGCCTGGGAAGAGCCATTTTATGAAGAGCAGCAAGGCGACTATGAATATCAAAGAGGCTCCAAAGATGGCCAGCGCCATTATTAGGCACTTCAATGCCAGCTTCAGATCCCCTTCAGCCGCCTGCATATTAAAGGAGCCACCCCTACCCTTTGGGAATTTCTGTCATCGCGCCCCTCCTCGGCGCTTGCAATCCTGGTTTAGAACATCATCACTCAAAACTCAGCTTCCCAGGACCATGTTAAAATCCTCATCGAATTATTTAAACATGATTTTGCAGCAAAGGCGATCGAATCCACAGCCTTTTCTGATCTTATAAGTGCGGCCGCCGGGATTTGAACCCGGGATCCGAAGCTTGGGAAGCTTCTATCCTAGACCGGACTAGACCACGGCCGCTTAGTGAGTGATAAACCCTCCTGACCATACCTATATTTATTGTGGATGCAGATGCCCCAACCGTGGCATGCAAGCGAAATCAATACAGCCATTTAATGCGACCATCGTATGCAAAATCCTGTTGCAGAAATATTCATTTTTTCAAAAATAGTAAAATGCCCAAAAAACAGGGCTTGATTCTCTCACGGGTACCGTTCACATTGACATGAATTCCTGCGGCGTCGGCGGGTTCGGCGGAAGCCCCTTCCTTTCTCGGATCTTCCTTATGGTGTCAGACAGCAGGCTCGACGGCACCGGAGACCATCTGGCGAACTCTGTCCCCCAGAATGCCTTGCCCGCGGTTGCGCTCCTGAGCTGGTCAGAGAGATCGAATGTCTCTGATACAGGGATCTCCGAGACGAGACGCATCACCTGCCCGACTTGGTCCATGTTGATTATCTTTCCGCGCTTTCCGGCGATTATGCGCGTGACGCCGCCCAAGAAGTCCTGCGGCACCTTCATGTCGAGCTTGATTATTGGTTCGAGGAGGATCGGGTTGCAAGAAAGGAAGCCACAGAACATTGCGTCCCGCATCGCTGGCATTATTTGACCTGGTCCCCTGTGCGCGGGGTCCTCGTGTACGTTCGCATCCATGAGCAGGACCTTGAGCCCCCTAATCGGCTCCCTCGCAAGCGGACCCTCGGAGACGTTGAGGCGGAATGCCTGGATTATGGTGTCCTTGATCTCGCGTATATACTGAAGGCCCTTGGTCGCGTCCACCAAGACATTCACGTAGCTGTCTATCGCCCATATGCCCTTAGCCTCCTCGTTGTCCCAGCCAGCCTTTTCCCTCAGGATCTTGACCCTTTCCTTGGTGTCCATGTCCTCGTATATTATGCCATGCTGTATCAGATCGATCGTCTCCTGGTTGAGCGGCTCCACCTTCAGGTAGAGGCGGTTGTGCTTGTTCGGGGATTTTCCCTCGAATGGGCCGCCCGATCCAGTGAGGCTCTCCCTGTACACGACGATTGGTGGCGTGGTAGTGATCTCTATGCCACCGGTCCTCTGCTTGAGATCCCAGAGCGCGATCTCGAGGTGGAGGCTCCCCATTCCTGCGATCAGGTACTCTCCGGTCTCCTGGTTTATCTTGACCGAAAGAGTGGGATCCTCGATCGCCATCTTGTGGAGGGAATCGATCAGCTTCGGGAGGTCCCTGCTGTACTTCGGCTCAATCGCAACGGTGACTACCGGGTCACTAATGTATTTCATCTTCTCGAACGGGAACATTGCTTCCTTGTCAACCGACCTCACCAACGTCTCGCCTGCGCGCACGTTCTCAAGCCCGAGAAGTGCCACGATGTTACCAGAGGACATCTCGGGGCAGATCTCACGGTATGGCCCCATGTAGAGGCTGACCTGCTGCACCCTTCCTTCGCTCTTCGACATAAGGCCGTAGAGCTGCTCGCCCTCATGGATCGTTCCTGAGAACACCCTGCCAGTCACGACCGGGCCTGCGTGCGGGTCCACGATAACCTTGTTCACGCAGATCACGAGGGGACCCTTCTCGTCGCAGTTGAGCATTGCCTGCCCTATAGGCGAGTTTATGTCCCCCTTCCAGATCTTTGGGATCCTGTACTTCTGCGCCTCGACAGGGTTTGGTATGTGGTCCACCGCCATGTCCAGTATTGCGACATGCAACGGGAACTCTTTCTGAAGATACTCGATGTCTCCCTTGTTATAGGCATTGATCACGTCTGAGAATTTCATGCCCTTTGCTTTTATGAGGGGGAGAGTGAAGCCCCATTTGTGGAGCGCTGAACCGAATGCCACCTGTCCCTTGTCAGGATTGACCTTCCACTTGTCCTTGAACTCTGGATCGGCGTAGGTTTCCAGTAGTGCATTGAAGTCGCGTATGATCTTTAGCAGCCTCTCCAAGATCTCCTGGGGGGTAAGCCTGAGCTCCTTTATTAGACGATCCACCTTGTTCACATAGAGCAGTGGCCTGACCTTCTCGTCCATTGCCTGCCTCAGGACGGTCTCGGTCTGGGTCATCACGCCCTCAACGCTGTCCACGACGACTATTCCGCCGTCCATGACCCTGAGGGACCTAGTAACATGACCCGTGAAGTCGACGTGACCAGGAGTGTCGACCAGGTTGATGACATAACTCTGGTTGTTCTTCTCATGGAGTAAGCTGACGTTCGCGGCCTTTACAGTCATCTGCCTCAGCTGCTCGATCTCGACGTAGTCGAGTGCGAGTGCCTGCGCAGCGATCTTCTGGGAGATGAGACCTGCCCCTGCGAGCAGGCTGTCCGAAAGAGTCGTCTTCCCGTGGTCCACATGCGCAAGTGTACCAATGTTTCTGACGTTGAGCTTATTGCTCATGAGTTTTATGATTTCCTCAGTCTGTTTATACTTCGGCAATTTACACGCCTCGCTACAAAAGGCGAAAGGCATGCTAGTTTTTAAAAGTTTCTTAATTAGGTCTGATCTGGAAGACTCCCATACGGAATCGCCTTACTTTGGCCCAAGGAAAACAGGGAGGTCAGGTCACTCGATCGTGGCATGGCGCTTCTTCAGGTCAGTCTCGGTGACACCCATCCTCTGCATTAGCTCAGCCACGAGGCTGTCAAGGAATATGTTCAATGTCACCTCAAAGAGCGTCCCCAATGGTGCGAGGGGCTCATGCGAACCGAGTATCTGGCGGATCACATAGTCGTCCTCTGTCGCCAGCTTGGTCCTGCCAGGGATTATTATGCAACCATCGGATAGCTTTGCCAACGGGGAGTCGCGGTGAGAGGTTATTGCGAGTATTTTTGACCCTATCTCCTTGCCAGTGATAGCAGAGGTCACCACCATCTTCGTGGACCCTGACCCTGAGATCGATATTACGAGGTCGCCCTGCCCCAGGGCAGGCGTTATGGTCTCTCCGAAGACGTAGACATTGAAGCCCAAGTGCATCAGACGCATAGCAAATGCCTTTCCGGCAAGGCCAGACCTCCCTGCGCCGATGATCATGATCTTCTTCCCGTTCGTCTTGGTATCGATTAGCAATGAGATGGCTTGCTCCACCTCACCGTCATCGATTATATTTGAAGCATATAGGACATAGTTTGCCATTTCTCGCATGAAGCACTTTACCAGACAGTCTTTTGAGGACATATCTCTCAAAGGAGATAGATCGTTTAGTAATTTAAAGTTATTGAAGCAGAAATAAGCTATTGGATCAGAGGAACAGGTTGACCGCAAAAAGGGCAAGGGAAGAGGCTAGTGCAACTGTTATGAACAGGAGGTCCCTGCGCCCCATCTTCAGGATATAGAGCGAAGTCCTCTTCTTGCTGGCTCCGAATGCGCGCGACTCCATCGCATCGGCGACCAGCTCGGCTCTCCGGAAGGAGCTGATTATCAGCGGTATTAGAACCGGGATGTAGTTCCTGATCCTAGAAATGAAGTTGCCCTTTTCCATCTCTAGCCCCCTCGATCGCTGCGCATCCATTATGTACTGCGCCTCCCGGCTGAGGGTTGGGACGAACCGCATTGCCATATTGAAAGTGAGCGCGTAGTCGTATGGTATCTTCAGCTGAACCATTGATTGTGTGAGGTCTTCGGGCGAGGTTGTCAAGAAGAATATTGAGAACACAGAGATCAGGTTGAGGAACCTTAGCGACATTGCTATAGCCGAAATCGCGGCGCCGTAGATGTTTCCTGACAGGTACGCGGTGGGAATGAAGTTGAATATGAATATGAAGACAATGAAGAACAGCGATCCCCTTAGGGACTGCTTCCATCTTGCAGATATCTTGCCTATGTAGACCATCGGCAAGAATGAGAGGAAGACGAGGAGGAGGGCAAGGAGTCTTGTGAAGTAAACTGTGAGAACCGTGAATAGGATCAGGTAGACCAGCTTGGATCTTGGGTCGACTCTGTGGAGGATAGTCGTTCCCCTCCTGTACTCGAATGCCCTGAAAACTTTCATTTATTGGTCCTCCCCAACATATGCCTGATCTCTTCGACGATCATCGCAGTGTTTATTGAAGGGGTGTTCAGGCCTATTTCCCAAGACAGCTCTGCAAGCTGCGGCGGCAGGATCGAAGACGCGTCCATTATATCTTTCCTAACCAGGATTTCCTCGGTTGGCCCGTCAGCGATGACTCTCCCCTTGGACATAACGACGACCCTTGGTATGAAGTCCGCGACGAACTCGATGTCGTGCGTTACCACGATCACGGTCTCCCCCTGTCGGTTCAGCCTAGTGAGTGTTGATGCGAGCCTGGTCTTCTGCAGGTTGTCCTGACCCGTCGTTGGCTCGTCGAGGACGATTATCTTGGGTCCATAGCAGAGCACAGATGCCAACGAAACGCGCTTCTTCTCCCCGCCGCTCAGAGTGAAAGGGGATCGGTCGCGGTAATTGGAGAGGCTGAATTCGATCAGGGCCCACTCCACTTTCTTCGCGATCTCCTCGGGGGGTACCCCGAAGTTGGTCAGGGCGAATGCGAGTTCCTTCTCCACGGTCTCTGCGAAGAGCATGTGGTCAGGGTTCTGGAAGACAAGACCCACCTTCCTGGCCAATGTGGCAACCGTGGTCTCTCTTGTGTCTATCCCCTCTACGAGGACCCGCCCGTGCTGGGGTTTGAGTAGACCGTTCAGGTGTTTGACGAGCGTCGTCTTCCCTGCCCCGTTCTCGCCCACTATCGCAAGAAGCTCGGAGTCTCCGATCTCCAAGTCCACACCATCGAGAGCACTGATCCCTTCGCTGTAGGAGTATGTGACGCATTCTATCCTGATCAATTCCTCCTCCCCCTAATGTAGGAAGCGAGCTCATCGGACGACAGGAACCGGAGCTGCTCCCCCACGAACTCTGACAAGTGCTTGGAGACCTGGACGATTTTCGGGATCCCAACCCCGAGCTCGGAGACCTTCTCGGAGTAGAGCACCTCCCTCGGTGCACCATCAGCGATTATCCGACCCGCATCGAATACGATGCACCTGTCGACCAAGTTGCTGACCATCTCGAGTCTATGCTCGACAAGTATGACCGTGACGCCGTTTTTTTCGTTTAACCTGTACATCAGCTCAAGAACCGATTTGGCACTCACTGGATCCAGGTTTGCAGTGGGCTCGTCAAGGACGAGGACCTTCGGCTTCATGGCCAAAAGCGCCGCGATCGCTACCTTCTGCTGCTCTCCCCCCGAAAGCTCCTCGGGTGACTTCTCCTTCAGGTGGGAGATCCCAACAGTCTCGAGAGCCTCCTCAACGCGCATCATAATCTCTTCCCTGGAAAGGGCAAGGTTCTCCGGCCCGAAGGCAACCTCCCGTTCCACAGTAGTGCAGAAGAGCTCGTTTTCAGGGTTCTGGAATACAAGCCCGACATGCTGAGCCAGCTCGTAGACAGGGGTCGTGGCGGTCAACATACCGTCTACGACGACCGTCCCCTTGAAGTCGCCCCCATACGAGTTCGGTATCAGCCCGTTCAGCACCCTGCAGAAGGTCGTTTTGCCACACCCGCTCGGACCCGTGACCAGGACGAACTCGCCTGGGTCCGCTCTGAAGTCAATATCGATAAGGCTTGGGGTTTCAGACTCTGGGTACGTGTAACAGAGCCCCTTAACCTCAATGATTGCCAAAACCATCACCGGGAGCACTGATCAGAGAATTTTGACCTCTAATAAATGTAGCTACTCAGCCACGGGTTGAGATCTCCTTAAGCTCCCCAGGACTGAGGCCGAGTCTCTCAGAGATCAGGGACAAGGCGGCTGCGATCGCCTCCTCAGGTAGGGCGGAGACTTTTGCGCTCGCCGCTGATGGGTGCCCTCCTCCAGACCCTGAGAAGCGATCGACCAACGGGTGCATAACACAGCTTGCGAGGTTCAGAGAGGTTGACCTCTGGAACCTTTCATTCAGGCGCCCAGTTATCCTCGACGTGCTGTCCTCACCGCTTGCCACGAGTGCCAGGTCAGCACCAAGGTCGGTCAGGGATCGTGCGACAGAGGCCTCGAATGCCCCTATATTCGACGTGGCAAAGATCCAGTCTCTCGCCCGGTAAAGCCGGACCCTTGCGACGCCCTTCAGCCGTGCTATCCTCTCAGAGATGTCCTGCTCGTTGAGCAGCATCTCGAGAGCAAGAGCGAAGTCGGCCCCCCGGTGTATCATCTTCATAGCTGCCGAGATGGACGAGTTCGGCTGTATGAGGAAGCGCCTGGAGTCGTAGATGAGTCCAGTCAGGAGGGCCTGGGTTGCGCGCCTATTCAGGTACTTCTTTGGAATGGAACGGTAGACGATCTCGCATGTCGAGGAGGTCGCCAGCAGCTTCGAATAGACTGCCCCCTCGAGTGATCTTGGCTCTGCAGTGTGGTGGTCCACAATGGCGTAAGGGATCTTCTTCAGGATCATTAGCTCTTTGACTTCAGGCAGCTGATCGAGCGAAGGCATGTCGACCAGCACAGCAAGTTCGCAGTCACCATCCATCGAGGAGGCAAACTCGAAGTCCAGGTACTCGAGAAGCTTTGATGATGCAGCGTTGATTCCGTCTGGAACTAGTATGGACACAGCCACCGATGGGGATCTTGCGCGGAGCGCTGAACGGATCGCATACGACGATCCGATGCAATCAGGGTCAGCGTTCGGGTGGCAGACCAGAGCAATCCGGTTGTATGAAGAGAGGAACTCGAGAAGCTCAGGCAACTCTCTTCGCCCGCACTTTTTCATCGATCGCCTCCAGAGCACGGTCTGCAGCGGCATCGGCGAGCATCTCCAAATCAGTCTCTACGACAGGATCGACCTCAATTTCGATGTCGGCGTTGAAGTCCAGCCTTGAGGCGGACTCTTCTGAGGTCACCCTTATGTTGAGCGAAGATATGAGGTGGCGATCCAGGACTGAGAGGACATACTCGCGTGCAGTGTTCTCGCCCACGAGGCAGATCTCCTCTAGCTCCTTTTTCGTGAAAAGAGACTGCAACTCAGCAACACTACCCAGATACAGGAGTCTTTCCGGAGACTTGTTCCATTATCGACTTGCGGAGTTCTTCTAGCTGCTGCTTGAGCCTGAGTTCCTGCTTTTCGACAGTCTTTATCCTGAGGTCAAGCTCTTCTTTCTTCTCCGTAAGCTCAGCCACAACCTTTTGCTTCTCGGCTCTGAAGAGAAGAACACCAACAGACTTGTAGACCACAGCATCGTCTGGGAGTGCCTTGCTCTCATTAAGAGCCTTTTCGAGCTCCCTGCTCTCGTACTCGAACTGCTGCTTCCTGAGCACAATTGCCTTCAGCTGTTCTTGCATCTCTTGGAACCTGATCAACTGGTTCTGTACCTGAGGAGGTATCTTTTCGGCCATTGTCAATCACCTAACTCCATAATCTCAAGAGAAGTAGAAAACCAGCGTATATAAGAATTGAGTAGGGCACGGAGCGCCGCAAGTGAAGAGGCATTGATCTTGAGGGCTATCGATCCCCCCTCCATCGTCATCAAGACCTTTGCAACCCCAGGTTTAGTGCTTTGAACTTCTGGGAGTATTGCAGCGAAGAGGGTTCTGGCCCTGCCTTCGTCCTGGAGGTCGATATTCAGCATGGATGAAACGCTCATGCGTTGCACCTGAATGATTTGAGATATATTGCTGGACCGCAGGGGAGCTTTGAGATGCTGTCTATGAAAAAGATCTCAGGCGTTCCGCTGGAAAATTGGATGTGCACCTCTGTCGCCTTATCCCCTGTGACCGGTGATGCGCAATCGCCCAGTGCCAGCTTCATGCACTCGTAGAGGGGGCGCAGGTCCTCGGTATCGGGAGGCGCAAGGGCCAGCGGCCTGTGTCTCGTGCCCTTGGGCGATCGGACGCCCAGCTCCCTAATGAGCTGTACCCGCTTTACCAGGAAGGATACACTTGGCTCTGTCTTCCCAAGATCGTAGCACTCGATCAGGCTTGGGCTTCCGAACCTGCTGTGCAGTATCCACAGCTTCGATGACTTCTGGTTCTTGGCATACTCAAAGAGGTAGGCAAGACTGGATTTTCCTCTCATAAATATAGAAAAGGCCGCACAGCAGGCGACCAGGTCGTTGCAGAGGCTCCTTGTCCTCTGGCTCGGCCTGAGGGAGGTCGTCAGCAGTATGGCCATAAAAGACCGACAGCTACAATCTTTCTTAATCTTACTTTATCTTCAGCTCGTCTGGCGTCAGAGTTTTTCCCAGAGTGGTCTGAGGCACGAAGGCGCCGCCTGCGAAGCGTACGCCGCATGCCCTGCAGTCCCATATGCCTGCGGCTACCCGCACGAGCTTGTCGACCGACTTGCACTTGGGGCACCTTAGGCTCTTCTCTGATTTCTGTTCGATAGCAAGCAGGCGTTTCCTAAGGGTGGCGCCGTATTTCGGGCCAAACCTTCCAGCAGACTTGACGGACTTTGTCTTTCCCATCAGGGTTCACCAACCTTATCGTTCTTCAGTTTTAGCGCCTCAACCACCTTCTTGCGGATCTCCTGGCTTTTATCTCTAGCTATTTCGACTGCACGCAGGATCTCTTCTGGGGTGATGTACCCTGATTCTCCCTTCTGTATCGCACAGAGCATCCCGTTCTCCTTGAAGGCCACGCTGAACCTGCAGTCAAGAACCTCTTCTTCCTCGAAGGACGGATCCACAAACAGCCTGCTCCCAATTTTTGCTAGTGTGACGTTGATGGGGATGTCGGTTATTGGCATCGGCAGGCGCTTCCCGGTCAGATTGACCGCGTCACCCTCGATGCAAGCCTCAGGCATCGTTGCAGTGAGCATCGCTGTGAGAGCGGCAAGCGCAGCCGCATCGATGAGGTTCCCGCAGTGATCGAGTATGTAAACGTCCACGTGGACGATCCAGACCTTCTTCCCTGGGATAATGCAGAGCTTTGTCGTGTCTAGGACCTTTGACTCCCTGAGCCCTCGGTCAACGACCCTCGCGAGCTCGACTGCCACCTCGTCAGGCCTTCCAGGCTCGAAGTCAGGAGAAGCAAACGGAACAAACTCGGCACCGACCTGCATCACACCCTCATTGGGAATATCCGGAAAGGGATCGCCGATCTCGAACTTTATACCTGCAACCACCTTAGTTCCACCTATGGAGACCAGCGACGAACCGTCTGCCTTCTCGACAAAACCGGTCTGTATAGATATATCCCTGTAGTCGGTCAGTGTCCTGCCGTCCATCCTCCTTCCGCTTTCTGAGAGCTCAATTATCTGTTTTCGCTTTACCGCTGGAACTATTCGCTGGCTCATCGCTCATACCTCCTCCATTTTTGATACTGCTCCCTTGAAGTGTTTTTCAATCGCTTCCTTCTGCTTCTTGTAGACTTCCATGCAGCCCTTCTTCAGGAGCTCGATTGATTGCAGGAACTCGTCGTGCGTGATCTGACCGTCCATTTGGAGCAACGTCACAGCGTTCTTGGAGGGCATGTATGCCATGGGCATATCAGACTCTCCAGTCTTGTCCTCCTTGTCCTGGACGTCCAGCACAAGCTTCCCCTCGACCTTGCCGACGGCAATGCTCGCGACGAGGTCGCGCATCGGTATGCCCGCATCCACGAGGGCCAACGAGGCTGCTGAGATCGAGGCGCACCTTGTGCTCCCGTCCGCCTGCAGGACTTCGATGAATATATCTATGCTTGTCCTTGGGAAGAAGTCGACGAAGATCGCAGGCCCGAGCGCCTCGCGGATGACTTTGGAGAGCTCAACTTCCCTCCTCGATGGGGCTGGAGATTTCCACTCTTCCACCGAGAAGGATGCCATCCGGTAGTACGCCTCGACCCTTGCTTTGTCGGATAGGGCAAGGTGCTTTGGGTGGGATTCCCTCGGACCCATCACCCCCACCAAGATCTTCGTCTTCCCCCACTCAACATAGGCTGAACCATCGGTGTTCTTCAGGACGCCTAGCTGGAACTCTATTGGCCTTATCTCATCCAATCTTCTGCCGTCACATCTTATTCCGTCATCAGATATCAATCTTTCAATTTTCGAATCGCCCATAATATCACCTTATTTTGCTAATCAAAAACTCTCTGATTCTATCCGTTAGGCCGGTAGTGTGTGCCTCAGCCTCGATCTTCCGTATAGCATCGGCAATCACGGCCTCCTCGTCGCGGGACTTTCCTGATATCCACACCCTGCCGTTCTGACCCACGAGAATCTGGGCGCCAGTCTCTTTCTTAAGCATCGTTATCATTGACCCCTTCTTTCCTATTATCCTGGGAACCCTTGTGAAGTCGATGTCTATGACTGTGCCCCGGTGTATCTTACCAAGCCCGTGGTCTCTTGCGGTCAGCGATGGGTTCCTTGTCCTGTCAAAGGCCATTACCGTGGCGATCACCATCTCTCCGACGTCAAGATACCTGCGAGCTTCTTCCTTGAGAGGGTTCAGGGGCTTTGACAGGAATTCTGAGGCAAACAGAACCCCTTGGTAGGGGGACCGGATGTCGAGCATCCACGCGGTAGAGATGCACTCAACCACCTTGCCGATCACAACATCCCCTGGCTGAGGTATGTAGCACCCCCTAAGAGGGATGACAGAGATCACGTTGTTCCTGATATCGGCAAGACCGACCATCGAGGCGTAATATCTCCCATCATCGCAATACACATTGAATCCGGGCTGGTAGTTCCCTTCTGCCAATAGCGTGCCCGGGGACACTAGCTGTCTTGGTTCGAAGAAAGTAGTCATTCAAGTAACACCTCATAGCTTTTTTATATCAATATCACAATTACCCCTAGTTAGTTCGTTGACGCGGTCCACAAAGCTCTGCTGGATACCCGCCGGGAGCACCATCTCGCCCCGCCAAGACCCATCTGAGAGCCAGTCCGACCGCGTCATGTTCCCCATCTTCGATATCACACTGTAGACTCGCCTAGCATGGGCAGACGGGATGCTGATCCTAGCCACGACCTGCGATACCTTGAGAGGGAGCTCTGTCCTCAGGGCCTTGATAACCTCCTGCGCCTGTTCCTCCACAGACTTGAACGGATCTATGCTCACCCTCACATTTTCCATTGCGTTATCTATTCGCTGTGGAGGATGTGGGAATCCGCTCTTCGGGTCAATGCAATTCCGGGATATGAAATTGACTATCTGTTTCCGCTTGTTTTCGATCATCTCGCGCCTCTGCTCGGTAGTAAGCTGGAGCTCGCCCTTCCTGATTATTGCGGTGGCGATTGTCTTCGGGTCGTCGGTACCGAAGTTCTTCTTCAGGGACTCCTCCGATGCCTTCAGGCCCTTGCTTGCATCCTTGTAGATGATCTCGCTCACAAGAAGCTCATTGAAGTCTACTTCCTTGCCACTCTTGAGGGCCCAAGCGAGATCTGGGTCTACCATCACCTCAAAGTGCTCTCCGCGAATAACTAGCCTGGCAATGACTGACTTCTCTTCTTTCGGCATGGGCTTACGCCTTTAGCTTTTCTATGTATTCCATAAGGCGCTGTGGTAGGAGGTTTTCGAATTTTCCAGTCTCGGATCGCAGTATCGCCATCTCGACCTTGGCAGAGTCGAGTCCGCCCTCGACTATAGATGAGAGCGCCTTCAGCGCAAGCATTATTGCATCATCGATCTCAAGGTCAGGCTGGTAGTTCTTCTCGAAGAACTCCGTGGCAGTCTGGCTTCCTGCGCCTATCGCTACAGCATAGTATCCTGCGTAGGCTCCGCTCGGCTCGGTCATGAACAGCCTTGGCCCGAATCGGTCTATGCCTGCTATCAGCAGCGCGACGCCGAAGGGTCTAACACCAGCATGCTGGGTGTAGATCTGCTTCACCTCGCTGACTTTCTTGGTCAGCACCTCGACGTCGATTATCTCATCGTAAAGCATCCGGTTGATTTGTGCCTCCTGCCTCGCCCGCTCAACCAAGATCCTTGCGTCGGAGGAGAGACCTGCGAACGTCGCGCCAACGTGCTCGTCTATCTTGAGGATCTTCTCCATGGATGCGGGATCAATCAGAGGGCTGATCCTCTTCTTCTCTACTGCCAGAATGACGCCGTTCCTGCACCTGATCCCGATGGCCGTCCACCCGCGCCTCACCGCCTCAAGAGCATATTCGACCTGGAATAGACGCCCATCAGGCGAGAATATTGTAATCGCACGATCATAACCCATTCCTGGAGGGCTAAACATTTCATTTCACCACATGTAATAGCAACATATTATGCTAAGGATATTTTACCTTCAGCATAAAAGACTATGCACATTTTATATTCTTTTCGCACTGCCTACTCGATCGCCAGCGCCATCAGGAGGTCTCTTTCTGTGAGTATGCCGACAATGCCTCCTCCATCCTCGACGAGCACTGCGCCAACGCCGCTGGTCCTGATCAGCGGAGCCACATCCCCTATCAAGTCCTTCGGGCTCACCTTCACAGCCCCCTCGCTCATTATCTCCTTTGCAGGCACCGAGATCACCTGGTCCATCTCGTCCAGCATGATCTTCCTGAACGCCTTCCCCTCACCGAAGTACCTGACAATATCCATAGTCGTTACGATCCCCCTTACTGTCCCCCCTTCCACGAGCGGGATCCTGCGGAACCCGTTCGAAACCATGAGGCGGGCCACCGACTTTATCGTGATCTCGGGCGATGCCATAACCGGGCTCTTGGACATGTAATCCTCAACTTTTCCGGTCATTGATCTTCCTGAGAGGTACCTCACCACATCGTACTCAGTTATAATCCCCACCAAGACTCCGCCGTCCACAATGGGCACGGACCCGACGTTCTCACGGATCATCTTCCCGAGGACCTCCGAGAAGCTCTCCTCAATGCCGGCGGAAACGACCTCCCGGGTCATGATTGAGTCTACCGGCGCATATAGGGTAGAGAAGAACCTGCCGCCGTACCTCAGCTTTACGAGGTTGTAGTACTCGCCGCCGCCGAAGAGGTTGACCAAGTCGGTTGCGGTAATTATCCCTATGAGATCGCCCTTTGTTGTGGTAATCGGGATCCTTCTTATCCCCTTGGAGAGCATGAGGTCTATCGCCTTTATTATTGGAGTGCGGGTGGTTGCGGAAATTGCGGGCTTCTGGACTATGAACTCCAGTTCTTTTGGCTTGCTATAGACGCTATTCGAGAAGTTTGGGGTCCCATCGCTCCTCAAAAAACCTCTGATTACCCGCCGGCTCATACAAATTCCACGTTATCACATTCTGCAAGCAGCCTAAAAAAGTGTTTGATGAGGCTACTGCTGGAAAATGCGGTGTTTGTTGGCTTCGTAGAATTCTGGCATGTGCTTCTCGACCAGGCTGAGCATCTCCTCATCGCTTATTGACAGTGCCTCCCCAGAATCGAATTTCTTCAGCACCTCACGGTATATCCTCATCACGCCCTCGGAATCCTTGTCCACCTTTTCCCCATTCTTAAGGCCGAAGAAGTAGTTGATCCAGAAGGCTACGCCTGCGTTCCCCGAGTAGGGCGTGATCGATACCCCGGGGGGGACGCCGAGCAGCTTCTCTGTGTCGAAAGGCAGATACATCTCTATGTTTTTGAGCGCCCCGTCCGCGTGGATACCCGCCCTCGTCACGTTGAAGTTCCTCCCCACAATCGGGTAGTAGGGTGGGATGTAGTAGCCTATGTTGCGCCTGTAGTACTTTGCCATCTCCGTGATGGCAAGCGTGTTCATCCCGTCTAGGTCTCCCTTGAGGCCAGAGTATATGAAGACCATCGCCTCGAGCGGGACGTTGCCTGCCCTCTCGCCGATGCCGAGGAGGGTCGTGTTGTTGAGCGATGCCCCATACATCCAAGCCGCAGTCGCATTGGCGATGCCAAGATGGAAGTCGTTGTGCCCATGGAACTCGAGGTACTCGGATGGCACCCCTGCCAATTGCCGCATTAGATAGAATATTTTTGGTATGCTCCTCGGCAGAGCAGCCTTTGACCAAGGCAGCCCGAGCCCCAAGGTATCAGGAACCCTCAGTTTTACAGGGATCCCGTATTTATCAGAGAGCTGCATGAGCCGCTTCGCAAACGGAACCACCACTCCCAGGATGTCTGCCCTAGTGCAGTCTTCAACATGGGCACGCATTATTATCCCCGATTTGAGCCCTTCCTCGACCACGTCGAGGTACTTCTGGATGACCTGGGATCGGCTCATGCCCTTGAACTTGAAGAAAATGTGGTAATCTGAAATCGACGCGAGCATGCCGACCTCGTCTACCTTAGCATCTTTAGCGATCTTTAGGTCGTCTTTGCTCGCCCTAATCCAACCAGTAATCCTGGGATACTCGTACCCGAGATCCCTCACCCTCGACACCGCCTCCTTGTCCCTCTGGGTGTAGAGGAAGAATTCGGACATTAGTACCTTACCATTTGGCCCCCCTATGCGGTGCAAGAAGTTGTAGAGATCCACTATCTGGTTAACGGTATACGGATCCCTTGATTGCTGACCGTCCCTGAAGGTCGTATCCGTTATCCAGAGGTTTTCAGGCACCTCCATCGGTACATCTATACCGTCCCAGACCATCTTTGGGGGGGACTCGAACGGGAAGAGATCCTTGTATATCTTCGGTGACTGGGTCTCGGCGATGTCGTACTCAGAATAGTCTATCCTCTCGCCTTTCAGCGCCCTCAGAAGATCGTCGCGCGCCTTTTCATTCAGGAGAGACACTCACTAAACCCCCTGGAACCACTAAGCTTAAGATTCAATAGCTTTTAAAGATATCGCTCTAAAAATGAATTTACATCAATAAGAACCATTGGTATTAAAAAATATTTTAATTTACTCACGTTCCATTATGGCAATGTTTGAAAAACCATGATCCATGCTCAAAAAAGTTTAGAAAACGCAAAGAAACACTTTCTTTTTTTCGAAAAACGATTTTACAAATGTAAAGTGGGCGCAGGGAGTCTCCCTGCGGGGCTTTTGCCCTCAGTCCGTCGCAGGTTCAACATCTTCAGCGTTCTGATTTGACTGGGACGGCTTCTTCATCCCCAACCCTAATCCACGCGTATTGCTTTTATTTTTTCCTTTGCCTTCTTTATTGTCCCGGTCGAGACGATGGAGATTGCGGTCCCGCCAGGTAGCTGCAGTTCAATCCTGCTGCCGAGGAAGCGCTGGATCGCCTTCAGTGCCTTTTGGTCGGCGCGGACTATCGCGTATTGCTCGTAGGACCCGACGAGCTTTATCCTGGACTCAGGTGGCGAGAACTTGGCTATGGCAGTAGGAATGAGGTAAGGGTTGAGTCCCCCAGTGCTTTTGAATACTATGTACCTGGTCCTGAGATCCCTGCACTTCAAAAACGATCCCCCCAATTTGTTATCCAAATCCAGAAATAAAAGTAGTAAGTAAGTTATGCGAGGCTAAGGATTTCGAGGAGCCTTGATTTCGTGTCCTCCCCCTTCCTTAGCTGGAGCGAAATCTTCACCCTGATTATGTCGTCGCTCTCGGAGAGCCTCAAGGACCCAGCGTATGCCTTTTGCTTCTCGAACCGAATGAAGAGAGCCGATCTAGAGTCGAAAAAACGGTCTATCTCGTCCCTGAGGCGAAGAAGGTCTCCGGGCGGCAGGAGCTTAGTCATGTAATCCACAGCATCTTTTGCGCGTGTCCCTTCCTCCTCGAGGGATGCAACCCGTATCTCGTTTCCGTGGTGCCCCCTCGCAATCGTGTATTTGATCTGGGCTGATCCCCGCATCCCCTCAGGGAGTAGGTTCAGTAGCGCCTGCTCGACTTTCCTTGGGTCTTCAGTTGCATGGCATATCAGGCTCATTGAAACTTTCGATATCATCGAGACAGCACCAGTCGACGAAAAGCGAAAAGGCTGCCCTTTCGGACAATCGGTTACCCTACAGACCCCTTGCACGCTTTCCTGCAGCAGTGAGGCCCCTAAATGCCCGCCCCCGCTGGGCTGGCCGAGCTGTCCAGCCTAGGTTCTTGTCGCCCTTGATCGACGGGTTCGACGGGTCGACAAGAATGACCTCATACCAGGCATACCTTCCGTCAGAGGCAACCCAGTAGCTTCCAATTACATTCATGTTCGGGAATCTCTTGGCTGCCCTCTCCTCAGCTATCCATCTCACGCTCTTGTTAACAGTGAGGCCGTAGATGCCCATCCTCTTTGGGCGCCTTCCGGAACGCGGGCGCGGCACATTCATCGGACCCCTTATCAATCTCACCCTGGTCACGACTATGCCAGGCTTCGCCTTGTATCCCAGCGACCTTGCCTTGTCAATACGGGTAGGATGCGCAACTGTGCAGACTGCGGGCTCCCGCCTCCACTTGATGAGGCGCTCCGTGCGCAGGCTCTTCACAAGCCCCTCTCCAGGGCTCCGCCACGCATCCCTGACGTACTTGTAAGCAGACATGGTAACACCAACCGCAGACTAAAGCGGTTTAAAGGCGTTTATAATGTTTTCGGCTATGAGCTCTGCCCCAAGCAACTGTGCCTCCCTTGTCTGCGCACCGATGTGGGGGGTGGCGATTACATTCGGCAATGAGACGAGCTCCCTCTCCTCAGGGGTCTCTGGGGGCTCATGCTCGAAGACGTCGATCGCGGCCCCGGCAATCATGCCGCTCTTCAGTGCTCTCAGGAGTGCGCCCGTATCGACTACCTCGCCCCTCGAGGCATTTATGAAGAAAGACCCATGCCGCATTGTCGAAAATGCAGCCTCCCCAAACATGTGGTAAGTCTCAGGGATGAGCGGGACATGCACGGTCACAACATCCGACCTCTGAAGCAAATCTCCGATCTTGCTCACCCGCTCTCCGCCGACTCTTGTGAGCGCATTCTCGTCGACTACCACATCATATACGAGTATATTCATACCGAACGCCCTGGATCTCTCGGCAACTGCACGCCCTATCCTTCCGAACCCGACGACCCCAAGCGTCTTTCCCTTCAATTCAATGCCATGGAGTTTCTTCTTCTCCCAAAGCCCTTTTTTCATTGACTCACTGGCAAGGCAGATCTTCCTTGCCAGGCCAAGCATCATTCCCATCACCAGCTCAGCCACCGCGACGGTAGACATCTGCGGCGTGTTGAGGATCTTTATGCCGGCTTCCTCGGCGGCTTTTACGTCGATTGTATCCAGGCCTACACCTACCCTTCCGATTGCCCTAAGGTTCTTCCCCCGCTCAATTATTTCGCGCGTTACTTTGGTCCTGCTCCTCACTATGAGGATGTCATAGGACCCGATTATACCTTTCAGTGCATCGTATGAAACGCCAAATTTCTCGTCGACCTCGAAGCCCGCGGCCCTCAGTCGCACCCCGCAAACAGGGTCGACCTCGTCAGCAATTAGCACCCTCATATGATGACCCCCAGCGTCCTCTACTCTAAAGACTCAAGAGTATAAAATAGTTTATGCTGCCATGGTTACAGGAGCCTAAGAGATCCAGCGACCGTGACCGATCGAGGCACTGGCAGCTGCTGAAATCCGCAAATATGAGGCAGTGTTGGTATATTAATATAGACTCGGCTCAGAGTATTGAAGGGGGCGCAAAATGATCGCGGGTTTGGTAGGCAAAACGCATGTAGGTAAAACCACATTTTTCTGCGCCAGTACTCTGGCCCCCGCCAAGATAGGGGCGGTGCCCTTCACAACTATAGAGCCGAACCAGGGGATCGCCAACATAAGGGTAAAGTGTGTATGCAAGGAGATGGGTGTTGAAGACACCCCCAGGAATTCCGCCTGCATCGACGGAATCAGATGGGTGCCTGTGAGGCTTGTGGATGTCGCAGGGCTGGTACCGGACGCGCACAAGGGCCGCGGGCTCGGAAACAAGTTTCTGGACGACCTGCGCCAGGCAGACGGGTTCATACAAGTAGTCGATGCATCGGGCAGTACAGACGCCAACGGCAACGCATGCCAGCCGGGCACTAGGGATCCTGTCGAGGACGTGAGGTTTCTAGAGTATGAGATCACAATGTGGATGATCGGGATTCTGAAGAAGGACTGGGACAGGATCGTCAAGGGGATTAGGCAGCTCAAGGAAGACGGGGTAGCACTGCTCACCGAAAGGCTTACTGGGCTGATGATAAGCAGGCGTCATGTTTTGGATGCGATCAATGCCAAGGACGAGCTGAAGAAGAGGATCGATGATTGGACAGAGGAGGATCTGAAAATCTTCGTGGAGGAGTTGAGGAGGGCGTCCAAACCAATGGTGATAGCCGCAAACAAGATCGACATGAGGCAGGCTGAGGAGAACATTGAGAGGCTGAGGCTGGAGTTCAGGGAGAGGACGGTGATCCCCTGTTCGGCAGAGGCTGAGCTGGCACTGAGGCTGGCAGCCAAGAAGGGGATAATCAGCTACAGCCCGGGCGACTCGGAGTTCAGGGTACTTAGGGATGCGGAACTGAACGAGAAGCAGAAGGAAGGGCTCAGGAAGATAAGGGACCTATTGGGGAAGTGGGGAAGCACAGGGGTGCAGGATGCGATCGAGAGCATCTACAAGAAGGAACTGAAGATGATATCGGTGTTCCCTGTTGAGGACGCAAACAAGCTGACTGACCACAAGGGGAACATCCTTCCAGACGTGGTGCTGGTCCAGGATGGGACGACTGTGAGGGGGCTGGCCTACAAGATCCACTCGGATCTGGGCGAAGGATTCATGTACGCGATCGACGCGAGGACAGGACAGAAGATCGGAGAGAACTACAGGCTAAAGGACAGGGATATAATAAAGATAGTTTCTGCAAAAGGGATGCGGAGTTAACGGAACTTCTTGAAGTAGTGACCTGGTACCCTCTTCTCCCCGAAAGACCTTATCCCCGACTCTGCTATCCTTTTTCTCAGAGATTCCGCGTAGTGCTTTGAGATCTCGCCCCTCTTTTCCATAAAGTCCACGACCTCAAACCCCTCCTGATCTGTATCGCACCGCTGCAGGAAGTCTATGATCGATGGGACGTAACCCCTGCCTCGATCCACCTTGATCGATCGCTCCTCCCCGGTCGAGGATGTTATCTCCTTGTAAAGGTTCGGATAGTCCCGCTTAAGCTCATTCTCCGAGATTCCCATCGCGCTCACCCGCCGACGGCCCTTTTGAACTCGGTCAATAATAGAGACTTCTCTGGCCCCCCTTTTATCCGTTCCCATGGAAGGACGTCGCCCTCGGACCAGGCCCGCTGGATTGTCTCAAAGTCCTTTCCCATCGCCTTCAGCACGCGCCTCCAGGTCCCGAGGTCTCCCTGGCCTCCTTCAGAAATGTCTTTTAGCGCAAGTGCCAGGACCGAGGAAGCCCCGCGCTCTGATGTTGAGAGAAATGCCTGCACTGCACCCCACCTGTAGTCCATCGAATCGAACCGCCGGATCCCCAAGTCCGAGCAGATCGACTTCATCACTGACACCCTCGAGCGGTACTCCAGCTCACTGATCATGCGGACCCATTGGAACGGCGTATTGCTCTTAGGGATCATGGGGTTGACGCTTACATGGATTGATCTTGGGTCGAAGCCAGTCGAGATTATTTCTGATAGCATCGGCCGCAACAGCAGCAGGTCAGATCTCTCCTCGCCAGGTATCCCAACCATGAAATAGAGCTTTAGAGATCTGATCCCTGCAGTGCAGGAAGACTCGAGAAGCCCGACTAGGTCTGATTCGTCGAGGGGTTTATTCACTGTCTCCCTCAGACGCCTAGAAGGCGATTCTGGGGCGATGGTGATTGACCGCTGCCCGCCCGCGGCGAGCAGCTCGGCGATCTCACGCCCTACCTTAGAGATCCTTACCGAGGGCAGGGAGTACCTTATGCGCCTGTCACGCATCCATCCTAAGATATCGCTTATCTCTTGATGGTCGAAGAACGCAGAGCTTATGCATGTGACCTTATCTAGGCGCGAAAGGGGGAGGCCCTCCTCGAGGATCTCACTGACCTTTCTGAAGGAGCGCGATCGCATGGGACGGTATATGGATCGCTCAAGGCAGAACCTGCACCCCCTGTTGCAGCCCCTGCTCACCTCAAGCAGAAACGTCGAGGAGAACCCCTGACCTGAGACGGGGTGCACCTGCCTGATCGCATGCTGCGCCTCTTCGAGCGAAATCGCATGCGCCCGCTCTGTTTCAATGCCTGGAACATAAAGACCGGGGGTGTGGCCGGCTAACTGCGAGGGAGGCTCCCCTTCAGAGAGCCCGTCCAGGAGGCGGCCGATCACAAGCTCAGCCTCGCCCAGCATGAAGAGGTCCACGAATTCCTCAAGCGGAGAAGGGTTGGAAGAAGCGGCTGGGCCTCCAGCGATGACAATGGGGCGCTTCCTTCGGGACGAAGAGATCGCGATCGAAGAGGAGGCGAGCATGTCGAGCATCCGGATGTAGTCGATCTCATGTTGGAGTGAGAAACCAACGACGTCGAAGGCGCTGAGGGGAAGGTTAGATTCCAAACTGGCAGGAGGGATCCTAAAACCTTGGAAGAAGAAGCGCTCGCATAAGCAGTCTTCCCTGTTGTTTATAAGCTCATAAAGCAACCTGACTGCTAGGTTACTCATGCCGACTGAGTACGGGCTCGGGTATGCGAGGGCGAACCTCAGCTTGACCTTTCTATGATCCTTTTTGACTACGTTCCTCTCGAGTGGTATCCCATTCACCGCCTTGGGCGTGTTTCAAACTCTACCTCTACCTTTGGGATCACCACAGTCTCCGGCGGTATGTCCCTTTGAACAGAGACGTGTGGACCTATCCAGCTCGAATGCCCTACCTTCACACCAGGGTAGAGAGAGACGTTTATGCCGGTCTTCACCCCGTCCCCGAGGAAAGCGCCAAGCTTCCTGTGACCAGTGTCCATTAGCCGTCCCCTGATCGATACCCTGACATTTTTTCCGTCGAACCTCAGGTTAGCGGTTATTGTCCCTGCGCCTATGTTGCAGTCCTTGCCAACAACACTATCCCCTATGTACGAAAGATGCCCTATGTGGGTCCCCTCCATAACCACACTCCCCTTTATCTCGCATCCATTGCCAACCCTGACCCCTGATGCCAGGTAGGTGTAGGGCCGCAGGTAACAGCTCGGCCCGACTCTGCAGCCTCTTGAGATCCAGACAGGACCCTCGATGTAAGTCCCGGAGAGTACCGACGCCCCTTCCTCTATAAGCGCATCGCCCCTTATCTGGACTCCCTCTTCAACATCCCCCCTGATTGACCTGCCCCTTACGAGGTCGCTGAGTAGCATCTGGTTTGCCTCGAGTATGTTCCAGGGCCTCCCCACATCAACCCAGCTTCCTTGCCGCAGCTCATATATTGAAAAAACCATGCCGTTCTCAGCAGCGATGTTGATTGTGGAAGTCAGCTCGTATTCGCCTCTTTCCGACAAGGGGGTCGCTTCAAGGTACTTGAGTATACGGCCTGGAAGCACATACATCCCAGCGTTCACGAGGCCAGGCCCGGGAAAACAGGGCTTTTCCATTATCCGGACCAGCTGCCCACCAATTGATTCGATGGCGCCGTACTCAGATGCATCTGAAAGCCTTATTGCGCCGATTGCGCCCTGCCCTCCGGACCTCTCCCAGAAGGAGATGAGGTCGACGAGTAAGTAAGGCTTGAATGCGAGATCGCCGTATATCAAGAGAAAGTCGTCGCTTCCGATTAGTGGCGCGGCTGCCCGAAGGGCATCCCCAGTCCCACCCAATCGTCCCTGATCGGCATAATTGACCTTGACCGAGAGTGCACTTCCGTCGCCGACGCATGAGGCTATCATGTCGCCCATGTGGTGCACGACGATGATTACCTCAGTTATTCCGGCTTTTTGCATTGCACGGATTGTGTGGAAGATCAGGGGGGACCCCCCGATAGGAAGGATATGCTTCGGTCGGCTGGCATTCATTGGTTCAAGCCGCTCCCCCTTGCCAGCGGCGAGTATTACGCCTTTCATTCGAGATCGCCCATTGCAGCCTTTACGAGTGCCACTCCACGGTCAGCCAGGCTGGTTGCCAAAGCCCTCTCCTGGGATTCAGAGGTTACCCTGACTACAGGCTCGGTCCCGGAGGGCCTGATCAGTACCCAAGACCGGTCAGGGAACCTGACCCTCACACCGTCGAAATTCTCGACCCCAGCCCCTCCGAACCAGCCGAGTGCCCTAGAGGAGATCGCTTGCATCAAGGCCTCTTTTTTGATCTTGGGACAGGGAACATGGCGCCTCTCAGTGTAGAAGGTGGGGATGCCGCAGGATACCTCAAAGGGGCGCAGCCCAGACTCCTCGATCAGCGAGAGGAAGATTATGGAGGAGAGCACTCCGTCCGGGCAGAGCGACTCTTCTGGGAATATCCATGCCCCGCAGGCCTCACCACCAAACGGGCCGCCCAGTCTGAGAAGCGACTCCAAGACATAAACATCACCCACGGGGGCCCGGTGGACGCTCCCCCCTGCGCTCTCGACCATAAAATCGACCACTGAAGAGGTGTCAACGTTGACTACGATGTCCTTCATCCCCCGCCTTATCATCTTAGAGGCTACAAAAGCGAGGGCTACGTCCTGCTTCAGGCACTGCCCCTTGTCGTCCACGACTGCGAAGCGATCACCGTCGCCATCGTACGCAAATCCGACATCCAAGCCCTCAGATCTGACAAAGTCTGAGAGGGACGAGAGGGAATGCTCATCCGGCTCAGAGCCTCTCCCCTTGAAGAGCGGATCTGGGTGCGAGTTGATCACTTCCACCTTGCAGCCTGCGGACTCAAATGCCAGCGGCGCCGTCAGGCATGTTGCTCCGTTCCCCGGGTCGAGGCCTACCCTCCAGCCCCGCTTCAGCACCCGCCTAGATGCCAGCCACTCAATGTACTTGTGCAACCCATTGCCATGCCCAGATGATCCCACCGAGTCCCACCTCTGGTATCGCATTGATCCCTTTACAGCACCAACCAGATCGAGATAATCTGACGGGCTCCAGGACGCCCCCCTGCCGTCGAAGATCTTCGCGCCGTTATACTGCGGGGGGTTGTGGCTAGCGGTGATCATCACCCCACCTGCGAGCCCTCTCGAAAGGAACGCAATCGCCGGCGTCGGGGCCAGCCCGCATATGACTGCATGCGACCCGCCGGCATTCAGCCCGCACCGGAAGGCATCGGAAAGCAGAGGCGAGGTAGACCTGACATCATAGCCGATAGCATAAGTGCCCGGCCTGATTGAGGAGGCTGCCAACCCGCACTTGAAGAAGAGGTCCGGAGTGACCTCCTCCATCGCAATCCCCCTTATCCCAGAGCTGCTGAGTAGGTGATCCATTTTCAACAACAATAAAGAGAATGGGGGCGGATAATAAAATAGGTTTTCACTGGGGCAGCTGAGCCTCGGGCTGCTGGACCGGCTGAGCCTGGGAGGGAGCCTCTACAAGCTCGCTTTTCCTTACCTCGATCTTCCTCAGCGGGTATACAGACTTTGCCGCGTTGTATATCTCCGAGGCGATCTTTCCGAGCACCAGCTGCTGCGCCAGTTCGTCATAGAGCAGCTGCGCACTCTTTTTGTTTATGGTATCTTCCATCAGGTGGCGTACTATCCGCTTCTGTGAGCTCTTGGTCCTGACCCCTGATAGCGCAACGATACCAACACGCACCTTGTAGCCATCCTTAGTGACCATGTTGAATATCCCATCGATCCTAGAGCCTCCTCTCCTTACTAGGCTCCTGAGGTAGTCCCTCGCGAGGTCATGACCTATGAACATCGTGTATGCCTTATCCCCTTCAACTTTCGTGACCCTGAAGTGCAGCTTGACGTGCAGAAGCGAGAAGTCCTCAGTAATGTTGTAAAGGGTGGTCTCCAACACCCGTCCGACTAGCTTCTGCGGATCATCGGCAAGAGTCTTGCCTATCTCGACGTTCCCGAAAGCGGCGGGTGCAAATACGTTGTACCATTTCTTTTGTCGCCACTTATCCTTCAATTTTACCGGTGCTTTCGTTTCGGACATGATCTCACCGCAGCATCAGATGAGAAAAGAAGAAGATCAATATAAACTTGTTTTTAGCCGCGAGGGTTGGGATCGCTGTCAAGCGAGGCTATCGCGCGCTCTGCCGTCTGTATGCAGAAGAGGAGGTCGTCGACCGTCCTCAGGAAGGATGGGAGGTCGCCCGAGGAGATAATTTTGATTAACAGCCGCTTGCCCGAGATAGAGATTTTAATCTCCGTGTCGGCAGGTGCCTCCCTGTTGTCCGGCAGGACCGCGCGCATCACAGTCTCAGCAGTTTCACGGCTCTCGTAGTCACGCTCGATCAGGATCTCTGATCTCATAGCCTGACCTCCCCAATCATCTTTGTCACGATCCCGTCGGCTATGGAGATGAACTCCTCTTCCTTCCCGATCGGAATTTGCCCCCCGGCCGCTATATTGTGGCCTCCACCAGTCCCACCGACCCGCTCGGATGCCTCCCGTACGGCAGAACCCAAGTCGAGACCCCTGCGTACAAGCTCGGTAGTCCCCCTGGCAGAGACCTTCACCACACCCTCCGCGTTCGAGAGACCAAAGATGGGCTTGCTCCGCGTGAATGGTTTCATAGAGAAGGCAATAGAAATGATTGTGCCTATCATACGGTCGTCTATATTGCTGCCCGCAAGGATCACCTGGATGCTGTTCATCATCCTAACAGCCGACTGGTTGCGCTCCAGCCACTTTAGGTAGCCAGCGATCGTCTTCCTGTACTCCAAAAGTAGTTCTTTGAGCTCAGAGAGGGCACCCGATCGGTCACCAAAACAGAGGGCGATGCCAAGACCATACCTACCTAGGCGCCCGCATGCGTTGATCGATGAGGAGTACTCCCTTGCGTCTCTCAGCGGGGAGTCGACAGTCTCCGATTTTATCGAGTAAACAACGCCCACAACGCTTTCGGCGTCCTGACTTGATAGGCCTTGTGAGATCAGGTACTTTATGAGGGCATTAGTAACCTGCCGGATCTCCTCGGTCGAGAGATCAGATATGGATCTCCAGCTACCGTCCGGCTTGCGCGGATCGACGCCAGCATCCTTCAAGAATTTGAAGCATGCCCCCTCGTCGCCGCTCAGGCCTGGCAGGTAGGGGTTTAGCGTATACTCGAGACACTTGACGAGAGGCCTCGACTCAAAACCGTAAAGCTTGAGGCCCTTTACAATCGCCACCTGGCCTGACTTTTGCGCCTCATCCGCGATCGAGGCGTTGAGCCCAATAAGTGAGCTCCGATCCCCCTTGTCCTGCATGTCCCCGAGTGCCCCCACTATCGCTAGCGGGGCGAGTGAAGAGTTCTCGGAGGACATCTTCTTTGCGACCAAGAATGCGGTACCCGCAGCCGATATCTCTGTGGACCCGTCGAAACCAAAGAGGTGCGGGTTCAGCTCGATTATGCCACTGTCGGTCTCCTGGCCCTGGGCGCCTGGCGTGGGCTGGTGGTGGTCGATCACAAAGAGGCGCCGATCCTCAGACCCAAAACTCCTGAGCAACCCCTTCTGGCCTGTGCCCAAGTCGGTGAATATAACATGCCTTGCCTTGATCGGCAGTATCCCGCCCAGTGCAGCCTCGTCCAGCTGCTTCACGATCCTGATGTGGGGCGCGGCGCCTGACCTGATCAGTGCTGCCGCGATTATGCTGCCAGAGGTGATGCCATCGGCATCGAGATGAGAAACGACCAGGACGGGCTCGCCTGCAGGTATTGATGAGAGCTCCCCTGCGATCTCTAGAGATCGCTGATCTAGCCCTTTGGGGTCTTTATGGAGGGACAGTGAACTCCCCCCGAACACTCCGCCTAACGGACAAGTATCGAAGCCTTTTCAGGAGAGTACTTCCAGTCCTTTGGGAGGTGCCCTGTAGCAACGTAGTACTTCGATAGCCGCCTTATCTTTGACTCGAGCAGCTGCAGGCCCCTCTTTGAGCTCATATCCTTCGGCTGCTCCTCGAGATGGCGCCTAATATCGGCAGTGTGCCTGATCAGGTTGAAAAGGTCTTCTGGGATCTCTGGAGCAGCGCCCCTAGATCTCAGGATCGCAAGTATCTTCTTGTTGGTTATCTGCCTAGCAAGAGGGATCCCGTACTGATCCCTGAGCTGCACTCCTATTTGAGAAGGCGAAAGCCCCTTCTTTGCCATCTCCAGGACTATTGACTCGACCTCTTCTGGAGAGGCCTTAACCCATTTTGGAGCGCCGCTCTCTATCGGCCTGATCGAGTGGGAGCTGCCCTTAATCTTACTCTTCCTCAATATGCCCACCTGAGCAATGCATAGAATAAAGAACGTTTATTTAAGCGTATGGTATCTTGCTGAGGCGCTGATCCACTCCCCAAACGACCTGAAGGCCTTCCCTCGGTGGGATACTGCCGACTTCTCAAGCGGGCTCAGCTCCGAGAAAGTCCTATCCCCGCGATCTTCGCTTATGAATATCGGATCAAACCCGAAACCGCCGCCACCCCTAGGCGCCTCTGCGATTGACCCCCTAGCTGTGCCCACAAACGACCGCATGGTCTCCTTGCTCGCGTAGACGACAACGCATTCGAAGCATGCCGCCCGGTTGTCAAACCCCTCCAAGAGGCGGAGGATCCCCTCACATCCGATGGTCTTGTACGCGTATGATGAATACGGCCCGGGGAACCCTTTCAGCTGGTCTATGAACAGGCCCGAGTCCTCCACTATCAAAGGGGCGCGAAGTGAGCGGAACGCAGCCTCGGCAGCATACTTGGCTATCTCCTCGAGTGAATCGGACTGGATCTCTATCTTCAGCGAGGGGATGGGCTTGAAGGCGATCCCGAATTTGGAGAGAATGGCGTTCGCCTCAGCGACCTTGTGCGGGTTCCCGGTGGCGAAATAGATGTCCAAACTCACTTACCCCTCCTTCCTCTGGCTTACGTCAACGTACCTGCCGCGCCTTCGGATGGCGTCTACTCTCCTGAGCACTAGCTCAGAGAGGCTGCCCATGATATACTGGTAGCCCTCGATGAAGGAGAGATATGCTGCTGAAGATACTTCATGATGAGAACTTTCGAGCGCCCGCCTCATGAGGTGTATGTCGACCCCTCTCGACTCGACATCGGAAGTGTGCTCGCCGAGACCGAAATCGATCAGGTAGAGCAAGCCGGAATAGGGGATGATGTTCGAGGTCGTGAGGTCGCCGTGGACGATGCCGCCTTTGTGTAGCCGCCCCACCATCTCCCCTACCCTTAAGAAAGTCCTTGCGAGGTCCGCACTGCCCATGCCTCCAACCAGCATCTTCAGGGGTGGTGCATCGATGTAACTCATCAGTATCTCGCAGTCCCTCTTGTCAACAGAGTAAACTATTGGGGTTGGGACTCCCAAGCGGCGGGCTTCGGATAGGAGCTTTGCCTCGTTCGAGGTCCGGGTTCCCCGAATATGCAAGTCCAGGTCAGGGTTCCTGTAACCCTTCTTTACCCTCCTCTTGAGGATTGCCTCCAAGCCCATCCACTCGGTGAGATAGAGCTCCGCCTCTGCCCCCTTCTTGAGGAGCCTCATCTCCGCCAAAGCACTTCCACCTCGTCAAGCCTCCAGTTCGGGTTCACATAGCTTGATTCAACTGGCACGCTCATTCCTTCTCTCAGGCCCAAGTACCCGGTCCAGGCGATCATCCCTCCGTTGTCGCCTGCGAGGTCTGGCGGGACCACGTGGAACCGTGCGGAGTGATCGCTGCAGATGAAGGAGAGGGCACGCTGAAGCCTCTTGCTCCTCGCTACACCGCCCGTTAGGAGGAGCGCACCCTTCTCTGTTTGCGCTATCGCCCTCTCTGTGACTTCGGCCACCATGCCGTATGCCACCTCCAGCAGGCTCAGGCTCAGATCCCTTCGGTCGCACTCTCCTGCCAGCCTCGATGCCATGGTCAGTAGCCCGGAGTAGGAGACGTCCTGCCCTTTGACAACATAAGGCAGCGGTATGAACCTTCGGCCCTCGTCAGCGAGCTGCTCGAGCTTCGGTACGCCAGGGTGGGAGAGACCGAGGTGGCGCGCGAAGGTATCGAGGCAGTTCCCAAGCGCAATGTCCAGGGTCTCTCCGAAGACACGGTACCTGCCTCCAGAATAAGCCGAGATTATCGTATTGCCACCGGAGACGTAAACGACGAGTGGGTCATCCTCCCCGGTCACTAGCCTGCCAACTTCAATGTGCGCCACGCAGTGGTTGACGGGCACGAGGGGGCACTTCCTGATAAGCGATACAGTCCTTGCGACGGTTGCACCGGTCCTCAGGCATGGCCCTAGCCCCGGACCCGCTGAGAATGCGACAGCTGTGATATCCCCTATGCGCAGGCCTGCTTCATTCAATGCGACTGCGATCGTTCCAGCCGCCTTCGATGCATGGTGCTGGCTTGCCTCCCTAGGGTGTATTCCTCCAGAGGTGGGAATGTACTCACTCTTGACATTAGATAATATCTTCCCTTCTGAGGAGGCGATTCCGCAACCAAAGGTGTGAGCGGTGGACTCGATGCCGAGCACATACTGCACCGAGTTCATAAAGCGCGCTGCCTTCAGGATCTTATGAATTCAGTAAAGCCACAGAATCCACATGCCCATCTCGGGGTTGGTTTCATGTGCTTAGCCATCATCCTGCCGCATCTTGAGCATCGCTTGTTCCTCGGTTTTATTGTGCCATTGCTGTAGTCAACTTCGTACAGCTCATGAGCTTTTACCAAATCAATCACCCCTTTATGATCAAGCGATCGGAGTCGTCGCTTGTTTCCTTTCATTCCTGGAAAGGTTTCTCATCTGTATGTGCTTCGGTTCGATGGCCTTTCCTCTTGCAGCATCATCATAGACGTGGGCAGTGCAGGTGCAGATCTGTGAGCCGTACGAGGAGATCACGTTCCTTATGTATACATTCTCCACCGGAACCTTTAGTGCCGAGGCGAGTGCCTTCCTGAGCAGATCCCTCCTTGGGGAGGCTTGTGAAGCTACTTCAAGCTTGATCTCCCGACGCTCCATCAGCTTGTTGACACGTTCCTCAACGATCGATATCTGGTACGCAGTCTCCTGAGAGGACATCTTACCACAACCATTTCGAATTAAAAAGAGCTCCTTTTTTAGCTTATCTGTTTTCCTTCGGTTTTAGTGTAGTGATGCTTTTTGCGAAAACCTCCGCCGATTGAAAACGGCGGCTAGCTTCGTTCGTACGTTCAGCCATCAGAGCGGTGCTATTCATGGGAGCTTCTGAGGTTTGCGCATTATGCTGCAGCTGCTCAAACCGCCTTCCACAGGAGCCCGAAGGAACGGAAGGGAAGGGAAGAGTTGCAGCTCACGCAAGGGCTGTGCCGCACAGCGGTTGCATCCACCCAGCCTCTCTCCAAAGAAAGGTATGCTGGAGAACTCCCGGATGATTGGTTGGCAACCGCCTTAATCTAAGGAAGGCTGAATGCATTAAGCTTTGATTCATCCGCCCTACAAGCAGGGAGGGGGGTCTTGCCAAAAAGTATAATTTTTGATTGTAAAAATCAAGATTAAATGAACCCACAAAATTCTCTTTTTTGATAAAGAAAAATTAAACAAAAGAAGAATTAATAAGGAAGCCCTATCATGGATTATAGAAAAAATCAGGAGGCTTTAAGAATGGCAGTGAAAACGCCATACGACATGGCGGTAGAACAGCTTGAAAAGTGCGCCAAGATAATGGACCTAGATCCGAACGCCTTGGAGATCCTCAGGTATCCTAACAGGGTATTGTCAGTCTACATCCCTGTGAGGATGGACAACGGCAAGATTAAGGTATTCAAGGGGTTTAGATCCCAGCACAACAACGCGCTCGGCCCCTACAAAGGGGGCATCAGGTACCACCCGGATGTGACCATAGAAGAAGTGATGGCGCTTTCGATGTGGATGACCTGGAAGTGCGGTGTTGCAGGCATACCCCTCGGAGGGGGCAAGGGAGGAATAGTGTGCAACCCCAAGGAGATGAGCGCGGGCGAGAACGAGAGGCTTTCAAGAGGATACTTCGCAGCCATCAGTAGAATCGTCGGCGATAAGGAAGACATACCAGCACCTGACGTCAACACGTCCGGAAGGGAGATGGCATGGTTCATGGACGAGTACAGCAAGTATAAGGGATACAATGTCCCAGGAGTTGTAACCGGAAAACCCTTAGATATAGGCGGTTCTGAAGGGAGGACTGAGGCGACAGGCAGGGGCCTCTGGGTCACGGTATGCGAAGCGGCGAAGAAGAAGGGCATAAACCTAAATAATGCCACTGCGGTTGTGCAGGGATTTGGTAACGTGGGGCTGTACTCTGCTCTCTTCCTGAACTCGAGCGGTGTCAAGATACTCGCAGTCAGCGACTCGAAGGGCGGGATATACAACAAGGATGGGCTCAATATCCAAGCAGTCGCGGATTTCAAGGCGAAGACTGGCAGCGTCGTGAACTTCCCAAGATCGAAGAGTATAAGCAATGAGGAGCTGCTGGAGACGGAGTGCGACATACTAATCCCCGCCGCCTTCGAGAGCCAGATAAATGCATCGAATGCGAACAAGATAAACGCAATGCTAGTCGCAGAGGGTGCAAACGGCCCGATTGCCCCTGACGCAGACGAGATCCTGTTTCAGAAAGGGATAATGGTGATCCCGGACATCCTGGCCAATGCAGGAGGGGTGAGCACATCCTACTTCGAGTGGGTTCAGAATCTGCAGAACTACTACTGGACTCTAGACGAGGTCAGGATAAAGCTCGACGCCCTGATGGTGAAGGCGTTCAACAACGTCTATGAAAAGGCCAACAAGCATAAGATAGACATGAGGATGGGAGCCTACGTCTGTGCGGTCGACAGGGTTGTGAAGGCGATGAAGCTGAGGGGGCTGGTGTAACTTTCCCCCACAGCTTGGACTTCTTTCTCTCCTTCTTTTTGTTTGATCCCCCTTACCGACCGCCCCTGCTCTGGGAACTTTGGGATCCAGGAGGGGGCGCTTCATCAACCGATCGATCCCTCGCCTTCATGCCCGAAGGGTCGTGTTGTGGAGACCCAGCCTCCATAGGCTTATTCAAGGTAGCCCCCTGCTTGTTAGAACTTTTCTTGCAAGTCAGTATAATGCCATAGTCTTTCATCCCACCCACCCCAGCTTGCGCATGGGGCTTCCCGCCGAGAGTTGAAAAGCAACCCGTCACTCAATCAACCCTCTCGAAACGGTCAAGTATCGACCTTATCCTATTTTTCATCCTTTCATCTGCTTCTACAAGCATCATCCCACGGCCAGGTATCCCGTAAACCACGATCGACCCGACTGGAGATAGCAGGATTGCCGGGAGGGAGAGGAGATCCTCTTCGCCTTCGACACAGATTAACGAGTGCTTCTCAGAGCGCAGGGAACGCTCGATTGCCGAAAATGCCTCGTCGGTGATCGTCCCAGGTGGGTTCCTCACCATGTGGGTCGGGTGGAGATCCAGCTTCTTGAAGCCAGATCGACGGGTCCTGTTGTCGAAGACCGCGAGGTCAGGCGAGAACCCAGAATCGATCAGAGCCTTGAGCGTGAAGTCCCCCACCACAACAACTTTCGGAGGGTTCTTTGAGCTGAAGTATGCCATGGCCCTAGCCGCATTCTCGTCTGGCGGACCTGTGAGCAGCTCTCCGTACTCCTTTGTCAGCTCATTTCGGAGGCTTTCGGGGAGTTTCAGGTACCCCAAAGCTCACCGCACCCTTATTGCATATCTCCCTTCTTTTTTTGCGCCGATTACTTCTGCCAGCTTTGATCTGGTGTCGAGAATAATCACCAGTCCAGCCCATTCATCGGATAGGTCTGTGCTTCCGCAGACTGGGCACTTTTTTTCCTCCCCAGAAAAAACGAACTTGCACTTTCTGCATGCGAGCTGTTTTGATGAAGGGTTCGCTTTGCTCATGACCATCACTTCTTTGGCTCTTCAGTTGCCTTTTCAGGCTTCTCTCCCCTCGCCTTCTTCAGATCCTCCTCGATCCAGCTCAGCGCCCCCAGATAGGGCTGCCTCATCGTCATCCCGATCTTGCTGCTCCTCGAGGCTCCGCTGCCGAGGCTTACAGTGATGATCCTGCACCTTACTTTAGTACCCTTCTCGACTACGCGGTTGGTCTCCTTGCCGATCAGGGCACCCCTCTTTTCGTCATACGTTATGAAGTCATCCATGAGCTGCGATACGTGCACGAGACCGTCCATCGGACCGATCCTCACGAACACACCAAAGTCGGTCACCTCGACGACCTCACCCTCGACGACCTCCTGCACGATCGGCGAGTAGACGAGTAGGTCAAATGAAGCGCGGTGGAATATTGCACCATCTCCAGGGAGTATCTTCCCTACATTAGATACGCTGACGTTGAGTACAGCAAGCACTGCACCGAACTCCCGCATCACAACTCCCTCATATGTCGAGCGCAGGACCTCGGAAGCAACTTGCTCGAGCGGCTGCCCAAACTTTTCGGGCGGGATCCGGACGACGTCATTAATGTGAAGAAGCCTGTACACCTGCATCCACCTTAAAACCATGATTATGGTAAAGGCTATTCAAAGACATATAAAAACTTGCTGTAAAAGATCATAGATCTTCAGCACATCCAATTCCAGGGGAGTCGGCTCGCAACTCACTCGGTGGCATCGATGATCCGGCGATCCTTCAGAAGCAGGACGCGTATTCCATCCGATATCAAGCGCCTTCGTAACGCAGAGTCTGCTGTCGCGACAGCACACCTCTTCTCTTTGGCAAGCCTGAGTATCTTCTCGTCTACGTCGCTCCCCTCGACGTGGGCGTCTAACCTGATGAATCCCTGCGCAATCCGGATGGCGAGCCTGGCGAACCTGCCACGCTTGTCAGCACCCCTTCCGATACACTGCAGCTCGTCGAGGACAAACGAAGGGACGACGATCTGTGTGAATCCGATCTGCCTCATCTCTGACTCGAGGTTGAATGGCTTTGAGGCAGAATAAATGAGTATGTTGGTATCCAGGATCACCAACCTTCTGCTGTCACTGGACAAAGCCATACCCTATCAGCCGCCAACGGTTGGCCAGCATCCGGCTGATCGCAACCCGTGCACCATCCTCGACGCAAACCGGGCGCTTTAAGATGATTTGGGCATCGTCCTTGAATGCTGCGCTGACGAGCCCCACAGTCACTGAAGATCCTACGACCAGCATCAGGTTCTCCCTCGCCTTCAGGTGCTCTACCTTCTGCATCTCCTTTGTGCCAACGACCCGGTCGAGCAGATTCACCTTTAGCTTCAGCTCGGTCCTGGTTGGCGGGAGTGTGCCAGGTTTGCCGACAACGCTCCCGACAAGGTTGTCAGCCTTGGTCAGAGCAGGATCGAGACATGTGCCGAGCCCGACGAGCCCTCCCGGACCAATCTCCTCGACTGGCAAGCTGCCCGACATCAGGCTCGATATCCTTGTGAATAGAGGCTCGTAAGCAACCTTGCCGCTCTGCTCGACCTTCATTCCCGGCCTTATCTCGATCTCATCACCTACCCTGAGCCTCCCCTGGAGCAGCGAACCCCCGAGCACACCGCCGTGAAGGGCGCTTGGCGGGGTTCCTGGCTTGTTGATGTCGAAGGAGCGGGCCACGTACATCCTCGGGGGCTTCGACGGATCCCGCTTTGGGGTCGGGATCGCATCTTCCAGAACTTTGATCAGATAGTCAATGTTGGCGCCGTGGAGTGCTGATATTGGGACTATGGGCGCGCCCTCTGCAACCGTGCCCTTTACGAACTTGAGGATCTGGTCATAGTTCTCCAGGGCCTTCTCGCGGTCGACTGCGTCTATCTTGTTCTGAACGATTACTATGTTCTTCACGCCTATGATCTCAAGCGCCACAAGGTGCTCCCTTGTCTGGGGCTGTGGGCACTCCTCCGCGGCGGATATGATCAGCATCGCGCCGTCTATAAGCGCGGATCCTGAGAGCATTGTAGCCATAAGGCTCTCGTGACCCGGTGCATCGACAAACGAAACCTTCCGGAGTATGTCGGTCTTTACATTATGGACAGGACAGACCTCCGAGACGGTGTATGCCTCTGGGCCAGGGCATAGTGGGCACTTCCTGAAGACGGTGTCGGCATAGCCGAGCTTGATCGTGATGCCCCTCTTCAGCTCCTCGCTGTGGTGGGCAGCCCAGACCCCGCTGAGGGCAGAGACCACGGTGGTCTTCCCGT
Organism: Candidatus Methanosuratincola sp.; assembly: GCA_014361455.1. GTDB lineage: Archaea > Thermoproteota > Methanomethylicia > Methanomethylicales > Methanomethylicaceae > Methanosuratincola > Methanosuratincola mesotaenarum. Next base: position 34,932 of record JACIVP010000005.1, read on the forward strand.
GATCGACGTGCCCAGTGAGGCCGATGTTGCATTCGGGCTGCCTACTCTCTTTACTCACGCCTCTTCCCTGCTTCCTCTTTCTTCAATATAACCGCGTTGATCTGGACTATGTCTTCTGTGATCATGTTGCCTCTGACGAGCTTCCGCCTTCTCTCGCCGTCTTCACGCGGCTTGAAGGCCGGAGGCGAAGAGAGCAGGAGCTTCCGCTTGGATCCGCCAGGCACATCGCTGCGCATGGCGATCCCGCTCTTATCACTTCCACCGAGTATCTTAAGCTCGGCCCCTGCCAACCCAAACGGGTCCCCATTCAGGGTGTCTCCGATCTTCATGCCGATGAACGCCTGCGCCTGCGGATCAGATACCGTCACTGTCTTCGATGTCCCATCAGACGGGTTCGAGACCACGAGTTTGAACTCTACCAACATGCATCACCGAAATAATGATTGTTGATCACAGTCCGAAGTGTAAGATAGTTTATATCCCTTTCGCAGTTATCTACAGGGCGGCTGCGGGGGCTGATCTGCCCTTTTTTTCAAAATCCTGATGATTTCCACTTTATATTCATTATCTTATCGATTATTGCCCGCTCTTCCTCACCAACCCGGTCCTTGTACTTCTCCCTGAGCAGGAAGAGGTCGTTGTCTGGGATGGAGACCAGCAGGATCTCGCCCTCCTGCACATGTCTCCCGACCATGAAGTCCCCTTTCATCGAGATGGCTATCTTGTCTCCCCGCTTAGCCTCCTGGAGGTTTTTCCCGCTGTCCTGTATCTGCATGATGGAACCGAGGATCTCGCCGTTCTCTTTCATGAGCTGGTACCCTGGTCTGATCCTCCCACCCACCACTTCGACACCGAAGATGGGCGGGGAGCTCTTCCTGAAGACGCAGCCGGGGAGTAGCCTGACCTCGCCAGGCAAGGTTAAGCTACTGAACTCTTTTGTGGCGATCTCCTCAACGAGCTTTGATGACCAGGCCTTGAAGTCGTCGACGATGTGGTATATGACGTTGCTCGTAAATATGGGGATGCCTCTCTCCCTCGCCTCGGCCTCGGCCTCCGGCGCGACCTTCACATTGAAGCCAACTACCGCAGCGTATTCAGGCTTTGCCCTCTTCACAACCGTAGCCTCAATGAGATCGCGCTTCGAGATGGGACCAATCTCCGAGACCCTCACTGGGATCTGCTGGCTGCGGAGGAAATTCACGAGGGCCTCCAAGGATCCGAGCGCGTCCGCCTTAACGACGATGCCCTGGGAGGTTGTGGAGAACCTCACCTCTGACATCTCTTCGCGGATTGTCTTGACTGCTGATTCGAGCTCAGAGTCGGTGTTTGCGACGATTAGTGGGGCACCCGCGACGGCGTCCTCTAACCCGGGGGCAGCTATCTTCACCCCGACTGCAGCCACCACCTTGTCCACCGATTGGAACTTATCTTCCGGATCCCTTATTTCATTCATCGGCTTCGGGAGCAGGAGGGCCCTCACCTTTGTCGTGATCGGCTTGTTGAAGCCCCCGACGACTATCCTGTCGCCACGTTTGAGCATCCCGTCGTAGAGGATGACGTCTATGGTATGCCCGATCCCAATGTCTTCCTTGGCCTCGAGGATAACGCCCTTCCCCTGCCCCAAGGTGATGTCAAGGCGTTGCAGGAGGTACTGCTGTACCAGCCCGCAAAGGAGGGCAAGAAGCTCAGGTATGCCCTCCCCAGTGACTGCGCTAGTTGGCACTATTGCGACGGACTTTGTGAAGTCACGGATCCTGTCGAGGCGGTCCGATGCGAAACCGTACTTCGCGAGGTCCCCAATGATCCGGTATATCATCTCGTCTACCTTAGCCTGGACGGCTTTAGTCTGGGCCCGGTAGGACTCGAAGAACGGTTTCTCTGGGAACGGCTTCCACCCCGGAATTTTGTCCACTTTGTTGGCTGCAACAATAAACGGCGTCTTTCTGGATCTCAGGATCTCTATGCACTCCTCGGTCTGTTTCTCGGCGCCCTCGAGTATGTCTATGACGAGGATGGCGATGTCAGATACCGATCCGCCCCTGACCCTCAGGTTGGTGAATACCTCGTGGCCCGGCGTGTCGATCACGAGGATCCCAGGTATCGTGACCTTAACTTGGAAACCCTTGACTACAGGTGAGCAGTAGCGCTCGATGACATCAATGGGCAAGAACGAGGCGCCGATGTGCTGGGTTTACCACCATGGCAATGCTGCCATGGTCATGGCCCCAACCTCTCGCGCCATCACTGCACTCCCCCTTATCTTGTCGAGGAGGAGCGTCTTGCCCACGTCAACATGCCCCAGTACAGTGACTATAGGTTGTCGGATTGGCATAATGTATACCCCAGAGATCCCTTCTGAAATGTAGAAAAGCAGCTCACTCATAAATAATGCGGAATGCCGCATCGGCATAAATCAAAAATAGACCGAGAGAAAGAGAGGAAGAGAGACAAGTTGAGCAGAACCAAGAGCAGGTCAGCAGACCCATTTCGCGTCTAGGCGCTCGTAGGAAAGCATCTCTTTTTCGTCGAAGAAGATCGCTAGCTCTTTCTGAGCGTTCTCGAGTGAGTCCGAGGCGTGGATCACATTCATGCTCTTGGAGCAAGAGAGGTCCCCTCGCACAGTACCCGGGGAGGCTTCCTTGGCATCTGTGGACCCTATGAGCCTGCGCATCACCGAAACGGCGCTTTCCCCCTCTATCGCCACCACTACGACAGGCGCTGACCTGATGAAGGACACAAGCTCGCCGTAGAAGGGCTTTTCCCGGTGGACCGAGTAAAGGCGCGAGGCCTGGTCTTCGGACACCCTGATCATCTTCATCCCGACTATCTTGAGACCCTTCTTCTCTATCCTAGATAAGACCTCACCGATGATACCCCTTATCACGGCGTCTGGCTTTACCATCGAAAAGGTGCGCTCAATCATCACGACTACACCTTGGAGGACGCCCACTTGAGGTCCCGTGGGATCCGCTTCATCTTTAGCATGTTTATGCGGCACTTGCTGGAGCAGAACCGGAGTATGGTCCCGTCATTTTTGACGTACATCAGACCGGCACCAGCAGGTATCTCACGGCTGCAGAAGGAGCATTTTTGGATCCTTACCATATGGCATCAACCAATCCGATCGAATCATCTTGGCATTAATTTCTTGGCTTCGCGTTCAGTTTCCCTGAGCAACAGGACGTCCCCGATTCTAACAGGGCCCTTGACGTTCCTAGTGATGATCCGCCCCTTGTCCTTTCCATCCAAGACGCGGACGCGGACCTGAATTACTTCGCCAGTGACGCCGGTCCTGCCAACTATCTGAATGACTTCGGAAGGAGAGACGTCACCTGTTTCTCGGCTCATCTACGATCACCAAGAGTTCATGCTTCAGATCCAGGAGTCTCCTCGGATTCGCCTTGAGTCTTCTTTGCGGCCTTCTTCTTCGGCTTCTCCTTCTTCGGAGTCTCTTCCTTCACGGCTGCTTCCTGCTTTGGAGCTTCCTGCTTTGGAGCTTCCTGCTTTGGAGCCGCTGGTTTCTCTTCGGCTGTGCCTTTCATCCTCAGGGAAGATATTCTAGAGACAACTTCGTCGATTAGGGGCTTCCCTTTGCCTGGCTCGACTATCGCGATTGCAGCCGACGGAACATCGATTCCTGCGGCAGTACCAAGCTTCACCTTGGAGTCCACATATACATAGGAGATCTTCTTCTCGTCCGCAAGAAGAGGGAGGTGCGCAACTATCTCTGGCGGGTCAACGTCCTGAGCTATAACCAAGAGTTTTGCTATCCCGCGTTCGACAGCTTTGGTCGACTCATTTGCGCCTTTCCTTAGCTTCCCGTCCTCTTTCGCCAATTTTACTGCTTCATAAGCGCGCTCCATTATCTCTGGAGGCACATCAAACCTCACGAATATTGGTTTCTTGGACATATCCCTTACCTCGGATGTCTTCATCGCTTGTTCAATTAGACAAAAGGGAGGGTATTTATGTGCTTTTTGGTAACCCAATGGTTTAGCTGTGTGCAAAGTAGCCAATCAGGGAATTGCCAGATCTGCAGACCCTTACGAACCCGTACCTGTAGAACTGAAAGACTTGGGGTAGCGCCTCACCGATCACCCCGGAGTCGACCAATCCAGGATCCCTCGAAGCATCCGGCTTTACAACGCTGATGGGAGTCCCAGCCCCTTCAGGCAGCCACTGTATGATCGGTGCTCCGATCGACCTCGCTTCGGCAATCCCCTCGCTGTGGAACCTGCAGCTCCCAGAGGGCGTGATCTCGACGTTGAATAGGTTCATCAGCCTCAGGTAAGGGGTCTTTCTTGTTTTTGTGCTGATCAGATCCGAGGACTGGATGATGATCCTCGATCCCAGACCGATCTTGAAGCGCCGCGATCCCCAATCAGGATGGTCAGGGTGTATCGGTATGCTCACCTCGAACTCCTTCTCGATCCCCTCTAGAGACATTGGCTTTGGGTCAGCGAGGAATATGTAGCGCTTGGATACGGGGTCGAGGATCTTCCGGTTTATGGAAGAGAGGTTCTCCCAGCTGATTGTCGCCTCAGAGGGCCTGACTCCGACCTCAAGGATCAGGCGCCTTATGGCTTCGGGCATAAAGCCACGCCTGCGGAGGGCGGAGATGGTACCAAGACGGGGATCGTCCCAGCTCTCGTAGATCCCAGACTCGATTCCAGCCCTTATTTTGGACTTGCTCAGTACAGTGCCCTCGATCTTCAGGCGCCCGTAGTGTATTGCCTCAGGGTATTCCCAGCCGAAGTATTCGAACATGAACTTCTGCCTCGCCATGTTAACCTCGTGTTCTTTGCCCCTGAGGATGTGGGTTATCCCCAACAGGTGGTCGTCTATCCCAGAGGCAAAGTTGTAAAGGGGCCAGACCCTGTATCGCGTACCAATTCTTGGGTGGGGCTTTGTGTCGATGCGCATCGCGGGCCAGTCCCTGATCGCAGGGTTTGGGTGATCCAGGATCGTCTTCACTCGCATGACTGCGCCGCCCTTCTTCACTTCCCCCTCGAGCATGCCTCTCCACCTTGCGATCTGCTCATCGACCGGAAGATCCCTGCAGGGGCAGGTCTTCTTCTCTGAAATGAGCTCCCTGAACCGATCTACTGGGCACGTGCAGATGTACGCCCCACCAATCCTCAGCAGCCTCTCGGCGTAATCATAGTATACCGGTAGGCGGTCGGACTGGATCACCTCGTTGTCCCACCTCACGTCGAGCCACTTCAGGTCCTCTTTGATCGCCTCATATGCCTCGGGCTGTGGAGGCTTGATCGATGGAGAGGTGTCCTCAAAGCGCAGGGTGAAGATCCCCCTATAGATCTTTGCGTACTCATCGCTTAGAATGGCGGCCCGGCTGTTCCCGAGGTGGATCACCGAGTCTGGGTTTGGTGCGAACCTGACATGGATCCTCGGGTATCGTTCAGCGTTAGGAAGCGGAGGGAGCGGGTGCTGCTGTGGCCTCGGCTTCTCTTTTACCGTAGCTAGGCCTAAAGACTCGGCCATCCCCCTCTGGACATCAGGTGGCATTGCGTTTATCTCTGCCGATACCTCCTCTGCCAAACGGAAGATCTCATAGGCCCTCGACTTGAGGGCAGGCTCCTCTGCAAACGCCTTTCCTGCGACCGCCTTTGGATTCGCCTTTCCGCCGTATTTGACGGCATTGAGTAACGCATGGTTCATGAGCAACTTCCTTATCCGCCCTTCCTCAGAGGGTTCGCGCGACACGACAGAATCACCTTAAGAGATGGAGAACTCGATTATGCGAGGGAGCACTTATCTTTTTTTGTTTTGTTTTGTTTTGTTTTGTTTTGTTTTGTTTTGTTTTGTTTTGTTTTGTTTTGTTTTGTTTTGTTTTGTGGTGCTCCTCCTCTTCCTTCACTTCCTCCTCTTGACCGCAAATTCGACGAGCTGAACCAAGGACTCCTTTGGATTAGAGTCAGGCAGGCATGAGAGGGCCCTCTTTGCATCTTCGACATATCCCATTGCCTTGCCCCTGACGTAGTCCAGGACGCCCTCCTCGCGCAGTGAAGAAATGAGGCTCGAAAGCTCTGCCTGGGGCGTGTTCCTGTTCCCGAGAAGTGATTTTATTGCATCCTTGGATTTGGTCTGCATGCCCTTGATGACTATGAGCGTCTTCTTCCCCTCCCTCAGATCGTTCCCAACAGACTTGCCGAGCTCATCCTCGCTCGAGGTCATGCCAAGGTAGTCGTCGAATATCTGGAAAGCCATACCAAGGTTCCACCCGTATTCACCGAGTTTCGCGATGATCTCCTCCCTACCTCCGCCTATGACCGCACCTATCTCGGCGCATGCCCGGAAGAGTGTGGCTGTCTTGCCCGAGATCATCTCCAAGTACTCCTCCTCGAGTATATCGTCCCTCCCCTCGAATGACATGTCCTGGAACTGGCCCACCGAGAGTCTTATTGTAGCCTTAGCAAGTATGGAGGCAACCCTCCTAGCCCTGTAGTCGTCCAGGGTGCTCCCCAGGATCGCGTCAAATGCCTCCGCAAAGAGGAGATCGCCAGCAAGTATCGCCGTGGGCGTCCCCCAGAGCACATGGACCGTAGGCACCCCGCGACGCATTATGTCGTTGTCCATTATGTCGTCATGGACGAGCGTGAAGTTGTGCAGGAGCTCGACTGCGGCCGCAGGGGTAACCGCCGATTCCTTCTCACCGCCGACTGCCTCGCATGACTTGATCACGAGGTAAGGGCGCATCCGCTTGCCCCCGTGGGAAGGCAGGTGATATGCGGACTTGAAGAGCGGGTCCTCTTTCTGGAGCAATGAGGAGATGATGCCGCTCACTTCTTCGGCCAAGGATGCCATCTCTGCTTCAATCATCATTGTCACCATCTAGACCTCTCTGCCGTATCCAGTTTAAAAGCCCCCCGCTTAAGACAACCGGGGCGGACCTGAGGGAGGAGATGTCCCGGGCTCCGGACAGGAGGGTTGCAGCCTTCAGCTCGTGCACCATCCTTTCCAGCCTTGCAGAGACCTCCCAGTAGCCCTTGAATGCAGGTATGAGCAGTTCCCTGGCAACGCCGGCCAGATCAGCGCCCAAAGCGATCGACTTTGCGATATCTAGGCCGTTCTTTATTCCTCCTGAGGCGATTAGGGTTATCGCTGGTTTGAGCGGACGGACCTCGCAAATGCTCATAGCAGTCGGTATCCCCCAATCCCAAAAGGTCTCGGCGACCTCTGCATTCGATCGCTCACCCTGCTTCAGTGCGTTGTAGTACTCGACCGCCGCCCAGCTGGTGCCGCCTGCGCCGGCCACCTCTATTGCGGAGACGCCAGAGTCCACCAGGCTTCTCGCGACCTCCCTGGAAATCCCGCATCCGGTTTCCTTGGCGACTAGAGGCACACCCAGATCCCTAGACAGGTCTCTTATCGCGCTCAGGACCCCACGGTACTTGGTGTCGCCCATCGGCTGGACGATCTCCTGGAGCGGGTTCAGGTGCACGGCGATCGCATCGGCTTTGAGCATCGAAACCGCCCTGCTTGCCAAGGAGAGCCGATCGGGGGAGAGGAGCTGCGCTGCCCCAATGTTCGCGATAACCGGCATCTCCTCTGATGCATCCCTCACTACTCGGAAAGTCTCCTCCTGCGAAGGATCTTCTAGGGCCGCCCTTTGGCTTCCGACACAAATCCCCAGACCCAAACCGGCCGCTGCCTTCGCGAGGCTCTCGTTGATCTTCCTCGTTGACGGGTGCCCTCCAGTCATTGCGGAGATGATCAGCGGGGCTGAGAGCTTTTTCCCGAGGAAAGCAGTGGAAAGGTCGACCTCCGTGAGGTCAAGCTCAGGCGTGGCGAGGTGGACGAGCTCGACGTCCTCGAGGTGAGTAGTCTTCCATCTGGATCCGACGTCCATGTCCCTGCATATCTCCAGGTGCATCAGCTTCCTTTCGGAGGTCATATCTCAACGCCCTTTTCATCTCTTCATTCTGCTTCACTCTATATATGTCCCTTCCACTTCTTCGCCAAGGAGGAGGCGCGCGACGTTTCCGGGCCTAGACGCGTTGAAGATCAGAACGCGTCCCCCCCCAGACGAGAAGTACTCGCTAATCTCCATCAGCTTGCCAGCCATCCCTCCGGTCACATCGTTACTCCTGCCCTTTGCTCCTGCGACGATCCCTTGGAGGCTGTTGCGTCCTACTTTTCTTAGAGGCACCCCTCCCTCGAGGTATCCATCAACATCAGTCCCAAAGGCTAAGAGCCGCGCAGAGCTTGCCAACGCGAGCATGCGGGCGATTGTGTCTCCTGAGAGTATCCGTCCTCGCCCCATGGTCGAGATCACGATGTCTCCCCCAAGTGAAGGGAGAAGCCCAGCCTCGAGAACCAGCTCCACGGGCCGGAGGAAGGGTTTTATCTTGAACCCACCGCCCTCCTCTTCTTCGCAGAGGAAGCACGCAGACGGGTCAACTGCGAAGAACGGCACTCCCCGACCCAGGAAGGCTTCGGCGAGCAGGGAGGTGAGACGGTGCATCGCATGCCTAATTTCGGCCATGCCCCTGGGATCTAGAATCTTGCCGCTCCCGTCAATGTACTTCATGGCAGCGTGGTGCCCAAAAGACCCGCCGCCGTGTACGAGCAGAACTCGCCTCCCATTCCAGGATGAGGAGAACTCCTGCGCGATCTGCTCTATCAGAGGCATGTTCGGGCTCATTGGAACATCTTTGTGCGTTATCGCGCTTCCGCCGAGCTTGATCACCATGTCAGCCCTCAATCTCAGTCACCCCATCGTATGTAAAGCGCATCACCTGCAAGTCGTCTGGTAGCTTCCTGTCAAGAGGGATTGCTAGGTCTGCAACCAGCGTCGGGGAGACAACTACCTTGCTCCCGTAGGATGGTATTTCCGAGATTCTTTGGAGATCTGCCAACGTGATCTGGCCGGTGGCATGTAGAAATGAGGCCTCGAGCGAGAGAGCCCTACCCAGGGCAGCAATGTCGCCACCCTGGATGGCATCAATACCCACGAGAACCAAGTGTGCCAAGAGGTGCCACATCGGATCGGAGAGCCCAGGGAACTCTTTTGAGAACTTGTCTAAAACCTCAGAATGGTATGGTTCGGGCAGGATCCTCAGACAGATCGGGCCGGAAGTGCCGGAGTCGATTGAGAGAAAGCCCTCGCCCTGCCGGCTCGCGACGATCCCTCCTGAGAGCGCCGTCAGAGCCCTCGCTGCGGTTATGAAGTCCCCTGACCCCGCCTTCTTCAGGAGAGGCTGCAGATCAGATTCGATAGCGTCACACTCGGTCAGGTAGAGCAGGGCGGCTGCGTTCACATAGTCCTGGTCTGATCCTCCCACATGGGGGCCAGAGACTGAGTAGCAACCCCCAAGGCCTTGGGAAGAGAGGAACCTTGAGACAGCCTTGTTCAGGAAGGGGGACTTTATTGGGACGGAGGGCATTTCAGAATGAGACTCTTTGACAGTCACGTGCCAAGAGAAATCGAGTGCCGCGGTGATCATGGGATTGCCTACCTCGACGAATGCCTCCCCGAGTAGCGGCACTGTGAAAGGCACGTCCAGCTTGATCGCATCCATAGTAGACCTTCCCACACGATAAGATTAAGGCTTTCGTCGCAAAGTAGATCAGCCGAACTCGATTGAGAACGACCCGTAACCTACAACATCACCCTTTGGCCCAGAGGTGTCGCCCGAGGTCGCATAGCAGAGCTTCCTGCAGCCTTTTGCTCCGAGTGCGAGCGACGCAGTCATGACGGCCATTACCGGACCAGGACCGCACATCGTGATCCCCTCCCGCTTTACGACCTCCTCGACGCCCTTTGGGCGCATCCCGAGGATCTCTGCGATCACGAGCGAGTCCCGCTCATACGCAGACCTGTAAGGCACATAATGCGAGAAGTCGGTGCTCGCAACAAGCAGAGCATGCCTTCCATTGACCGCGGAGGCGATGGCCTCGCCGAGCTCCCTCGAGGTCTCAAAGTCCTGGAGCATCATGCAGATAGGAACGATCCTGAATGGAGATCTGAAAACGTACTGGAGGAACGGGATCTGGACCTCAATCGAGTGCTCATATTCGTGCGCATCGCAGTCTGGCTCGGCAGATCCTGATCGCGCGATCGCGTCGGAGAGATCGCGGTCGACTTTGACGCGCCCCAACGGGGTGAGCCAGTCGCCCCCGTCCCAGATCGAGACCCCGGCGCCCATGCCTGTATGGTTTGGGCCGATGAGGACAACCGTCTCAGGCTGGGGCTCCTTTGAGACCTCAAGGAATCCATGGGCTGCCACGGGACCTGAGTAAACATAGCCAGCATGCGGGGAGATGACCGCACAGATCTTCCGTTCCAGGGAAACGGGCATCGAGGGGAGCTTACCAGGACCAACTTTGTGGAGAAAACACCACTTTATCTGGGATTCAAGATCATCAGGGTCAGCTTCATAAAATGAGCCGGAGACAGAGGGATGCCTATCCCTCAAGACCATAGTCTCCTCCGTACTCCTCTTCTGAAACTAGCACCTTCGACTCGAAGTCGTCTATTGTTGCAGGCAGGTCTTCGCTTGGACCCAATACGCCCCTCTCCCGGAGGACTTGCCTGGTAAGGAGCCAGTATGCGAGGGCGATGGATTTCCTTCCCTTATTGTTGATTGGTATCACCAAGTCCATCAGCTGGGCGCGGTTGTCGGTGTCACAGAGCCCGACGACAGGTATCCCCATCTCTGCTGCCTCGACCATGCCTTGCCAGTCCGCCCTGGGGTCGGTCACAACGAGCAGCCTTGGTTCGCAGTAGTTCGAGAGCTTCGAATTCGTAAACGTGCCAGGTATGAAACGCCCAGTCAGGCTCTTGCCTCCGATCATAGAGGCAAACTTCTCGACTGGCTTGAAGCCATACTGCCTCGCCGAGGCGGCATATACACTTTCGGGCGAGAACTTTGAGATGAACTTTGAGGCGACCCTGATGCGCTCATCGGTCTTCCTAACATCCAAGACGTACAGGCCATCAGGCCTTACACGGTATATGAAGGGGCGCATATCGTTGGTCTTTACATGCGTGCCAATATGGATCCCGGCCGCGAGGTATACCTCCAGCGGCAGCAGTAGATCAGCAGATTCGATAGTCGCCATGCAATTACTCCCCAATGATGCAAATCTGTGAAAACGATAAGAGCTTTTATATTTTTCCTTCCTTCTCCTTCACCGAGAACTTGAGCGCCTCGCCAACCAAGTCGACATGCGAAAGGAAGATACGCCTGCAGCAGTACCTGTCGATGCCCAGAGAGTCTAGCACCTTGGCAGGGTTCTCGCCCCTCCCAACCTGCTCATTGAATGCCTCCCACTTATCGGCAATGATCTTGCCGCAGGTGAAGCACCGGACTGGGATTATCATGATGACACCTCATCTGTATGACTTCTGCTTCCTTCTGCGGGCGCTGTAGCCACCAAACTTCTTCGGCTCTGTCCTCCTCGGATCCTCCACAAGCATTCGCCTGTCATAAGCCATCAGCTTGCCCTTGAGGGACTCCCCGAATATCTCTGCCAGGGAGTTTGCGATGACTACTCTGGCAGCCTCTGCTTGACCCATCACGCCACCACCCTCGATCTTCACGTCGATGTCTATGGCGTTTGCGTACTCACTCCCTGCGACGAGCAGGGGCTCTATGACCTTCATCCTCACTAGCTCTGGTTTTACTATTTCGATCGGAGTGTTGTTGATGTAGATCTTCCCTGTGCCCTTTGTGGCGACTGCCCTCGCAACGGCAGTCTTCCTCTTTCCACTAACAACGACCACTTTCTCGCTCATTGTACAGACCATCCTAGACTCTTTGAGAGCTCGCCGAGCTCCATATACGGACCCCGAAGGTTCTTTATATGGACTTCTTCAATTGTTTGGAGCTTGGCATTCGAAAACTCCCCTGGGACACCGATGAATACCTTCAGCCTCTTCAGAGCGGCCTTCCCTGTCGGGGTCTTCGGGAGCATATTCTTGACCGCGTTATGGAAGAGTCTGTCAGGGGAACGGTGCTGCTTCATCCCGACATCTTCAGGGTTCTTGAGCGTCCGTATGGACATCCACCTCTCGTACTCGCTCATGACAGATTCCCGGTCCCCAGAGACCGCAACCTTCTCTACATTGACCAATATTACCTTATTCCCAGCCATGAGGTGCTTGGCTATCTTTGAGGCAGCCCTGCCCAGCCTTAGACCCCTTCCATCGATGTATAGAACTTCGGACAACGCATGTCACCTCAGTATCCTGACCCCTCTGCCCCTCGGGTTGAGGTTCAGGAGGACTTCGAGTGAGATCGCCCTTCCCCCAGCACTGGTTATCTTTTCTCTGGCCGAGGGGCTGAATGAGAGGGCGGCAACATCCACCTTCTTGGATATGCTTCCGAAACCGAGCACTTTCCCCGGAACGGCAATGAACTCGCCTTCCTTGGCGAATTTATCGATCTTGCTTACATTTACGGAGATCTTCTGCCTGGTCGGGACGGAGAGAAGATCAGACAGATCTCTCCAGACGCCGACGTTGTTTGATCTTGAAGCACGTCTGAGCAGCCGTATTAAACGCCTGGTCTTCGGATTTGTTGGTAATGTTCTCTTCATTTAAGATGCCTCCTTTGTATTTTCAAGCGCGATCCTGATAGACTCAAATCTGTTTTTTAGAGTGTCGCATGCAGCAAGAATCAACTCCTGCGCTGTGAGCGACCCCTCGCTCTCGAGCACCAGCATGGCATTCGCAGGGTTGTATGAGACGGAGATCGCCCCGTTTGGGCATGATTCGGCACATTCGTTGCACAGCGTGCAGTCCCAGATAGAGGTCACTTTCAGGGTATTGCTCTCTACGACGAGTATCCTCTTAGGGCATGCCTGGACGCAATTCGCTGAGAGTGAACACTTGCTCGTATCGATCTTGATGAGGGGCTCGTACTTAACCACCGCCTCTGAGACAGGCTGCCACTTGGCGTGCTCCTTCCCAGTTCCGAGCCTTGCGTGGGCCTCCAGCGCGATCTTCTGCCCCTTGTTCAGAACGGCAAGTGGGATGTCGTTGTTCGCGACGAATACAGACCCCTCCGGCTTGAGCCTCCCGGAGTAAACGGTGTAGTTGTCTTCAGGTGCCTCGACTTCCAAGGAGAGTATCGCCTCGCACCGCGGACACCCCTTCCCTTCGCAGTCGCATTCAGACGGGTGGATCAGCCCCTCCCCGCCCTTTAAGGGTACTAGCCCGATCCTGTGAGCGAGAATCTCGTCGTATAGGACACCAGAGTTCTCTGCTATATAGACTTTGTCGACGGCAGGGATGGCAACTTCGGCCATTACGGTCCTCCTTATCGCGTTCATGAAAGACGGATCGACCCCCCTTGCGATTAGCCTAAACCTCGCGCCGAAATTGCCGAGAACTTCAACATCCATACCGCCAGACCTCCAACCATCGGTTTTTAAGTGAAAGAATAAAGAAGGTATTTAAAACCTTCTTTTAGTTTAGACCCTCCTTCCTCTCCTTCCGCCCGGCCTCCTAGTCGTATCATGCGGTATCGGAGTCACATCCTCGATCCTGCCGATCATTAGTCCAGCCCTTGCAAGTGCCCTGATCGCGGCCTGGGCGCCAGGTCCTGGAGTTTTGCTCTTGTGCCCACCCGGAGCCCTGACCTTGATGTGGATCCCGCTTATCCCCTTTTCTAGGGCTTCCTGCGCTGCCCTAGTCGCGGCGACCATGGCTGCGTAGGGCGAGGGTTTCTCGCGGTCAGACTTAACTATCCTGCCGCCTGACTGGAATGCAACGGTCTCAGCGCCAGTCAGATCGGTGATATGAACGATCGTGTTGTTGTAGGAGCTGAATATGTTGGCGACTCCCCATTTCATCCCTTTGTCAATCTTGGACATCGCTATGCCTCCTGTGGAGCTGCCTCAGGCGATGCAACCCTGATGTCGCAAGTTATCCTGGACTCCTCATCCATCTTGACCAGATACCCAGGTGAGGTCACCCTCCGCCCGTCGAGGAGGATGTGTCCGTGGACTATGAGCTGCCTCGACTGGTACGGCGTAGATGCTAAGCCGACTCTCATGAGGACGCTCTGGAGCCTCCTGTCGAGTATGTTTTCGACGCTGAGGCTCAGCACGTTGTCGAGCACCGCGTCCTCGCTCAGGAGGCCAAGTTTCGCGAGCCGCATAACAAGCTTCTTTTCCTCGGCATTCCTGACCTCAGGATCCTCGATTGAGAGGATCTCGCTGGCTCTCCCCCTAAAAGACTTGAGCTGAGTGTTGGCTCTCCAGAGCTCCCTCTTGTTCCTGAGGCCGTACTTCCCAAGCAGCGCTAGCTCTGAGACCAGGTTTTCCTTCCTCCAAGGATGCCTTGGGCCTTGCCATTTCCTGCGGCTCTTCTTTGGGTCACCCATATCAGATCACCTGTTACCTGGACTCCTGTGAAGCGCTAGGCCCAGCCACACTCCTCCTAGCTACACCCACGGATGGCCCAAACCTCCCGGTGGTCCTTGTGCACTGCCCGCGGACCTTCAGCCCCAGAGAATGCCGGACGCCCTTCCAGCTCTTTATCTTCTTCATGAGGTCTATATCGGACTTTATCCCAACCACCAGGTCTGATCCGAGCAAATGGCGGTCCTGACCAGTGAAGGGGTCTTTCCTCCTATTCAACATGTAACCCGGGAACTTGGACGAGACGCTTGAAAGGGCCTCCTCGAGCCGCTTTATGTCGCTATCCTGTAGGTAGCCTACGCGGGCCTCAGGATCGACCCTGCAGCTTCGTGTGATTGCATACGCCATATTGATCCCGATACCCCTTATTCTGCTTAGGGAGTAGCCTACCTTCTCCTCCCCCTTGAGGTCGGTATCGATCAGCCTGACTATGTGTCTGTACGACGAACTCAATAGACGCATCCCCTTCTTAAAGGCAAATAAAGAATAATATGTAAGTATTTAACTTTGTCGGCAGGAATTCCCCTGCGCAAGCTGGGGGATGAGAGCTGATATGATTAAGCAGATATGATTATGGTTGCATAGGAAAATGCAACTGTGGATCATCAGCTTGACAGGGGATTGCATCCTGCCTGTGCATTACAGTGCCACCTTGCAAGCAGCCAAACAGTGGAAGCCAGCTTTAGAAAGCGGAGTTACCCTTGATTTCTTAGCAAAAAGCAAGGGAGATTAGTGTTAGCTTTGGAGGCTGAGGTTCTGGATATCGAATTCGGCAAAGAAAGATCATTTCACATTATTTCCAAAGGAAAGCATATATTGGATACCTAAATGCATCAATGCTATCAAGACCATAATATCAAGGAAGATTCAACGCAATTTTCCTGAGGCAAAGCAGAAGTCTCTCGCAAGCCTAAAAAATGCGGAGTCTTGTCAAGGAAGAAGGAAAAAAAGAAAGGCTCTAAGAACACTTAAGGCAAGGGCGAAGCCTGCACGGGTCTGCTTACGAGTGATTAGTGAGCCGGCGGGATGATTTTCTGCAGAAGCTTTCAAGGTTCTACGTCAACAGATACGGTGCAATCGTCGTCGAGGACTTACTCCAAGGGCATGGCTAGAACATGGTCTAGCCCAGGATGTACTGGCACCCCTTGGGGCAAGTTTCTTCAGATGCTCTCCTAAAGCTGAGAACGCTGGTAGGACTTGTGAGGGTGAATCCGAGAGGAACCTTTTTCTGAAGAAAAAGCTTCACTAAAAAGCCTCTCGATGAAGTCAGGGAGCGAGAGGTTAAGGCTTGAGGCCCTTTCCTGGAGCCTTTCGTAGAGGCCTTCAGAAAGCGTTATGGACTTGAAGCCTCTGCGGGGCATGATTAACAATATGCTTAAGCTATCGGAAATGCGTTTCGGCGGTCACTTTCGCCCATTACCCTCCGGCTATCGGTTTTCCGGAAATCCTTAAGCCCTCCCAAGGCGATCCTCCTCCCAACAGGTGAGGCAACGTGAGACTAGCAGATCGAGGCGAGGAGCTCTTCAGCGGGAGGGTGAAGTGCAGGAGGTGCGGGAAGTGGTGCGCCTCGTGGTTGGGGCTCGCGGTCCACTGTAGGAAATCGTACGGGAAGGAGGTAGAGAGCGAATGACGGGCTGGGGAGTGCGAGGACGTGCTGGAGCTGGCGCTGCTCAAGATGAAGAGGTGCGGGACGGCGGAGGAGTGCCGGGAGGCCGTGGCGGAGGTGCTGTTCCTGCTCAAGGAAAGGAAGCTCGAGCGGCTGAAGGAGGAGCTGGGGGTGCTGGAATGATCAGTGAAGAAGCAAAGGCACCGAACATTAGCACACTGCCTCCCTCACCCTGACTGTTCAACAAAGTAGAGAAAATCGGCTGGGTCAGAGTTTGCCTTCATACAAAATGGCAAAAGCGAATGGATGGCAGCAAAATTTTTCCTTGTCCAAGATTAGTTGACTTCATAATATGCTTTCATATACACAAAATATATATGCCACCGCATTTTTTTTTAAAAAAAATAAAAAAAGTGACAGACAAATGAAAAAGAGGTTTGGGGCATTAGCCCCAGCGATATTGCTGCTACTTGTGGTAGGCGTGGCGTCCATAGGCACGGGGGCATATGCCTACTTCATCGACAGAGCGAATAGCAACAATAACACCTTCACGGCTGCAAGTCTTGACCTGAAAGTCAACGGCACAGAAAATTTAGATCAAGCGTTTACCGTCAGCAACATGGTACCCGGCGGCAGCACAATAGGAGCATACAACCTGACCAACGCAGGTACGACAACAGGTTACCTCAACTTCGAATTCGAAGTCGTGGACTACGAGAACGGTTTGTTAGCGCCTGAAATCGAAGCGGGCGACGATGGCACTACAGGAGAGCTGAGCCAGTTCGTATACCTATCGCTCTACGTAGACGAGAACCATGATGGGGAGTTTAACGGGAATGACATTCAAATCTACTATGATCCGGTATCTATTATACAGTCGCCCCAGCCATCATTAAATGTGGAACTCGGAGCCGGACAGAGCTTGGAAGTCGTTGCGAGCTTTTACTGGCAACCGACAGACAATGACAACAAAGCAATGACAGACAGCTTTACCTTGGGCATCACCTTTGTGCTATCGCAGTTACAACAGGCGTAATCCATACTTTTTTTCTTTCTAAATTGGTGCAGCCCGATCAAGCTGGCTATTCGGGCTGTAGACGATATTTTTCCTTTTTCTGCTCCGATCCAGCAGTTGGTGCGCTGGCAGATGCTGCCAAAGCAAAAAATGCTTTGTTAACTAACCGTGTTACCGAGCGGCGAATTCACCGTTTTCGGTCACCAGCCTCCCAAGTTCGAGTTCTTTCATTCATAAATTGCAGCAAGGCGGGGCAGGTCAAATGTGAAGAAAGAAGCGAATTAACAAATCCCTTCATCAATACACAGAGCAAGAAAAGTTATAAATGAGCCAAAGGGAACAAATTTAACAATTGTACCGAAAAGATCGCTTATCATTTTATCTCGCTGTTTAATGTAAAAAGTGGGGGTTCCTGCTTACTGGATTATCTCTTGCTCTTGCGCATCGCAAGGTATGCGGCTGCTGCGCCGAGGATGACGACGACGACGGCTATCCCAACGTAGACGAGGGTCATGTCGGCTCCGCCTCCTGCTGCTGCCTCGGAGGCGGTTATCATCCACGACTCGGATTCAGTGTTGCCGGCGGCGTCGGTGAGGCGGAGGGTTATGGTGTGGTTGCCCGCCAGTACCCGGTAGTCGACATTAATCGTGGCACAGGCTTCGAAGAAGCCCTTGAGGAACTGGCAATTTGACTTGGCCCTCCCTGCCTCAATCTCAGTTTCTTGAAAAGATGGATAAGAAGCAGGGGAAATAGTTCCAGACGGCACACCATCATTGCATAACATATCATCTTCATCTTAACTGATCTTCGATTTCCTTTAACAACTCAGCTACCTTCCTCCCCTTCTCGGTGAGCGAGATCAGCCGCCTCCGGGGGAACTCCTGCTCGAGCTCTTCCTGAATGAGGCCCATGTCTTTGAGGCACCTGTCGATGAGGCAGAACCTTTCAAAGTCCTTGAGTGTACCGTACTCCTGTACCGTAACATTACGGTACTTGAACCTGAAGCCTATCCTCTCAAGTTGATTTTCATATGTTAAAAATGGCGCCGAGGGGGGGATTCGAACCCCCGAGACCCTTACGAGTCACAAGCTCTCGGGAAGAGCCCTAGCCTTCTCCAGGCTTAAGCCCTGCACAGGATTGCTCCCTACCAGGCTAGGATACCTCGGCTCGCTTTCCCCTTACAAATGGGGGCGGATATTTTTTTGCTTTTTCCCCAATAACTACGTTTGGTTGCTTTAGTTAGTCCTTCGCGATGGCATTGCCCGGAGGCACCTTGTAGGACCTGAAGACCCTGTAGCCGCTCTTTCTCGAGACGACATAAACGTTATGGAAAATCTCCTCCATCTTCCTCGGGATCGCATTGACCCCCTTGCGGAGCACAATCTGCAGGAAACCACCCTCCACGAGGTGATCGAACGCCCCTTCGATCATTGGGAAGATCGTCTTGTAGCCCGCGGCAAGGGGCGGATTAGAGACTATTGCATCGAAATCCTTGCCCCCAAGCATGGAATAGAGATCGCTGTGGAGGACTTCGGCGTTGTGGACCTCGTTTCTCTCGATGTTCTCCCTGACCAGCTTCACCGCAGCAGGGTTCACGTCTACCATGGTGACTTTAATCGCGGGGTAGAGCTTGGCAATTGTGATGCCGATCACACCGTAGCCGCAACCCATGTCCAGCACATCTCCAGACTCGGGCAGGTTCAAGCTGTCTATGAGCACGAGGGTCCCCAAGTCGACTTTGTCCTTTGAGAATATGCCGCTAGAGCTGGCTAGCTCAAGAAACTGCCCCTTTATGTTGAGCCGTATTATGAAGCGCCTCTTCGGCTGCTGGGGCCGAGAATCATAATAGTGTGTGCCGTGCTGATCCATATCAGCTCAACTCAAGCCAACTTGATCCGATAAATCCAATCCAATCCAATCCAATCCAATCCAATCCAATCAATCCAACTCACAAAACCAAAAACAACCAACAGATTAACCCGATGCCCACCCCTTCGGGTACGTCCCAGGCTCCATTACAATCCGTTCAGTGTCAGCGATTAGCCCACTCTCAGAACGGATACATTCCTCGCTGCTCAGCCTCGCTTTGGCTATGCCTACAAGTTCGCCTTTTCCTGTCATTATGCATAGGGTGTCCCCTGGCTTGACCCCCTTGCTTATCTTAAGAAGACCCGGCGCAGCAAGATTGGCGCCGTGGCAGATCGCGTCTACGGCCGAGTCCCTGATGAAGACCTTTGGAAGACCCCCGATGAATTCCTCGACCGGGGAGACCACCCCCCTCAGCATTGTTTCTTCCCCCCGGTCCTTCCAGATCGTGATCGCGTCGAGGAGCTCGTGCAGGGTGTGGATGCCCTCATCTTCCCTGAAAGGCCCGGCCCGCGTCCTCCTCAGCTCGCGCATGTGTGCACCGACGCCCAGCACCTCGCCTATGTCGTGGCAGAGCTTCCGGATGTACGTTCCAGCTTCGCAGCTCACCCTCATCAGGACGTACTTGCCCTCTTTTTCGATGAGATCGATCGAGTAGACGTTCCTCACCCTTAGGGCGCGCTTGACTGCCGACCGGACGGGCGGGAGCTGGTATATCGGCCCGATGAACTCTTTTATTATGCCCTCGAGTCGCTGCCTTTCGACGTCCTCGTGAAGCTCCATGACGCAGACATATTCTTTCCCGGAGCGCATGATGAAGGAGATGATCCGTGTCGCCCTCTCGAGGGTTACAGGGAGGACGCCGCTGACCTTCGGGTCGAGGGTTCCGCCATGGCCGGCCCGGCTCAGGGAAAGGAGTTTCTTGACCCAGGCCACTACCTCGTGGCTGCTTGGTCCTGGAGGTTTGTCGAGGTTAATCACGCCCACGGCGAGGTATTCTCTGATCGGCCTCTCCCGGGGAACCCACCCGTGCGACGGGTTTGACTGCTCTTCGGCCCTGACCAAGAAATCATCGTACAAAAGGATGCACCATTCATCTCGAAATTTGTTCCCTGCTCTATTTATCTTATGTCCTGCTGAAATGTGTCGAAACATATAGGTCTATTATGAGCCTGAGCAGGGCGATAATCTCCTCCTTGCCCCATATCGACGTGTTCACAACGAAGTCGTAGCCCGAGAGGTCTGAGATGTCGATCCCGTAGATCGAGAGGTAACGCTGCCGCTCACTCTCCTGTCGCTCCTTTGTCTTTGCGATCGCCTCTTCGATCGGAAGGTTCTCCCTCTCTGCTATCCGGCGGGCCCTCACCTCGAACGGGGCGGTCAGGTAGAAGCTCAGCTTTGGGGCGCCCTCCGAGAACCATGAGACGAGCCTCCCTTCCAAGATGCACCCGCCATTCTTTGCGTACTCCTCGGTCCTCATGTCGATCTCCCTGTCAATCGACGGATCGTGCGCGGACGCCTCGGAGAGCTCCTCGAGCGAGATCCCTCTCTCCCTTGCGATCGACCTGAAGATGGAACCTGCAGAGTAGTGGGGGACACAGTAGATCTCCGCAAGCCTCGAGGCGCAGTGCGACTTGCCAGACCCGGGAGGACCGCTTATCGTGACCAGGAACCCTTTTGGGAGCGGCGATTGATCCAAGCCAGAGCCCCCGTGCGCTAGTCAACTGCTGAAGGTAGACCAAAGAGGCGCTGCATCAGGGATGAAACGCTGAACGAGGAGATGAGGTACCAGACCCAGAAGTTCAGTTCCGTGCCAACGAAAGGTAGGGATATCGGGGAGACCGCAACGACTGACTGGTTGTACCCGAAGACTGCGTAGAATATGTAGTAGAAAATGAAGAACGGGATGATCGTGAATATCATCGGCTTTAACTGCTCCTTCGACATCTCAGACTGGGCTGCCTTGATCGCCGTTTCCTTCTTCTTCAGCCGCGCGATAGCCTTATCGTCCTTGGCTCGGACCGCCTGCGTGTACTCACTCTGCCAGGCTCTGACCTCAGCAGTCCGCCTCCTGAGCAGGTCTACGTCCACGACGAGCCGTGTAACGCCAGAGGAGATCGCTGCCATCATGATCGTAATCAGGAAGACCGACAGGACTGCCCATGGGTACTCCTTGGCAGGGCCCATTGCCCCCGATATTGCATTTACAATCCCAAGGTAGATCTCGTTCAGATCCATCAGATCAACCCTCCCAGAAGAGGGAGGCTATCACTTTGGCGGCCTCAATGTATCCGCCTTCCCTGTTCTTGGCGACAACGACTGTGCACCCAGTCTGAACTGAGACCGCAGCAGCGCCGGCCCTGCCCATCATCTGGTGCTCGGTGATCCTTTCAGGCGAGTCGCTCTCCCTCACACGTATGGCAACATCCTTGCTGCGGCGCTTGGATATCTCCTCAGGGTCAGCCTCGAGGAGGACTATAGCATCGGGCTTCAGTGCCCCAGCGACCCAAGATGGGATCCCAGGCATGTAACCCTTGGAGGTGTTTATGAACATGTGCGTATCGACTATCACGTTTCCATTTATCTGCCTTATGGATTCGGACGCCTGTAGCTGAAGGTCCACTTGGGTCTTGACCGGGAGGCGGCGCATCTCGTCCCTTGCCCTCACGAGGCCAAGCTTGGAAGCCTCTTCGAACATAATGTTCCCGTAGTTGACCAGTGAAACGTCCTTCCCGCTCTTCAGGCAAAGGTCGAGGGCGGCGTTGAGGACGGTGGTCTTCCCGACCCCCGGGACGCCGGTGACTATCACGATTTTACCTTGCTTAGTCGACGACATCTCCAGCGCCTCACTCCTGACCGAGCAGCCTCCCTAGACCAGGGTATGTCTCAGCAAGCTGCTCCTTCGCAAGTATCTGGTAGTACTGATATATAATGCCCACGGAGAGCAGTATCCCTATTCCGCTGCCGATGGCGCCAAGCATATCTGCAAAGCCTGCGAGCAGCCCTATTGTTACGCCGCTGATTATGGTGAGGGACGGGATGTACCGGTTCAGCATGGACTCAATGACCGCCGGAGATCTCCTGAAGCCAGGTATCTGGAGGCCAGCATTCACCAGCTGCTCGGCCTGGTTCCTTGCGCTCATACCCGAGACCTCGACCCATATCTTGGCGAAGAGCGCCGAGAATCCCACGAGTATGAGAATGTACACCAGCGCATGGAGCGGATCCTGGGCAACGGCAGTGAGGCTCCGCGGTGCCTGGATGTAGTACAGGAGGTTGCCGGGTAACAAGGCGTAGTTCTCGTCGAACTGGACCAGCCAGTTCAGCCACGGGTTGGTATTGCCCTGGTTGAAGTTGTTCCAGATTATCTGGCCTAAGTAGTAAAAGTTTGCAAAGAGCGCTGAGGTGAGTATCACAGGGATGTTTGAGACGTAGAGGAACTTGAGCGGGATCTTCGCCCTCATGCCCCCGTACTTCGCGTATGCGACGGGGATCTCGATCTTCATGCCCTCCAAGTACACAGCGACGAAGAAGACCAGCAGCATTGCTATGACACCGATCATGTCCGGATACGGATACCTAGAGAATGCCGAGAGCAAGTTCTCCCCGCTTAACGCGGTCTGGAAGAACGCGATGATGGCGCCAAGCGACTTGCCGTCCTCAACAGGCCCCACAGGCGAGAAGCAGAGCCACATGACTTGCTGCGCAACGCCAGCAAGGATGAAGAGGCTTATACCACTCCCGAGCCCCCACCCCTTCTGTATCATCTCGTCTAGGAGCAACACCAGTATGCCCACTGCCACAAGCTGCCCTATAATGAGTGCGGATGCAGTCGGCGTTGGGCTCCCATAAAAGCCTCCAAGAAGGAAGGCGAACGCCTCGACAACGGTCATCACGATCGCGAATATCTTTTGGGTGCCGGTGAACAGCCCACGGTCTTTAGGGTTGGACATGTTGACATTGAGTATCTTGGATCCAGCGAGTATCTGCATTATAAGTCCCGCGGTAACGATTGGACCGATCCCGAGATCCATCAGTGTGCCCTGCTTCGAGGCGAAGATTATCCGGTAGACGAGGAACTGCTCGAATGTGCTTTCCGAATATGGGATGCCGTAAAGCGGGATCTCAGCCATTATCAGGTAGATTGCGAGTGCCAGGACAGTCCAGAGGATCTTCTCCTTCAGGCTAATCTTTCTCTGCGGCTTCGGTATCTCTGGAAGGCGCCTGACTAATGGCTCTACCAGCTCTAAGAACCTGGGCATGCATCAACCACTCGTGAACATCCATCACTAGGCAGCTACAACTTCGCCATTAGCCTCGGCAATCTTCTTCTTTGCAAGCTCTGTGAATTTGCTTGCCTTGACCACGACAGGGAAGTCAATCTTGCCACCGCCGAGGAGCTTGTCGTAGCCAAGCGAGGCGAGATCGATCATTGCCCGCCCTTTCTCGTCCTTCTCAACCACCTTGCGATCTATCAGGGACTGGAGGGAGCCGACGTTTATTGCAGACACCTCGTCCACGACCGCAGCCGGCCTGACGAAGCCGTCTTTCCCGTAATGATCCTTACCATACTTCACTGCCCAGCTCCACTTGTGCTTGTGCAGGCCTGCGTTTCCGAAACCGCCCCGCATCCCAGACTTCCTGTGCTGGCCAACCGTGCCCCACCCATATAGCCTAGAGCCGCGCTGTCGACGGACCTTACGATCTCTTCTGACGACCATCTGTAAACACCACTAGGATTAGCGTTTAGAAGAAAGATGCCTATCTTAAATATTTTTACCTTTTGGAGGACCCGCAAAGGGAGACCTACAACAGGAGATGGCGGACAAGAAAGAAAGAAAGAAAGACAAAACAAGACCGAGCGGCGACTGGTTGGGGAGCGGACTGCCACCCTACAAGTAGGATGGTCTTCCTGGTGACATGCCTCCACCCCTTTGGGTGTGGGCTTCTTGCTCAAATATAAAAGAAAATGAAGGCGCGCTATATCATCTTGCGCATCAGCTCTACTATCGCTGGACCTCGGTACCCGAGCTCGCCGCCTGATTTCAGATGCCTTGTTATGTGCCCCTTGAACCCTCCGCTCGGGGGCGTGAGGCGGAATGCCCTCTTTATAGGCGGGACGACACGCCCCTCCTCAAGCATCCTCTCCGCCAGTTCCTCGAATGTCCCCAGTGAGAGCCCTTTCATGGCATCCTCACTCAGGCGTTTCTCACCTGGCAGGCGGCCCCTCTTCTTCAACAATTCGACCAGAGCTGGCTGTTCGATCTCACCCCAAGTGATATAGTCAACGACCTTGTTCAGCATGCCCAGATTTGAAGGGGTGTCCGAAATTAGCGTTGCAGAGAACTTCGATGGGAGATTCAGCCTCGCTAGAGTGTCCAATACCTCTGGGGCCAACCCCATCTCGCCTCTGAGGCGAATAACAAGATATGTCTTCATTTCCGACCTCACCGCTTGAACTTGTAAGTATTCTTCAATGCATCGTATACTGCTCCGGCGAAGTTTATTGTAGTCCTGGTCTCCCCGAAAGAGACCACCCATGCATCATTGACCCCAGCGTGCCGGAGTATCGTCTTTGCAACCTCGCCGCCCACGAGACCGACGCCCTTTGGGGCGGGCAGAAGGACAACGGATACGCTTCCGTTTTTGCCAGTGACCTTGAATGGAAGGCTGTGTGGCTTGCCACAGGGGCACTCCCAGTTGCCGCAGCCCCTCCTCACAGGAGTGAGGTTGAGCTTGGCATCAGCCACTGCCTTGTCAATTGCGAAGCGCATCTGCTTCGACTTCCCGATCCCGAAACCAATGTACCCGTCCCCGTTTCCGACCACGACGCCGATCTTGAATTTGGTGATCTCGCCTGCGTCAGTCTGCTTCTGGACCACGCTTACGTCCAGAACCTCGTGCTTCATTTCGGGAAGGAGCGCGTCTACGATCTCTGGCTCCTTGATCGGCTGGTTCTGCTCAAAGACCTCTTTGATGCTTGTGATCTTGCCTTCCAGAACAGCTCTCCCTAGAGATGTCCTCGGGATCCACTGGGTCGTTTGGTATGACAACTCATTTCACCTCTTTCTCAATTGCCGCCCTGACACTCTCGAAGTGTTCAACAATGTTTTCAGGGGGCAGCGCGTTATTCAAGTAGCAGGAGAAGATGCGCTGGTACTTTGCAGGGTCTTCAGTCTTCAGAGCCGAGGCGAACTCGGCGATCATACTCCCGCGCGTCCTATCCTCGTCAGGAAGAACCGCTTCCCCGTGGGGGATATCCAGCCCTGAGTCTACTGCACCCTTCATTGCGCTCAGTATGCGGTTCGACTTGGTGACAGCATATCCATTGATGTCAACAATTGCCTTGTTTATTCCATGCGCGAGTGCTTTTTTACCTACCATGAACCCTGCCAAGTACGCGGCAGGAATGTTTCCGGTCCCGCCTTTCCATCCGTATTTCTTCAGCTCCGCGGTGCTCGCAGAGACCAGGACGCGATCCCCTTCTATCCTTGCCTCGACGACCTGGAGATAGGTGTGCTTTAGACTGCGCCTTATCACAAGCCGCGGAAGCCGGCTGGATATGAGCCTCTTCCTGAGCCGGTAGTCAGTCCTGCCCTCACGCCTTCTTCGGAAGGTCACCCTGTAAATCGTCCCCTTCGCCAATCAACATTACCTCCTTGCCAAACCTCGCTCCTCGATATATGTCTTGAGCTGCCTCTTGTCGTGGAAAGCGCCGCCTTTTGCCTTCAAGTAGAGCTCCCTATAAACGCCGGGCGTGATTATCTTCCGCTTCTTGAGGAGGCGCAGGAACTCGCGCATTGAGCGGATGCGGTACTCCCACTCGTCGCCCTCGACTTTCCCTTTCCTGCTGCCGGGGCCCTTCCGCAGGCCCTTCTTCTTCTGGAGGTGGGTCTTCCGGTACCTGCCCCTGCTGACGCCTCTCTCGGGCCTAGCCTTAATCACCCCTTCCTTGATCAGGTTCCTTATGTCTTCGCGTGTTATCGCCGCGACGACGTCCTCGAACCTCGTTGGGTCTATCCACACGCGGGTTTCCCCGACGTCGAGGACATCCGCTGCGAGACGTCTCTGGTTGCTCAGGCTCATTCTTTGTTACCTCCCTGATCCTCATCAGACTCCTCTGAAGCCTCTGTACCTTCTGTAGCTCCTTCCTGATCCTCAGCCTGAGCTACCTTTTCCTCCTTCGGCTTCTCGTACTGTCTGAGATTGACTATCTCGACGCCAGATCCTTCGGCCCGCTTGATTATCTCGGCACGCTTCCTCTTCCCGACGCTTGCCGCTATTCGGATTGCCATGATGTATGGGTCTATGAACTCGACGTCTTCTGGCGTGTGCACCAACACCTCTACCTTACCTTTGGGGTTCAGACCCCTCGTGAGCCTCGGTCCGCGATACCCTGTCTCGACTATTGGACACCTGCCCCTCTTCTTCAACCTCATCTTGGAGCGGATCCCCTTGCTGCTTCTCCACCCGTCGCCGAGCCTCGGGAACCTGTTTGACTCGGATCGCCTGAACTTGGGGCGGCGGCTGGCTATCTTAGCCCGCTTCTTGAGCGACGACTCGAACTCGTGTGTGCAGCACTCTTGTGAGCAACCGCAACCAGTCATTTTACACCCTCTCCGCAAGATATATTCCGTCTTGGAACACCCTAGGGTCCATCTTCTTCACATGAGTGGCCGTGTGGATGTTCGCGGCGGTCTGCCCGACCTCCTCCTTATCAATTCCCTCGATAACGAGCTCCTCCCCCTGGATGGAGACATTCACATTGCCGACTACCTTGGCCCGCCGCTTGGATCGCTCCCCCATGAAGTTTTCGATCAGGACGTCCTTGCCAGCAACCTTGACTGTGATCGGGAAGTGCGCGTAGACGATCTTCATCGTGTAAATGTGTCCTTTGGTCGCTCCCTTTATCATGTTCTTTATGTGGGACGCAACTGTCCCGACGAGAGCCTTTTGCTTTTTCCCCTTCATTGTTGCGGTAATGTCGACGGTATTGCCATTGAGTGAGAGCCTCAGTCCTGTATGAGAGAAGTCCCTGGTGATCGTGCCCTTCGGACCAGTCACAGTGACTTCGGATGCGTTCAGATCGACCTTAACGTCGTCGGGGATCTGGACTTTGATGGATGGGAGATCAGCCATGCGCATCCCACCTCAGTACACGTAAGCCAACAGCCTTCCGCCGATCCTGTTGGCCATTGCCTCATTGTGAGTCATGATTCCCATGGATGTCGTGAGAATGATGAAGCCGATCCCCTTTCCTGGCAGGTATTGCTGTGCGACGTGCTCTAGATCCTTGTACGAGACATTGAAGTAGGGCTTGATCACGCCGCACTTATTGATCCTTCCCAGTAGCTGGATCCGGAGCTTCCCCAGCCTGCCGTCGTCTATGTACTCGAACTCTCCCACATATCCTGCCTTCTGGAGGACCCTGAGGACGTTCGCGATTAGTTTCGGGGCCGGAGTCACTATGCACTCGTTCTTGCCCCTCTCTTCGCTATTCATGATATTGACGAGCGAATTTGCAAGAGGATCCTGTACCCACATAATCGATCACCATCATAGATACTTCTTGAAACCGAGTGTCTCAGCCGATTCTCTGAAGCACTGCCTGCAGAGGTTCAGACCATACCGCCTTATCAGGGTGCTCCCCTTGGATCCGCACCTTTTGCACTTTCTGCTACCCTTTCCGAACTTCCTCTCCTTTGGCTGACGATACTTACCCATGATTAGGCCTCCGTTTCTACATTGATTCCGAACCGCTTCTTCATGTAGTCTATAGCTTCCGCCTTGCTGACCCGGTGGTCCATTCCGATCGGACCGGGCCTCAGCTTCCGCCTGGCGACGCGGTAGCCGGGGCGCTCCAGTACTATGCAGACATTCATGCCAAATATTCCGAGCGTCGGGTCATACTTAGTCCCGGGAAGATTGATATGCTCCTTGATACCGAAAGATACATTCCCATAGTTGTCGAAGCAGCTCTCTCTGATCTTGTTCTTCAAGGACTCGAAGGAACGCTTCAGGAAGTCCTCTGCCTGCGGACCCCTAAGAGTGACGACACAGCCGATGTTCTCGCCTTTCCTGACACCAAAGTCCCGGATGGATTTCTTTGCCTTCCTAGGGCACGGCTTTGCGCCGGTAATCGACTTGAGGACGGCCATAGCCCTCTCCAGATTCTCTCCGCCCTCTCCCAATCCCATGTTGACGACGACTTTGCCAAGCCTTATCTCACGCATGGGGTTCAATTCGCCGCCAGTGGCGGCGGTAGCACCCTCGGACAACCTATGCCACCTCTCCATTTATGGTAATGATCGGACTCTCCTTCCCTATAGGGAATAAATACTTAAGCGTAACGGTCGTCTCATTTCCTCCGATTGAAACCTTGGCTAGCGCATCTGGCGACTTGCTCGGCGGAACTTCGAGGACAGTCCCGTACTGGCCTACATTGCGCCCACCAGTCACGACCACGAATGCACCCCGGACCAACGGGATGTGATCCAGCACCTGATTGTCTGACAATGATACCTTCAGCACGTCATTCGTCATGTACGGGATCTGGATGCTGAAGGGGTCTTCCTTGAATATCATCGTGCTGCCGTCGTGGAAGGCGATCTGGAGCCTCCCCTGCTTCAGTAGCCTCTTTCCAGTTATCTTGAGAAGCTTGAATCCAGCCTCCTCCGCGTCGATCTTCATCAGCGCCAATTTCTTGATCCTGTGAGACATCACCCTGAAGTATGCTCCCTCTGGCTTGATGTGTACGATGTCCATGAGGCCGACCGGATATCTGTAGTCGGTTCTCGCCCTTCCGTCCACAAACACATTCCTTTCCGAGAGGGCCACCTTCGCCTCGCTGATCGTAGTTACCTTGCCTAGCACGTCCCTTAGCACGATGCCAAGGGGCATGCACCCCTCCAGCGAATGCGGACCCGGAGAGGGCCTGATAGTGAAGGCTTTTTTCTTTATGGCGACAGGCCAGTGCCTTGGCGCCGGATAAGTTCTAAGATGTCCTGCCAATCTTAATCCTCCTCTCAATCACCTTTGAACGAATTCTTCCTCTTCTTGTCGGATAGATTCAGCTTGGTGATCATTACCTTTGAGGGCGAGATCTTGACGGGTATCGTGGTCCCGTCCATCTTCTTCGTATTGACGCCCTCGATCGTTATACGCATCTCAGAGGTGTCGATCGAGGCTACCTTCCCCTCGTGCCCCTTGTAGTCCCCCCTTGTGACGGTGACGGTGTCCCCCTTCCTCAGCGATGCCGTCCTCTTTCTGTACTTCGACCTGAGGTCCTTTGAGAGCGGGGCGCGGATCTGCCGCTTCCTTATCTTTGGCTCGTTGAACATCTTCCTTTGATTCTTTGGTTTTATGCTTGGCACTCAACCTCACCTACACTACCATGGATGCGAGCCCCGCGACCTTGGGCCACCTCTCGGCGGCTTCCTTGGCGACTGGCCCTCTTATCTCAGTACCCTTCGTCTCCCCCTCTTCAGTGACGATGACCCCGGCATTGTCCTCGAATTGGATCCAAGTGCCGTCCATCCTCCTGAATGGCTTCTTCTGTCTGATTATAACGGCGTGGAATATCTGCCGCCTGACATCCGGGGTTCCATCCTTGACAGAGATTATCACTTTGTCGCCGACGGTTGCACTCGCAACCCTCCTGATCCGGGTCTTTGTCCCAGGGACGCCTATGATCTGGAGGACCTTTGCACCGCTGTTGTCGGCGCATCTGAGAATCGACTCGTGCTGCAGACCGGCGCTTATCCCCGGCCTGTAAGTGATCCCTCCCCCTAAACCCTTGCCTCGCTTTGCCATCCTCAGACACCTGCCTTCTTCTCAACGACTACGTATGAGACGGTCTTGCTAAGGGGCCTGCACTCCGCTATCTTGACCAGATCGCCCTTAGCAGCGTGGATGCACGGCGGATTGTGCGCGTGTATCTTGCTCCTCCTCTTCCCGTACCGGTTGTACTTCGAGAAGTAATGGAGGTAATCGATCTGAACCACAACGGTCTTGTGCATCTTGTCGCTTACGACCACGCCCGAGAGGGTGGCCCCCCTGGTTGAGAGCGCTCCGTGGAAGGGGCAGTCTTTGTCCCCACACAATTCGGTCTTCAATTCTTTAGCTGACTGAGACACCTCTTAGCGCCTCCTCTGTAACCTCTTTAACCTCTCTTCCGGGCTCATTGCTATTTCCCGTCCTTCGACAATTACTTCCTCCGGAATTGAGAAAGAGAACCTCGATATTGCCTTCGGGATCATCTTGCGAGCCGATCCCTGGGTTGAAATAACCAGCATGTTAGCTGTCTCGTCGACCACCGTGCCTGAGAGGGACTGCTGCGATTGGTCGCTCGATCCAATGACCTTGACCCTGAGGCCTATAAGCTCGTTGTAGATTATGTTCTCTGGCGTGACTATCATGCGTTTGGCGCCTCCTGCTTGACCTCAGCCTTTCTTATACCCAAGGCATCCTCCCGTTCGACGGTGTGAAATCGGGCGATTGTCTTCCTCAGGAGCCGTATCCTCGAAGGGTTCTCTAAGGATCCGCCCATCGCCTTTGCGACCATAAGCTTGGAGAGTTCGGCTTTGATCTCGTTCAGCTTGGTATCCCGCTCTTCCTTGGGCATCTTCCTGATTTCGTTTATCCTGAATATCGCCATAAGCACCAATCACTCCGCTGCTACTTGCTTCGGCTCAATCATGTGTATGTCGTCTATCGTGTCGACAGGCAGGTTTATGCTGACCTGTATGCCGAACATCCCAGGCTTGAGCTGCACATGCGTCACCGCACGATCGACAGCGTACTTCTTGGGCTCCCCTGCCTTTAGGACTGCCCCTGATTTGAACTTCTCGTACCTGGCCCTCTCTGTCGAGAGCTTGCCTCTAATCACTATCTCAGCGCCGCGCGCGCCAGCCTCCATTATCTGCCTGAGGGCGATGAATGCGGCCCTCCTGAAGTGTATCCCTCTCTCGAGCGCTGAGGCGACCCTGCCGGCCATTATCCTAGCGTTGAGCTCGGGGTTTTGGACAGGGATGACTGCGATCTGTGGGCTCTCCAGCTGGTACTTGGTCTCGATCACTTGGGCGAGCTCACGGATCGTTGCGCCCTGCCTGCCAATGACCATGCCTGGGCGCTCGGCATAGATCACAACACGGTTGCCGAGCGGGGTCTTCTGGAACTCGACCCCGGCGTAACCTGCCCTCTTCAGCTCATTCTTCAGGTAATTGTCTATGACCATGTTCTTAGACAGTTTGCCTATGAAAAACTTCATGACGCTCAAAATCAGGCTTCCTCCTCGATAACAATCTCGACGTGTGTAAGCGGATGGTAGAACGGCGTAGCCCGGCCGAATGACCTTGGTATGTAGTTCCTGAGGCGCATGGCCGCCTGGGCGCAGGAATGGACAATCTTCAGCCGCTCGCTGTCCAGACCCTTATTCTCAGCATTCGCCTTGGCGTTCTTGAGGATCTTGATGATCTCAGAAGACGACTTGACTGGATACCTGCCCGACGGGACACCCCACCTGGCTGCGATCTCGGAGTGGTGTGGGACGTTCGAGTTGAACCTCCTGTAAGGAACGCCTTCCTTCATCTGCACCACGCGCTCGAGATAGCTTATTGCATCGTCCAGGCGCATGCCGTTGATGGTAGCGCAGATCTCCCTGGCCTCCTTTGGAGAGATCCTAAGATCCCTGCCACTGGCTTTGGCCATCCGGTCAGGGTCGACTTTGACCATTGAATATCCCCACTCAGGCATCAGGAACACTTCCAACCTCTATCATAGTTCAGATTGCAGAGTTTACAACTTGGGGGGGCTATAAAAAGTTTTTCACAAAAAAATGCAGTGGTGGGGGCTGCGCCAAGCCAAGCTAAGCTAACCCAAGCCTAGTCAAGCCTAGCGTAGCCCAGTCCAAAAAGAAGGATGAGTGAAATTACTTGAGCGGTATGAACATCGAGCTCCTGGTCGCCTTGAGACCTGGGGCGCCGTGGGTCACCTTTGCAGTGGTCACAGCGAACTCGCCGAGGTACTTGCCCACCATCTCGGGGAGTATCTCAACGGGCACGAACTCCTTCCCGTTGTGCACAGATATGGTGAGGCCAATCATCTCGGGTAGGATTATCATGTCCCTGCAGTGCGTCCTGATGACGATCTTCTTGCCCTTGGAGGTCTTGGCTTTCCTGATCCGCTCGAACAGAGATCTCTGCTCAGGGGTGAGCCCCCTGAGAAGGGACCTGCGCTGCCTGCTCGGCAGCAGCCTGATGAACTCATCCATTGGCATGCCTTCCAGCTGACTGGCGGTGTATCCGCGGTAATTGAATTCTCTATATGCCATTTCTTTCTTTCCCTCCTTTCCGTTATGCTACACATCACTTCTTCGTCCTTCCGGTGCGCCTCGGGGCGATTATACCTACCTTCTGTCCTGGCGGGGCGTTCCTGCCAACAGGCCTGCCACCCGTCGGGTGAGCTCCGCCGCCGTGCGGGTGGGCGTACGGGCTCATTGCCTTGCCCCGGACGCGGGGGTACTTGACTGACCTCGCCTTATACTTGTGGTAGTTGGATCCGGCCTTGAGCATCGGCTTCTCGACGATTCCGCCGGAGGCGATAATACCGACAGTCGCACGGCATCCCTCTGGGAAGGTCTTTATCCCGCCGGATGGGAACTGGCACAAGACTCCGCCAGGGGTGTGCGAAACCACCGTGGCGTAACCGCCAGCGGATCTGACGTACCTGCCTCCGTCGTTGAGCCTGCCCTCTATGTTGCTTACCATTGTACCCTCGGGTATTCGTCCCAAAGGCAGCACGTTGCCGACATTAACAGGGGCATTTGCCCCGAAGTAGACCCTCTGACCGACGAAGCAACCTTCCGCAGCTATCATCATCACCGTATCGCCCGACTTGGACTTGACGACCATCACCGGAGCGACCCGGCCCGACTCGTGTAGGATCTCCTTGACTGTGAACTCTACGCTCCCAGACCGCTCTTCCTCGGTCATCGCAGAATAGCCTACTCTGCCAATCTTCCTCCATGAGGGGGATTTGAACACAGACCCCCCACGACCTCTCCTCTGAAGCACTTGTCTCTTACCCATTTACAACACCTACCCTACAGCAGACCCAACTTTGTAGCGAGCTCCGAAGCGCTGAACTCCTTCTCGAGGGCCACGATAGCCTTCTTCTCGGAGCCCGTGGTTATCATAGTCCTGACGGACTTGACCTTGACGCCGTACAGCTTCTCGACTGCCCACTTGATGTCCGCCTTGTTTGAGCCCCTGGAGACGATGAAGGTCAACTTGTTCTCCCTCTCAATCCTCTCCAATGCGGACTCCGAGGACACGGGCCCGACAATTAAGTCAGCAGGTTCTTTAGGCATCTTTTGCACCTCACTGGTAAATCTCGCTCAGCTTCTTTATCGCCGACTCGGTCCAGACCGCCAGCCTGCCTGGGTGACCTCCGGGAGCGAGCCTCTCAACGTTAAGATCACTGACCCCAACGCAATCAACACCTGTGAAGTTCCTTGAGGCGAGCCTGACAGGAGCGGCAGAATCGTCGACGACTATGAGCAGCGACTTCGGCTTAACCCATCTCCTGCCGCGGCGCTTGCCCTTCCCAGACCTCTCCCTGATCCCCTCCTTTGCACGCAGGACGTCGTATATCAGCGAGGTCTTTTCGAGGAATTCGCGCAACTCCGCCGCCTTCTTCAGGTTCTTGATCTCGTCAGATACGACGACTGGGAGGGAGACTTCAGTTGTTATGATGTGCCCCCTCTCGATCACAGCCTCAGGGTTCGAGGTTGCGGCGATCGCAGACATAAGCGCAAGCCTGCGCTCCTTGACGTTTATGCGCTCGTGGTACTTCTTCCCTAGGCTCGGAGGGAATGCGAGTCTCCCCCCAACTACGTTTGGTACGAATGCACCTGATCCCGAGGCTGGGTTGTGCTCTCCCTTCACCCGAGGGACACGCGCCAGGTCGAGCCCAACTCCCATGCTCTCAGCGCTGGTGCGCTTTCCGGCATAGTAGTCTGTGGTCCTGGGCACTATCCTTGCGGTCTGGCTCGAGAGCACCGCGCGCCTGATCAGATCGGGCCTCAGGTCTGTCCCGAAGACGCTAGGAAGCTCAAGCTCGCCCTTGACCGAGCCATCGATCCCGAGTACCTTTGCTACCTTCTTAGTGGCGACCTCTGAGGACACTCGTCACACCCCCTGCTTTGAGGTCAGGTCCACTGCGACGAGCTTCGGTGGCTCGATCTTATCGACCTTGGCCCTGACCGGATACCTAATCCTCACAAGCCTCTTGGACGAACCAGGAATCGATCCAGCAACAACGATGTAGTCTCCTCTGACCAGACCGTAGTGCAGGAAACCACCGGAGATGTTGATCTCGGCCGGATTCTCGCCTACTTTCAGGATGAGTTTGTTGTACTCCGTCCGCTGGTGGAAGCCCATCTTCCCGGGGCGCGGTATCGTGAACATCATGTGTGGCTTCGAAGGGCTGATAGACCCGACGACCCTCTTTCCCTTCCGATGCTTGTGCCAGTTCGGCTGCACCTTGACGCCGAAGCGCTTCACTGCCCCTTGGAAGCCTTTGCCTTTCGTGATTGCTATGAGGTCGACGTACTGCCCTTCGGAGAAGAGGTCTTTCGCATGGATCTCCTTGCCTAGCAGCGACTTTGAATATTCTAGGACTGCCTTGATGTCATCGCCAGCGAGCTTTATCTCAAGAACCTCTGGCGTCTTCTTTCCGAACCCGGCCTTGTAAGGCTGGGTCAACGCGAGGACCCTGATCTCTGCGATGTTGTCGAGATTAGCCTCTATCGAGGCCTGTATCGGGGACGGGTCGTATTCCTCAGAGATCTTCATAACCCTCTCCGCATTCTTGGGGAGTGACTTGGTAATCACCTCTGCGAGAGCCTTCAGACCCTTGCTACTGCGGACATACGCCCTGTAACCGTATATGTAAAGCGGGGGGACCTCAAGTACGGTAGCCGCCCGCATGACCTCTTTCCCGAAGAGCGGGCTCTTCGGCTTGTTGTCAACCATTATGACATGTGTTGAACCGACTTTATAACCTGCAAAGCCAAGGAGACGGGGGGCGCCGGCGACCTTGGGCCAAGTCCTTATTCTACCCGAAATGCGTCTGGCACGCACCCTGGGGTAGTACATCAACGAACCCCTGCGCGGCGCGCTCTTACTTCGATGTCCCATGAACAGACCTCCAGCCTAAACTTGCCAGTTGATAGCAGTAATACTAAAATATATTTCTATCCGTCTCCACGCAGAAAATGGACAGACAGAAGATCAGGCTTGGGGGTTGGGGGCGACGCCCCATGGGGCGGGGCTGATCACAGGACGTCAGCTTTTTCCGCTGGTAACCGGACTGCCCCCAATGAAGTCGAGCAGGGCGAGGGAGATCATTATTGCCTCCTCAGTCCTTATGGTGGCAGTCCCCTGGCCAGGGACCACATTTATGGTCATGTCCACCAGCTCTTCCAAGGATCTGCCCTCCCTCCTGAGGATCTCGTGGAGGCCCTCCTTCGGCGAACCGAAGATAAGCGAGACGCTGCTACGCCTGGAAATGGCACGGGAAATGGGTCCAGCCATCTGCCACGCTGGAATGCCAAGCCTCGAGGTCGCAATAAGCAGATCGGAGGGCCTCGTAGCGAGTATATCCCGCAACGACCTCTCCTCCACGAGCACGACGTAGCCCCAATAGAGCGGCACCGACTCTCTCGGCACCGGGACCCATGCGCTCCCCTCGAGACGCATCGTAACGCGTGAGTTCCGTGGGAGGGGGATCCTGCAACGGATCGGATCCTTGAGGCCAAGATCGACCATGGAACCATTCGCCCCGGAGTCGAGAACGAGACCCTCCCTATACTCCACGTTTGATGACCCGAGTGGGTGGTGGGGGGTCCTGAGCGGAGGGATCAGTCCAGCAAAACGGAACTGCGGTGATATCGGGAAGATCCTCTTCCTGAGGTACTGCGGGGTCTCGGCGTAAGAAAGGAGAGAGTGTATCAGCCTGGCATCGCGCCTCCATCCAGTCCCGTCTGGGTATATGACCAGCTTGTCGACCCTGAATATGGAGGCGGCCCGGGCGATCTGCCCCACCTTGAAGGTCTTCTCGGATAGGCTCGGGACGTCAGACAGGATAGATGAAGGAAAAAACACAGTGATTGGGCTGCTCCTGCGCTCCATAGATATTCCTCAAGCTGAGTTATAGACCAGGCAGTCAGGCAGTCCGGAGTTGGAAGGCTATTGCTGCTTCTTCTCCTTCCTGTCTTCCTTTACCTGGCTCAGGATCGTGGTTCTCTGTCTGCCTCCCATAATGAAAGACACCTCAAAGAAAGACTACAGATCAGCAAGCACTATAAAGTTTATCTTTATGCGGAGATAGAGGATCATGGCCAATGATGATTTTGCCGAGTTCGCAGAGCGGGAGAGCGCGATGCAGAAAAAAGACAGCAGAGGCCAAAATTTTGGTGGGCTGATGGATGGAGATAGGCACTAAGGAGATTGAGGGGCTCATCAAGTACGCCAAAGCCCAGTGTGAGTTGAAGTGCCCACAGGAGAGGGACGCGGAGACTTGCATGAGGCTGATCGAGCTTTGCATCGAGATGAACCTCGAGCCGCCGAGTTGCTTCGAGGAGACGGAAGGCTTCTCAAGAAAGTTCTTCTCTGCCAAGATAAGGGAGATAGAGAAGAGGCGGTGCAAGCCGATCGAGGACCTGCTTTCAGAGATAAGGAGCAAGGGCCCCAAGACCCTTGAGGACGAGATAGACAGGATAGACGGTGAGTTCGCGTTGGAGTCCATAAGGGCGATGGACGCACGGACATCGAAGAAACGCGCCTGACAAGCCCGCATTTATTTATTTTGAATAATTTTTTAGGGAAGGACAGAAGAGTGTAAACGCTGTTTGTGAGTCTGGAGTGGAGGAGGGTGCTTTGTCGGCTACAAAGGACATGACGGGTAAAATGGAGAAGGTCTATTCGCCGCGGTCGGTTGAGGAGAGGTGGCAGAAGGCTTGGATGAGCGAGGAGTTCTATCAGGCTTACAGGTTCAAGAACGACGGAAGGCCCGTCTTCACAATTGACACGCCACCCCCGTTCACCTCGGGGGAACTCCACATGGGCCATGCCTACTGGAACGTGATAAATGACACGGTTGCCAGGTACAAGAGGATGACCGGATACGACGTGATCCTCCCCCAAGGCTGGGACTGCCAAGGGCTCCCAACGGAGCTCAAGGTCCAATACAGGTGGAAGGTCCCGAGGGAGGACAGGGAACTCTTCCGGAGAAAGTGCGAAGAATGGACCGAGAGCATGATAGAGAGCATGAAAAGAACGATGGTAAGGCTCGGCTACCGCCCAGACTGGGAGCGGTTCGAGTACAGGACTATGGACAAGGACTACTGGAGGGCGGTGCAGGAGTCGCTGCTCCAGATGCATGAGAAAGGGCTGATATACAGGAAGGAGTTCCCGGTCCACTGGTGCAGCAAGTGCGGTACCGCGCTTGCACAGGCGGAACTGGGATACATCCAGAAGAATGGCATGCTCTACCACCTGAGGTTTAAGGTCGGAGAGAGCGACCTTGAGGTCGCAACGACGAGGCCTGAGCTTCTGAACGCCTGCCAGGCGCTTGCGGTGAACCCAGAGGACGGCAGATACACTTGGGCGGTCGGCAAGGAGGCAACGGTGCCAGTCTTCGGCCACAGGGTCAAGGTCCTCGCCGATAGGTCCGTCGACATGAACTTCGGGACCGGGGTGGTGATGATATGCACTTACGGAGACGAACAGGACATCAAGTGGCAGCAGATCTACAGGCTGCCAGTTACCAGATCGGTCGATGAGAACGGCAGGATGGTGAATGCAGGCAAGTACACCGGGATGAAGGTCGCCGAGGCCAGAGAGGAGATAGCCAGGGATCTCGGGGCCGAAGGGAGCCTGGTCAAGAGTGAGGAGTTCGTGCACAACGTCCTCTCCCACACCGAGAGGGCGGACTGCATGACCCCGATAGAGTTCATAACCAAGAACCAGTGGTTCATCAAGTCCAAGGAGTTCAAGGAGATCGTGCTCGGTGAGGCGGATCGGATGAAGTGGATCCCAGAGTTCATCCGCTGCCGCCTAATCGACTGGGTAAACAGCATAGAGTGGGACTGGCTCATCTCAAGGCAGAGGGTTTTTGGGACTCCGATACCATTCTGGTACTGCTCGGACTGCAACACGATCATCGCGCCAGGCAGGGAAAGCCTGCCCGTCGAGACAAGCCTCTCGCCTCCCCCCACGGACCAGTGCCCTAACTGCGGGAGCGGGAGGATCTACGGAACCACTGACGTCTGTGACTGCTGGGTGGACTCGAGCATCACCCCGCTCATAGTCACGGGTTACTTCAGGGACAGGGGGCTCTTCGAGAAGGCCTACCCTGTGGACCTGAGGCAGCAGGGCCACGACATCGTCAGAACCTGGATGTACTACACGATCCTCCGGTGCGCATTGCTGACAGGGAGCGGACCATTCAAGGGTGCGCTGGTTAACGGGCACATACTCGGGCCCGACGGGACGAGGATGTCGAAGTCGAAGGGAAATGTCATAATTCCCGAGCAGGGGATAAACCAGTACGGAGCGGATGCGATCAGGCAGGCATTCCTCTCGCTGACAATTGGGTCGGACTTCCCGTTCAAGTGGGAGCCTGTGAAGTACGGAAAGTCATTCCTGCAGAAGCTCTGGTCATCGGTCAGGTTTGCAGAGGGCTTCTTCAGCAGGAGTAGTATCGACATTGAGGCGATGGACGAGACAGACAAGTGGATCGTCTCGAGGCTGAGGGAGACGGTATCAAAGGCGAGGGATGCAATGGAGGGGTACCAGTTCCACATCGCGATCGACCTGATGCAGAAGTTCTACTGGCACGACTTCTGCGACCAGTACATAGAGGCAGTGAAACCGAGACTATACAGCCCCAGGAGCGCCAGGGACAGGAGGGCGGCGGAGGGCGTGCTCCGCACGGTCATCTGGAACTTCATAAGGCTCCTGGCCCCGATCTGTCCCCACATCACTGAGGAGGTCTACCAGAAGCTCTTCCGCGAGGAGATGGGGTTTGTCTCGGTTCACGCTTCACCTTACCCGAACCCCGAGGACCTCCCGATGGTGGACGGGACCAAGGGCGAGAAGATAATCTCGATCATCGCGCTGCTGAGGAGCAAGAAGGTGGAGGACAAAATCGCGCTATCCGCGGGGGTCAGGAGGGCAGTCGTCCAGGGCAACTCGGAGGAGATAGAGATCTACAAGAAGAACGAGTGGCTGATCAGGCAGATCCTCCACATCGACAGCCTCGAGTATAGGATCGGAGAAAGGGACGCAGAGTTGATCAAGTAGATGTGGAAGAGGTTTGCATCGCTCCCCCTCAGGGGGACAGGGGAGAGGCTCAGGGAACACCAGGAGCTAGTACTAAAGTCGGTCGAGCTCCTAGGCGACCTCATTAAGGCCTGCAGGAACGAGGAGTGGGCGGCGGTCCGATCTATTGCGGAGAGGATAGCCGCCCTTGAGAGGGAGGCTGATGAGGTGAAGAGGAGGATCGAGATGAAACTCTACAGGGGGACGCTCTTTGTGGGCCTGAAGGAGGACTTTTTGAGGCTTGCCGAGGCGCTGGATGTCGTATCGGACAAGGCGAAGGACGCCTCCAGAGTCATCGCATTAAGAGAGCCTTGCCATGAAGAGATCAGGGCATTCTTTCAGTATTGTCCCAATGTGGAGAGGTTAGTCGAGAGCACGATCGAGATTGTGAAGGAGTTCAAGCGTGCGGTGAGGCTTTTGGACAATGACTCGAAGGAGGCTCTCGCGGCAGCCCACAGGGTGGAAAAGAGTGAGGAGATGCTGGACGATATAAAACTCGAGATCCTGATGCAGCTAACAGAGCACGAGGAGGAGTTTTCGACACTCACTTATCTCCAGTTCAGGGACTTCATACTGATGGTTGACATGATAGCCGACGCGGCGGAGGAGGGATCGGACGTGCTGACTGCAATGATACTCAAGGCGTCATCCTGAGGCG
The DNA here is from genome assembly GCA_014361455.1 of Candidatus Methanosuratincola sp. Classification (GTDB taxonomy): domain Archaea; phylum Thermoproteota; class Methanomethylicia; order Methanomethylicales; family Methanomethylicaceae; genus Methanosuratincola; species Methanosuratincola mesotaenarum. Next base: position 74,852 of record JACIVP010000005.1, read on the forward strand.
TTCCGATTGGACCTCCAGCTGATACTTCTCGTGATCCTCGCAACACTAACCGCGGGGATGATAGGGGCAAACAACGCAAGCAATGCCACGGCAACGCTCGCAGGCGCGAGGGTGACGACCCACAGCCGGGCCGCGCTCATCTTCGGGGCCGGACTCGCCCTAGGAGCATTGCTTGAAGGTGGCAAGATGTCTGGGGCAGTGCAGGGGATGGCGCTTGACGGGAGCCTCAGCCCTTGGTCGGTCGGGATTGTGCTCGGGGTCACGTTAGGCATGATAATAATAGCAACAGGGATGGGGATTCCGCTCCCAGTCACCCAGGCACTCTATGGGGCAGCCATAGGTAGCGGGATATTCTTGGGCATCCCCATAAACTTGGCAGGGATAGCAGCGGTCCTGATATCGTGGGGGCTGACGCCGGTTGCAGCAGCGGCGGCTTCGTTTGCATTGGCAAGGCTGGAGATGAAGTTCCCTTCAAAGGACATCAAGACGAGCACAACAGTGTACGGGGTTTTGACGCTCTTCACAGGGTTTTACACCGCCTATGTTTTGGGCGCGAACACGATAGGGCTAGTCGCAGGGATAATGATTGACGGGATCGGATGGGAGGCGGCGCTTGCGCTCTCAGTGGTCTCCGCAGGAATCGGGGGCATGCTCTTCGGAAGGAGGGTCTCAACGACGATTGGGGAGAGGATCGCGACAATTGGACCCCCTACGGCATTCGCATGCCAGCTAGGCGGGGCACTCACTGTGCACCTCTTCACCCAGGGGGGGATCCCAGTCTCGATCAGCCACGCGATAATCGGGGGTGTGGCTGGCGGGGCGCTCTCGAAGGGCGTTAAGGCGCTGAACATGTCGTCGTGGCTGAGACTGGCGGTCGCCTGGATCGCGACCCCGATCCTGACTATAGCGCTGGCATGGGTCATACATGCCAGTGCAGCAATGTGAACGACAACTACCTGCGCAGCATCCCCCTTGCGCAAGAGAGTGCCTTGGATATGTGCCGCGATCCCTGCTCATGGACGACGGGGCCGTGCCCCGCGAGGAGCACCTCGACCTTCATTCTTGAAAGGCATTCGAGACTCTCAAGCATATCGGAATCGCTACCGCCTGGGAGGTCTGTCCTGCCGAAGTACCCGTCCGAGAAGACCGTGTCCCCGCTGATGAGGAGTGCCTCGCCAGGCGAGTAGAAGCAGGCGCTGCCTGGCGTGTGCCCCGGTGTTAAGATGCTGACGAGGCCGAGCCTGGATAGCACCCCAGAAGCATCCGACAGGTCGGTGCATGACGGATAGCCGCGGATGGTCTCCTCCATCAGCCGCCTGTCGCGGTTGCTGAGATAGACCGGAACCGAGTAATCCCTGAGCGACTCGAGCCCCCTCACGTGGTCGTAGTGCCCGTGTGTGAGGAAGGCCCCGGCGATGAGTGAACCGTGAATTCCCGCAGACTCGAGGTACGACAGGAGATCAGGGTGCCCACTCGCGTCGAAGAGGTAGTAGGATCCCTCGTCCCCCAGAACGTAGACATTTGAGGAGATGCTGACTCCGACGAAGGATTCCTCGTGCAGGACAAGGAAACGCCCCACCCTGGAGACGAGGGGTGATGGGCTTGTCAACGCTTATTCACCCTTTGGTCACCCCGAGGGGCACCATCCTCGCGACCAGCGTCGCGATGCCCAGCGCATCAGATACCGACGCTACGCGGTCGACATCCTTGTATGCCCCTGGCGCCTCCTCGGCGATCACCCTGATGTTTGCTGCCCTCAGGCGGATCCCTCTTTCCTCCAAGTCACGCTTCACGTTGCTCCCCCAGTACTTCTTTATTGCAGCCTCCCTGCTGAGGAACCTGCCAGCTCCGTGCGCCGTGGATCCCCAGCTCAGTTCAAGCGAGTTTGGCCCGCCGAGCAGGAGGTAAGACGCGGTCCCCATGCTGCCAGGGATTATCACCGGCTGGCCTATGCTCCTATACTCGTCCGGGATCTCTGGCCTTCCGGTGGGGAATGCCCTGGTCGCGCCCTTTCTGTGTACGTAGAGGAGGCGCTTCTTCCCGTCGACAATGTGCTCCTCGCGCTTTGCAAGGTTGTGAGCCACGTCGTAGACCAGCCTCATCCCGAGGTGCTCCGCGTCCGACCCGAAGGTCTTCCTGAAGGCTTCCCTCGTCCAGTGCATTATGCACTGCCTGTTCACCCAAGCAAAGTTGCAGGCGGCGCTCATTGCGGCAAAGTAATCAGAGGCCTCGCGGCTGCTGGCGGGGGCGCACGCGAGCTCCCTGTCGGGTATCTTTATCTTGTACTTCGAAACGGCATTCTCCATCACATGGAGGTAATCGCTGCAGACCTGGTGCCCCAGGCCGCGGCTGCCCGAGTGTATCATGACCACGACCTGCCCCTCCCGTTCAATGCCGAAGGCCTTCGCCGCGCGCTGGTCGTAAACCTTGTCCACTGCCTGGACTTCGAGGAAGTGGTTCCCGCTGCCGAGCGTCCCCAGCTGATTGGATCCCCTGCCCTTCGCGGACTGGGAGACGAGACTGCTGTCGGCGGTCTTCATCAATCCTCCCTCCTCGCACCTCTCGGCGTCCTCGGGTATCGCGTACCCTTTTTCGATAGCCCACTCTACGCCACGGTCGAGCACGCCATTCAGCTCCGTGGTAGTGAGGCGTATCCCGCCCTTGCTCCCCAAGCCCGATGGGACCATGTCGAAGAGGGTGTCTATGAGCTTCCCCAGGAGGGGCTTCACGTCCTTCAGATCAAGGCTCGTCAGGAGGATCCGGACGCCGCAGTTCGAGACGACAAAGCCCTCGGCGATAAAGTTGTGCGATGGGCTGTCGACGGTGATATCGAATACCTCGCAGTCGCCCGGGATTGCCTCGACGGATATGACCTCGTCCCAGACGATATCCCCTTCAAGCGAGGAAGAGATCCACTCCTCGAAGCATGGGAAGCCTTCCGGCACCATCGGGGAGGTGGGGTGCTCCTCGTAGGCGCTCCGCTCGATGAACCTGTGATTGACCCAGCCGCATCCGAGATCTGTGGCTATCTCTCCAACCGAAGATCCGCCGGCGTAGCATGCCTGGGCGGTCGCGACAGCCTGGGCCCTCTGTGAGATCACGGAGCACTTCCAGCCGAGCCAGCTTACGGCCGCCAGGGCCAGGCTCTGTTTCTCTGGGGCGTATGTATAGCCGATCCTGGACCAGAGGTTGATCAGCGACGAGGGCTTTTCGGAGAGCTGCAGCCTGAGGCGGACTCTCCCCCCAAGGTCCTCCTGGAGGATACCGCTGGTCTCGACGCCAAAGCCGTTGAGCATGGAGCCGATCTCGCGCAGGAACTCGACACCGGCGCTTGCTGACTGTTTTGACTTTGTGCACGACATAGCGGGAGGCTCGAAGTTATAGCCGTTGCTCATCTGTGGCTTGTTCATCTCCGCTCCGAAGTAGCCCGAGAGGAAGCACCTCTGGAGGTGCCTCGGCATCCTCAGGATCCACTCGGGCACCATGAACTGCGCGGCGGTCTTCTTCTCTCTAGGAGCTCCGAGGCCTTTCAGCAGTAGGCTGAAGCTCCTTGCATTAACGTGGACAGAGTTCTCCACGCCCTTGAATGTCTTGCCGTTGATATGCGAGGTGCGTTCCCTAGTATAGACCTGGGATGGCGTAAAACCGATAGCTTGAATGTCCCTCCTCAGGAGTTCTAGCCCTTCCCTGCTGCCGCGGAAGACAGTCTTCTTGCCGTCAAAGGCCCCGTCCCCGATGAAGTAGCCCAGCAGGCGCAAGAGGGCGGGCAGAGCCTCGTTGTCGGCGCCCAGCGGCAGCAGCCTCCTCGAAGCCAGCTCCTTCTTTATGGAATGGGGAAAGCCGTCTCCGGTAAGGATCTCCACTGGCGGCGGGGCCTCATAGTCGGCACCTTGGAACGGGTGCGTGGCTACCTGCGATCCCCTGACCAGCGATCCGGCTTCGACCATGCCCTCCTTCGTCAGTATTGGGTGATCGCTGGTTGCCCTGATCGTGAGGCCCGATCTCGTGGTGATCCTGAAGAGACACTTATCGGACTTCTTCAGCCCGAGCACTACCCTCGCTGGGGCAACCTTGGCGGAGTCCACGCATAGGACGCGCCCGTGCGGGAACGCGTCCTCTATCGGAATCCTGTACCCGTCCGGCGTCAGCACCTTCGATCCTGCGGGGAGGCAGTTGATGTCGTACCCCACACCCCCTGGCGAGATCACCCCTTCATCTGCGTCAAACGCTGCGACCCCGCCTATCGGGAAACCGTAACCCTGGTGGCCGTCTGGCATCACTATGGAGTACTTCAGTATCCCCGGCAGATGG
>JACIVP010000050.1 GCA_014361455.1 Candidatus Methanosuratincola sp.
GCCGATGAGGCGGCAGATGTCATCCGATCATACGTGGACGCGGAGGTATCCTGGCATGGCCCACACCCGATCAACGACCTCAACGGCGTCGACGCGCTGCTCTCGGAGTTCTGGCAGCCATTGCTAGCCTCCTTCCCCGATCTGCACAGAACATGCGAGATCTTTATCGGCGGCCACGTGCACTGGGTAGCAGCCATCGGCTATTTCAGCGGAACTTTCTCCCGCGACTGGCTGGGCATCCCCGCCACCGGCCGAGAGATGCACATCCGCTTTGGTGAGTTCTCTGCGGTCTACCGGGGCAAAATCGTGGTCACCTACATCATCCCCGATCTGCTGGACCTGATCCGTCAGGCCGGGTACCAACTGGTCCCGCCAAGCCTTGGCAAAGAGGGCATCATCACCGGACCGATGACCGGGGATGGCGTGCTGTTGACGCCGCACGATGACGCGGAGGGAGCAAAAACCCTCGAGTTGGCTAAGGTCATGTGCGCGAACTTGCGGACTCCACAGCTGGACACATTCTGGGACACGGAGAGGATGATGTGGTACGGCCCAAGCGGCATCGGCACCACTCGTGGTTTCGCCGAGTTCTGGGACAAACATGAGAGCCCATTTGATCACGCTTTTCCTTGCTATGGTACGCACTTCTCTGGACGGCATGTGGCCGAGGTGGGCGAGGGCAACTACGCTGCCTGGGTTGGTTGGCCCAGCATCCGTGCCCATCATAGCGGCGAATACCTTGGATACCCTCCAACGGGAAGGCTCGTCGAATGGAGGCTGATGGATTTCTATAGACGAGAGGGCAACTTGATCATCGAGAACTGGGTACCTGTCGACATGGTACACCTCTTCCTGACAATGGGGGTCGATCTCTTTGCGAGCTTGAGAAGTCAGGTGAGCAGCAACCCCTGTACAGAGGTGCCTGCCCGATAAAGGAGCAATAGCTTGGAAGAGATCATGGATAGGGCGATATCGGGAAGATCCAGGCCTCAGGAGGAGTGAAGACACAGCCTGAAAGGCTTCGCTGATTATGCTGATATCATCAACTACATCATCAGCCACACCTACAAGATCTGGGAGAAGCATGGTGTTGGCCTCAACTGCACCCACAATGCCTCAACGTTTCTGTCTCGACCACCGACGGTCTGAGCAATGGCCCGAGGCGGTGGTCGAGAGTACGCTGCATAATCAGGTGGCTTACCCTCATACCCGGCTCTTTGGTGACTACGAGGCCGGCTTCCATACCGCGCACTACATCACCACGGCGGGCGACAACCCCGGTTATAGCGTCTGCAGCCCGCCAACCGGCCGGAGGGTGAGGTTTTGCACCATCGCCAACGGCTTTGACGAGGTGGCGATGCTCAAGCAACTGTGGCCAGGTTCGTAGCCTATCTGCCTCACAGGCAGATCCTGCGGTAGGCAAAGAGGCCGTTTCCACATTCCATTACACTCGAAAGGAGCGGACAATGACAAGCGAAAGCTTACAGAAGAACAAGACACTGGTATGGGAGTTCTGGCAGAGACTGAATGAGAGCAGTGCCGATGAGGCGGCAGATGTCATCCGATCATACGTGGACGCGGAGGTATCCTGGCATGG
>JACIVP010000051.1 GCA_014361455.1 Candidatus Methanosuratincola sp.
AGACAACGAAAATAACACAACATTCTCTGGCCGCTGGAATGAGATAACTTAGCCTGTGCCCTGCGACAGGGCTATCTCCTCGAACCGAATACTGCATGTAATATGGCAGATACAAAGAAAGCGACCGATGGGCCCTCGAACTCCTCGCCGGAGGCCTGGGATTACCACTGCTTACCAGATTGGGACAATCCCTTCTACGACGAAGACGGTATCATCGCCTTTGCCGCTGCTCTGTCCACGCCAGAGAATGTGGCAGCATCGCCCTCGGAGGAGAACCTGCTGAACTCGGACTCGAAGAAGCCAAATGCTGAGCGAATCACTGCTCTCAACGACTGGCGGCCAGTGCGTCAACGACGCATACGCCGAGTAGGCGGGAGGAGACAAAAGTCGGACAAGAGGCCCAGACGAGGCAGAGACGAAACTCGCGAGGGCTGGACATACTCCATTGTCAAGTATCCGCTGCTCTTCTTCGTGTTCGGCTGGATAACATTCCTGGGCATCTGCTACTTATTGACCCGCTTCTACATCTACCTCTACGAACAATATGTCACCTGGCGTGGCACCCGAGACAGACTACGGAAGGCATTGAGGGTTCAAGACAACTATGAAGATTGGGTAGAGGCGGCAAAGGATCTTGACCGTCATTTGGGAAATGACAAGTGGAAGATTGAGGATGAAGGCTCATATTACGATTGGAAAACAATAAGGAGGGTCGTGCGAGACCTGAGAAGGTTACGATCTGAGGCCGAACAAGACGAACGTGATTCTAATCGACGCAACGGTCGCATTGGTCGCCGGGCGATTGACGAGCTTCGGTCCAACCTCGAGGCCTGCATCAAACACAATTTCGCGGGCACTGACAACCCACGCCTGTACTCAGAGACTTACTACGGAACCAAGAAACTGCTCCAGGCATATGTCGATGAGACATCGGCGTCTCTCAAATTTATCTTCTCCAGTGACCAAGTTACACAGGCAGACAAGCGGACGTTTTCGAAGCATCTTTCCGCTAATCTGGGAAGAACGGCTTTGTGTCTCAGCGGTGGTGCTACATTCGCATACTACCATTTTGGGATCGCAAAAGCTCTGCTGGATGCCGATCTGCTCCCGAAGATTATCACTGGAACATCGGGAGGCGCATTGGTTGCAGCGTTGCTGGCGACGCGAACTGACGAAGAACTCAAGAAGTTACTCGTACCGGCTATTGCATACAGGATCACAGCCTGTCATGATCCTTTCTCAGTCTGGTTTCGGCGCTGGTGGAAGCAAGGTGCTCGATTTGACTCCGTAGACTGGGCAACGCGAGCTAGTTTCTTCACCTACGG
>JACIVP010000052.1 GCA_014361455.1 Candidatus Methanosuratincola sp.
GCTTCGGGGAATGTCCGGCCAGGAAGATGTCGGTACCATGGCTGACATGGTGAAAGGATCCCATGGAGTCGTGATCATCCCTAGTTTCTACAAGGGCGCAATAGGTTTGGGGGGATCCTACGGGGAAGGAGTCGTCCTGAGGCACGACCCTGAGACGGGGAAATGGTACGGCCCGAGCTTTATGAACATCACCGGGATGTCTTATGGCCTGCAGATTGGCTTCCAGTCTACTGCTCTTCTTCTTGTGATATCTAACAGGGCTGGCATGGAGCATTCCTACGGAGACACGGTGAAGCTGGGTGCCGACGTGAGCGTCGCAGCCGGTCCGGTAGGACGTAGCGCAGGAGCCGCCACAGACGCCAACCTGAAGGCCTCCATCTATAGCTACTCGATTAGCAAGGGCCTGTTCGCGGGAGTTTCACTGGGCGGAGCAGTAATGGCCACAGATGAGGAAGCGAATTCCTCCTATTGGGGAGCGGGAAACTACAATTCCAGGGAAATTCTTCTGAAGCCTGCGACGAAGAACAACGTGCAGCCCCTGCTGTCTTCCCTGATGGCGCTTGTCGAAAAGGCTGGCGAGTAGCAGGGCTCTTGTCACTGACTCATCCTGCACAATTCCTGGACCTGTTCCTTCCGCAAGGGAGGATCGAAAATAGTGAGGTGAACGGAATGTTGACAACAATTGCTGTAATTTTGATCGTCCTATGGCTTTTAGGACTTGTGACATCGAACACCATGGGGGGCCTGATCCATGTTCTCCTGGTCATAGCCATTATAATGTTCCTGCTTCGAGTCATCAATGGATAACCTTCCCGGCGGAGGGTTACGGGGCGGCACACATGGGACCAGCCCGGCATATGCCGCGTACTTCGCTGCCGCCGGATATCGTCGGTAAACGCCCGGATCGTCGCTGCCGTGATCAACTCCGCTCCAGGTATTGTCTTGATCAGCTGCACCACCTCGTCGTCCTCTGTCCTATCTGCGATAACCCGATCAAGCTTCTTGACCTCTTCGAAAAGTCGGTCTATCGTTTCAAACAGCGGGTCTACCGCGTCGCTGGCGACGTGATGTGCCGCGAGCACGCTTTTCACGCGCCGGCGTTCTTTTGTACTCTGCAACTGCCCGCGCTTCGATTCGATCCCCATGCTCAACAACAACCCGTGCAGCTGGTTTTTCACCGTCACGATCGTCTCTACCAGCGTCTTACGTGTCTTGATCACCCGCCTGAGCTCCTCGCTCTCCGGTGAACACAGATGCGCTTCCGGCAGCATATCCTTCTCCGAAAACTCCGCCATCGTCAGCCTCACCGTGCCTTCCTCCCTCCTGGGTCAATGACCCCGGAGAAATCGTAAACCTTTCGTCTAGATTTTTTCGTGAGGTAACGAATCTTTTTCGTTTAGGTTTTAGGTGAGGCAACTCGCCGGCTTGACCCTCCATTTTCTAGACCCTATAATAGCAAGATGCCAATAGCACTATTTATTGGGCCTAATTGT
>JACIVP010000053.1 GCA_014361455.1 Candidatus Methanosuratincola sp.
GGTAAGGTGGTCGCGCAGGCGGCGGACGTGCTTGAAGCTGGTCCGACCCTGGCGGTGGAACTTGATGGCCAGTGGAGCGTCCCCCTGGGCCTCAAGAACTATGGACTCCTTGCCCACACCGATCCGTTCCCCGATGCTTCTCACCTGATCGCGCCGTACGAGGTCCGAGAGAGCCAGGAGGTCATAGGAATCGAAGTTTATCTGATAGCCCAGGTAGTGCTGAGCCTCCCTTGCCACCAGCTTCTTCTCAAAAAGGTGCTGCAGTCTGAACTCAGATCTGCTGGCAGAGAGGCCAGCAAGCCTAAATATTACAAAGGTGGGGACCCATTCGTGGGTCCTCATCCCTATTTCGATCGCGCCCAGCAGAGAGATATCCTCTTTGCTCAGGCTTAGAAATTCTTCTGCAAGGTCTTCCACGCAAGATAATATGCAAGCACTTCAGCTAAAGCTTTACCTCTCCAGAAGCCTGATACCTCTGCCAGCGGCTTTGCAGATCAGGATCCTGAATGGTCTGGAGCACATAGTCTGCGAACTGGGCTCCGGTAGAGCCATCGGATCTGCCGGTGATGCGTATTCTCCGCTCGAACTGACCGCAGATATCCAGCGCCATCTCCATCCGGCTGGCCTGTGTGACAAAGCCGATATGGCGCAGCATCATCACGCAGGCTCGCATCATGCTCGCCGGATCGGCATACTGCGCTCTGCCCTCCTCGACCATGCGCGGCGCTGAGCCGTGTATGGCCTCGAACATAGCATACCTCTTCCCGATATTAGCGCTTCCTGCAGTACCCACCCCACCCTGGAACTCCGCCGCCTCATCGGTGAGGATATCACCGTAGAGATTGGGCAGGACGATAACCTTAAAATCGCGCCTCCGCTTCTCGTCCACCAGCTTTGCTGCCATTATGTCCACGAACCAGTCATCGAACTGGATCTCCGGGTACTCTGCCGCCACCCTCCTGGCTACCTCCAGGAACTTGCCATCTGTGGTCTTGATCACATTGGCCTTGGTGACCGCCGAGACTCTATTGATTCCATTCTTTTTGGCGTACTCGAATGCTAGGCGCACGATCCTCTCTGCTCCCTGGGTGGTGATCACCTTGAAGTCCACTGCCAGATCATCAGTGACATTGAAGCCACAGCTGCCCAGGACGTACTCGCCCTCGGTGTTCTCTCGGTAGAATATCCAGTCAATGCCCTTCTCCGGCACCTTTACCGGCCTGACGTTGGCGAACAGGTCCAGCTCCCGGCGCATAGTGACATTGGCGCTCTCCAGGTTCGGCCATTTGTCCCCTTTCTTAGGTGTGGTGAGAGGACCCTTGAGTATTACATGGCACTTTTTCAGCTCAGCCAGGGTCTCCTCCGGCAGGGCCTTCATAGCCCTCGCCCTCTCCTCGATGGTGAGGCCGGAGATCCACCTGAGCTCTACC
>JACIVP010000054.1 GCA_014361455.1 Candidatus Methanosuratincola sp.
TATCAAGGGAATACTTGAAGGGCGTGGCCAAGATCGACGACGGACGGCTGATAGTCCTTTTAGACATCGCCGGCCTCTTCGAAATCGAGTCCTTCTTGGGAGAGCAGGAGGTAGCGGAAGGGGGGACATCGCGCTGAGGCTTTTATGATGCGCGTCGATCTTCACCTCCACAGCAATTGCTCCGATGGTACCCTCTCTCCGGGGGATCTCGTTCAGCTGGCGAAGGATCGCGGTGTAGTTGTGATAAGTCTCACGGATCACGACACCACTGAAGGGCTCGATGAGTTCATGAGGAGCTGCGAACGCGCTTCTGTGCATGGTATAGTAGGCGTAGAGCTGTCCGCCGACGCTCCTTACACGGTTCATATCTTGGGCTATCGTTTCCGCCGCGATGATGCTTTCTTGGAAAAGTATTTATCATCCCTCCGGGAATACAGGGACAAGCGCAATGCGGCGATCTGCAAGAAGCTCAATCAACTCGGCATAGAGATCTCGTTGAAAGAGGTGAAAACTGAGGCTGGAGGTGAAGTGGCATAAGGGATCGAACCGACCCTGTCAATCCAGAGGAAAATCCCCTTTCTGCGTGCTACGCCCCGAGCCACGACAAACCCCAAGGCGATCGTTGCGGCCGCAGCCCCCGCTGCGAGGACGAGGCTGTTGAATGTGGCCCTCCATGTCTCGTTCAAGCCGAAGAGGACGAAGGCGTAGTTCTTGAGCGTTGCCGTCGATAACGAAAGCTTCACCCCATAGGCCGGCAAAAGCGACGTGAGGATCAGCGCCGCGATCGGGCCGAGGGCTGCGCATCCCAAAAATAGAAGTACCGCTGCGGACAAGATGAACCTCGTCCTCCCTATGGCAAATCGATACGGCTCCTTTGCGGAAGAGGGCGTGCGGTAATGGGCTTTTCTTATCAAGGGAATACTTGAAGGGCGTGGCCAAGATCGACGACGGACGGCTGATAGTCCTTTTAGACATCGCCGGCCTCTTCGAAATCGAGTCCTTCTTGGGAGAGCAGGAGGTAGCGGAAGGGGGGACATCGCGCTGAGGCTTTTATGATGCGCGTCGATCTTCACCTCCACAGCAATTGCTCCGATGGTACCCTCTCTCCGGGGGATCTCGTTCAGCTGGCGAAGGATCGCGGTGTAGTTGTGATAAGTCTCACGGATCACGACACCACTGAAGGGCTCGATGAGTTCATGAGGAGCTGCGAACGCGCTTCTGTGCATGGTATAGTAGGCGTAGAGCTGTCCGCCGACGCTCCTTACACGGTTCATATCTTGGGCTATCGTTTCCGCCGCGATGATGCTTTCTTGGAAAAGTATTTATCATCCCTCCGGGAATACAGGGACAAGCGCAATGCGGCGATCTGCAAGAAGCTCAATCAACTCGGCATAGAGATCTCGTTGAAAGAGGTG
>JACIVP010000055.1 GCA_014361455.1 Candidatus Methanosuratincola sp.
CTCTTATGCCGCCCAGGTCAAGGCCTCTTTTTCCTCTCTTGATGTTCAATCAAGCTAGCCGCCATGATATTTAGTCTAAGCTTACTTTCGGCGGCTCATCAGTTGATCCACTGCCAGAAACAGCACCAACCCGGCGACGAGGAGCAGAAGAGCGAGCATCCACCAGGGTAGAAAGGTCACCACTATAATCCTGAGCCGGGAGAGGACAAACCATAAAACAAACAGGGCGGCAAGTGCGAGCAATAAAGTGTTAAGACGCTCCTTTGTCCTATTTGTCATACCTGGCAGATCCGGTCCATCATATAAATAAGTCTCTCCTGCATAAGGTCCTGAAAATGGAGATGCATTCAGCTATGCTGCTCCCTTAACCTTCATCACCCGGTCGATATAGAGCCTAGCCCACAGGTAGCTCAAGAGGCTGCCCGCTATGTTCCCAAAAACAATTCCCCACCAGATCCCCTCCTGACCCAGCCCCAGGACCATTCCCAGCATGAAGGCCACTGCAGTTATCAGAATCACGTCTCTGAAGACATTGAGCAATAAAGAGGTGAGCCCTTTCCCTGCTCCCTGGAATAGGCAGGCGGACATTATTCCCGGGGACATGAATGGGTAGAACAGGCACATGACATGCATGAAGGCCACCATCGTTCCGGCAAGATGAGCGCTCTCGGGAGCATAGGTGAAAAACAGGGTTATCTGCGGGGCGAATAGGCCAGTGATCAGAGCGGTGACCGTTCCAATGGCAAAGCCCAGCTTTGTGGAATAGTTGTGAATCACCGGCAGATTCCCGTATTTTCTGGCACCGATTGCTGCTCCTGCAACGGAGATCTCCGCCGTGGCAATGGCGATCAGAGGAATGACGGCCATCATTATCACCCGCCAGCCCGCAGTATAAACAGCTACCGCGTCCGTTCCCGAGACCCGAACCAGCATGCTGTTGATGATGATGGCATCTACGGAGTAGAGGAGAAACTCAATGCTCGCCGGAATCCCCACCCGGAGGATGTCCTTCATCACCCCCATGCTGGGAATAAAGTCATTCCTGGATAGGGAGACATAGGTGTCCTTCTTGATTATCAGCCAGTAGATCTGAACCCCGGAGACGATCATAAGCGA
>JACIVP010000056.1 GCA_014361455.1 Candidatus Methanosuratincola sp.
CTGAGAGACTGGTATAAATGTGTGGAGTTAAGGGCTGTGGAATTGAACTCTGAAACAAAAAAGGGCGGTGGAAAGTTTATTTATCGTTGCCCTGAATCTATAGATGACAAAAAATGAGACAGGTCTCACAACCCCTGAGGGTGATGTTTGTGGTGCTTACCGTGTCGACCGTGGGGGTGGTCTCCCTCTTGGCAGTCTTCCTCAGCGCTCATCCTTATTTCAGCCCATTCCAGCCAGTAACGCTGCCGAAGGGCTGGATCGACGAGCAGACCTACGTCTCGGAGAACTTCACGATAACGGCGGGGCAGACCGTAACGGACATCTTCGGATACGCAGGCGCGGGAGGGCAGTCAATAATGACCCTTGGGATCCAGCCACTCTCGATAAAGACTGCTGGTAATATCGACATAACTTTCAACGGGATACCTCTCGGAGAGACTTGCGTAAACCAGACGCTGGTTACCAACACATCCATAGCCTCCTGCTGCTTTGTCACGCTCATCCAGGCGGGCGTGGACAATGTTGTAGAGGTTGAATCGAAAGGGTTCGAGGGGGAATTCAGGTACCTGATAATAATCCCGACGGGGGCACGATGATTGAGGAAGGTGCTGGCTCTGCCTATCTTTGCGCTTGTTTTCACTATCGCTCTCATCGCAGTCTCGGTCCATAGCGAGATTCAATGGTCCGGGAGAGAGTATGACAGAGCACTCAGGGAGAGCGTGGGCTTGCCGAGCATCGCGATTGGGACGAACTACGAGGGGACCAGGAACCCGCTCATCGAGATCTTCGTCAGGTCCCTCTATGATATCCCAGGCGGCTACGATTACGTCGTATCCTCCAGTTTCATTGACACGCCGTTGAAACTCAAGGAGTTCAGGGAGTCCATTCCTGGATTCAATTTCACCGCGATAAAGGGATGATTTCGAATGATTCGGAAGCACAAAAACCTGCTGAACTATTCGTTCGATTGCCTAAGGAGGTACCGCATGAGGACTGCAGTCATCCTGATCACTTTTCTGGTGGCAACCACGATGATCTCCGCGGTCCTATTCACGAAGGACGGCCTAGAGAGGGAAGCGGAGTTCAGCGTCGAGTCCGCCCCTGACCTTACCCTCCAGTACCTCAAGGGCGGTAGGGTCGAGCCAATAAATACCTCATACATCACTCTGATCTCTGAAATACCTGGGGTCGAGAAGGTCCTCAAGCGAACTTGGGGGTACGCCGGCGTAGGAGATTACACCTTTGTCGTAATCGGGCTGGACCCCGAAGGGCTTGATTACTCGAGGGGCGTGATCACAGATCTCGAGGATGGGCGATTTTTGACACCAGCCGACGATGGCACCGGTAACATCGTGAT
>JACIVP010000057.1 GCA_014361455.1 Candidatus Methanosuratincola sp.
GCATCAACCTCGAAGATATCGCTCAGCCCAAATGTTTTTTCATCTTGGACCGCCTGCGCGCCGAGATGAACATCCCCGTGTGGCATGACGATCAGCAGGGGACGGCGACCGTCATCTTAGCCGGCGATGGGCTGATTGAGAAGTACGGGAGGCAAATACAACAGTGTGGAGAAACACAACCCAATGCCGCAACAACTGACGATGTTTGGTGTGCCAGCCAATCTAGAGTACCTCTTCAACATCTATCACGATGAAAGCGGCAGTTATGTGCGCGGAGGGGATGACCGTTGGTTGTGCCATGGGGTCTTATTTGTTCCTGAGAGAAAGCAGAGTGAGGTATACACGGCCCTACAGAAGGTCAGGCAAGCCGAACGCTATGATGAAGAAGAGGTCCATTATTCCAGTTTGCGAGGACACCCAACAGGACCAAAGGCTCGCTGCGCTCGAGGCTGGCTCAAATCGTATGTCGAATCCCTCTCCGGGTTTTGTTTCTATCATTGCCTGGCCATAGATACGCACTCTTCAGCTTTTGAGCCCGAACGCTATGGCGAACCACATCATGCCTACAATCGCTTTGCGCTGATGGCAATTGAGGGAGCTATTGCCTGGAGCCTCAAAACCTATCAAAGGGTGGCATTGAGATTTTATTCCGATGCTAAGTCTCGTCAGGAAGGGGACAATTTCGCCGCGTATATCCCCACACAGATCTGCAAGAACATCGCTGAAAAGCGCCTTAAGAAGCCAGGCGCCTATCCCGAAATCCGGCTTTTGCATCCTGAGGTCACTTCTATAGACTCTGATCCGCGTAAGATTGAACCAGGTCTGCGGGTAGAATGTGAGCTAACTCAATTGGTAGACTTGATGACATCCAGTATTTCCCAAGCACTAACCGCCCGTTCAGAGCAGGAGGCAAAACTGGAACTAGCCGAAGAGGTCGCTCGATGGATTGAAGACACCCGGCAGCCGCCTTGGCTACAGACCGAGCAACTCTATCGGCGTTTTTCGTTATCGTGTTTCCCGGACGAGAAGGGCAATTTCTACAATCCCTCTCTGCCTGTGCTGAACAGAAATCAGCCTCCTTTTGTTTGAAGAATGATAGGAGTGTAACGATGGCCAGACTTAGTGACCACCACCGCCGGCACATCATCGAACTGCTTGAGCAGGGCCAGGACCTGCCCCCCGACTACAAGCATCTGCTCTTCCCGCCGGAGCGCCAGGAGTACGAGCTGGTCTATGCCGGCAAAGAACGCGAAGAGGACATCCTGGCCGAGACCATGGCCGTGCCCCTTCAGCCGGTCAAGACCTTCGG
>JACIVP010000058.1 GCA_014361455.1 Candidatus Methanosuratincola sp.
GGCAGGGTGGTGAGCGTTGAGCTTCCGAAATCCGTGGAGCTGAAGGTAGTCGACACCCCGCCGGGTTTCAAGGGCGACACCGTGAGCGGCGGAGGGAAGCCCGCTACGCTCGAGACCGGCCTCGTGATAACCGTCCCCATGTTCGTCGAGGTGGGAGATGCGGTCGTCGTGGACACGCGCACCGGAAACTACATCGAGCGCGCCAAATAAGGATCTGTGTTTTGGGGAAGGAGGCAAAAGGGTGAATTCACGAGAGGCCATAGCTTACCTAAAAGGCTTGCTCGAAGGTGCCCCTCTAACCGATGAAGGGGAGAAGAGGCTGTTCGATGCGATATTTTGCGCCATCGATTCACTCTCTCTCGAACTACAGGAGCTCAAGCAGAGGGTGGACGAGGGTGAGAAGGTCTATAGCGACGTCCTCGATAGCTGCCTGAGGTTGGAGGACGAGATGAGCGATCTTCACGATGAGGTGGACCTCCTCAAAGGGGGAGAGGAGGCCGAAGGGGTAGAGGAAGATTACGAGGAATTCTATGCTTCTCTTACCTGCCCCGCGTGTGGGCATAGTTTTTATTACCAGCCCGACGAATACGAGGAGGGGGAACAGCTGCAGTGCCCCAGTTGTGGGGGATTTTTCGACCTTCCTCGATCTTGAAAAAGACGTGAGGGGGTGGATCAGATGGAGGAGGAAAGAAGGCGAGAAGAGGAAGTGGCTTCCGAAGGGGTTTCCGAAGGGGGAGAAGCTGAAGAATTAAAGAAAGAGGAGAAAATGGCGTCGGAAGAGGCCGCAGAGGCCAGACCGTTGGTGCCGGTGGAGGAGCCACGAGGAGAGGTCAAGATCGACGAGTCCGTCATCGGTCAGATAGCGATGCAGGCCCTCCGCACAATTAAGGGAGTGCAGCCCTCCGCGGGCAGCATGATGTCTAAGATGGGCTTCGGCCGCAAGATGTACGGGGGCGTCCGCGTATCTCTCGAGGACGAGAAGAATCCGCAGGTGACCGTAGATACCTACATCTCGGTAAGATATGGCCTTCGCATACCGGACGTGGCATGGGACCTTCAAGAGACGATCAAGAATCAGCTCGAACAATATACCGGATATACAGTGAAGGCCGTCAACGTCTACGTGCAGGGCATACACTTTGAAGACGGCCGACCGCTGGAAGAGGCGCCCAAAGAGCCAGTAAAAGAGAGCGAGAGCGCTGAGCGACAGGATGCAGAGGCCTTCAAAGAGGAAGGGTGAGCTTCTGGTGACGGTGGAAGTGCTTTGATCTGTGGGCAGCCTCTGCTGCGT
>JACIVP010000059.1 GCA_014361455.1 Candidatus Methanosuratincola sp.
GAGATATATAACGGGTCGAATCTGCTTCACTTCAACGCATCCCACTTTTTAGAGGGGCTGTCACCAGCCCCTCTAAGCGATATTTTTGTAGTTTTGACGACTAAATCTGCCCTTCTTATTAAGCGCTCCGAGCGGCATCCAATGAGGCGGTCAAGTCCGCAGCGAATCCCATGGAACGCAATATACTCCCCAAAGCGGCCAGCAGAAGAATTATGTTCCTGCTGTTGGAGGAGCTGCCCATCAGCCCTATGCGGAGGATCTTGCCTTTTAGTTCTCCCAGGCCTGAGCCGACCTCGATCCCATAGACGGACATGAGTTGCTTTCTCAATGCAGCCTCGTCTATTCCCTCGGGGACTCTCACGGTTATGAGCGAAGGTAGCCTGTACGGTTCATCCACCAAGAGTTTTAACCCCATCGCCTCGAGCCCTGCCGCCAGGGCCTTCGCGTTTTTGAGGTGGCGCTCCCATCTCTTCTCTATCCCCTCTTCGGCCACGATCCTCAACGACTCGTTCAACGCATAAATCATGTTGGCCGGAGCGGTGTGATGATAGAGCCTTTCGTCTCCCCAGTAGCGGGCAAGCAATGTAAGGTCAAAATACCAGCTCTGCACCGGCACTTTTCTCTTCTTTATGGCCTCCATGGCACGGCCGTTTGCGGTGAGAGGTGCCAAGCCTGGAGGTGCTCCTAAGCACTTCTGCGAGCCGCTATACACAACATCGAGGCTGAACTTGTCGACGGGCACCTCCACTCCGCCGAGCGATGTGACGGCATCCACTATCATGAAAAGGCCGGCGTCGTGGGCTATTTTGGCGATATCTCCCAGAGGCTGAAGCACGCCCGTCGACGTCTCGGCGTGGACAATACCGAGGGCCTTAGCCCCAGGCGCAGCCTTGATCGCCTTCCTTACGTCCTCTGGATCCACAGGACGACCCCAGGGAGACGATATTGTGATCACATCAGCACCACATCGTTCGGCCACCTGGGCCAGGCGTTGGCCGAAGTAGCCATGGACGCAGACGATGACCTTGTCCCCGGGTTCTATCATATTTACACATGCAGTCTCCATGCCGGCGCTCCCCGTGCCGGAGACGGCTATCGCGAGGTCGTTTTCCGTCTGGAAGACGTACTTCAGCAGGTTCTTCGTCTCGTCCATGATGGCGAGGAAATCCGAATCCAGATAGCCCATGGTAGGTTCGGAAAGAGCCCTCAGAACCCGAGATTCTACAGTGCTGGGGCCAGGACCGAGAAGTATCTTATCAAATGTGCCCCTCCTAAATTGCCCTAT
>JACIVP010000006.1 GCA_014361455.1 Candidatus Methanosuratincola sp.
GTCGGAATCTATTGTGTAGCCCTCGGGGGCATTTATTAAATTCAGCCCGTTTGATCTTGGCAATCAAGACTTATCGGGTTGAATGCAAGGAAGGAAGACGGATGTACCAGATAGATGAAGTGGATAAGAAGATCCTCGCGCCCTTTATCTCCTCCCTGTGGAGCTCGGGGAGACCGTAGACTGCAAGATCGAGGAGATCCGGGTACGGATGTTCCCACCCATACCATTGGGGGTAGTCCTCCTTCTTGAGCCTGAAGTCCGCGCTGAGGTCGATCACCCTCAAGCCCGACTCGAGCAGCCTTTTCGCCGCTGGTGCCGAGGATCCGTGCGGCAATGCCAGGAACACGATCTCGCACTCAGCGGCCACCTTCTCCAGGTCCGGCTCTACGAACTTGAGATCTGTCTTCTTCCTCAGATGAGGATGCACCCTGAAAACGGGCTCACCTGCGTTCTCTCTCGAGGTTGCGATCTTCACCTCGACCTCCGGGTGGTCTATGAGCAGCCTGAGCAGCTCTCCCCCTGTGTAACCAGAAGCGCCAACTATCCCTACAGTCTTCATCTCTTTGCCTCCCTAAGCGCGTAATCCACAATCATGCCTGGTATGTCGATACCTGTAGCCGGAACAGTGTTCTTAAACTCGACGGTGCTGTTCACCTCATGCACTACCAGCCTGCCATCGTCTTCCATCATGTCGACTCCGAAGACGCCTCCCCCGACCGCAGCCGCGACCTTGAGCGCCAACTCTCTTATCTCCGGACTCACCGGGCAGTTCTCTACTTTCCCCCCTCGGGCGGTGTTCGTCCTCCAGTCATCCGTGTTGTTCACCCTGTATATCGCGACCGGGACTTCCTCACCAATAACAAAGACCCTGATGTCTCTTGGAGGGCGCCTTACCATTTCCTGGGCGTAATAGATCTGGTAGAGTGGGAACATCATCTCCCTGTGCTCCAGTGCCACGGTCGCCGCCGTCTTGTCCTTGAGCAGGGAGACCAGCCTACCCCAGCTACCCACGACCGGCTTCAGTATTGCAGGGTAGCCCAGCTCATCTAGTGCCTCGATGGTCGCCTCTGGGGTGAAAGCAAGATACGTCTTGGGCGTTGGTATGTCTGCCTTCTTGAAAGTGATTGTGTTCAGCACCTTGTTCCCGCAGAGCTCGGAGGTCTGATATCTGTTTATTACCCTGACGCCGTAACTCTCGAGGGCTGCCGTTGCGTGGAGTCCGCGGAAGTGGCTGACACACCTCTGCAGAACAACGTCTCCTAGCCAGCTTGGTCTCTCCTTGGAAGTAAGGTCGAAGTAGACCTTCTCAGCGCTGATCAGGTCGAAGTCTACCCCTTTCTTCACACATGCGCCATGGAGTGCCTTCTCCTCCCAGCGCATATGGTCAAACATTATGTTGAGCTTTGTCATCTCTCGTAACCTCAGACGAGTAGATTCGAAAGGCGAATCTATTTAAGCATTTCGATACTTAATTTCCGTGAATAAACTTCGTTTTTAGTACTTAAAAATTCGAAAATCAAACCCAAGAGCGGAGCACTATCATCGAGTTTGTCTTGGTGAGGCCCTCTATCTTCCTCACCTCGTCTATGTTTTTGTTGATCTCCTGCATTGAAGATCCGGATATCAATGCGACTATGTCGACCTCCCCTGCTACCTCAAGTACAAGATCCACCCCATCTATCCTCTTTACCTGCTGGGCTATGAGAGGATTCGGTCTTGAGGGCTGGACTGAGACCAGAATTATGGCCTTGACCTTCTCTCCGGTCTCGACCTCGATCGTGAACCTCTTTATCACGCCTTCTTGGTGGAGCCTTTCTACCCTCTTCCTAACGGCTGCCTCAGAGAGACCCACCTCCTCTGCAATCTTTGTGAATGCTAGCCTAGAGTTCTCCTTTAGGAGCGCGAGGATCTTCTTATCCACTTCATCTATCTGGTACATCCGTCTTCCTTCCTTGCATTCAACCCGATAAGTCTTGATTGCCAAGATCAAACGGGCTGAATTTAATATGTACACCACCTGATATGTCTTTTTTGATGTCTGCCCCTGATTAGGGTTTTGCATAGATGGCAAAAAACAAATATGTTTGAGCTGAGATTCATCGAGTGAGCTGCCTTTTGTTTTGGAGATGGATCTTTTGGAGTATCCTAACGCGAGCGGCACCGCCGCACACACCTGGAGTCGAACCTCAACAATCGAGATACAGATTGATCCAGCACAGATCGAACCGGTGGCCAACCATGTGATGAGCGTCCTCGAGCGGAACCCTTACCTGAGCCAGCTGACAAAATCGCCGGAACCGGGCGGCGTTCTGCTCCAGTATAGGCTCATCGCGACCGATGGCAGCATACTTGATGTGGCGGTCAGGTTAACCCCTGAGAGGATCTACATATTCTATGCCCCTTACCCCATAAACTCAGTGAGCGAGAATGACCTCTTGGGTCTGGACATGGAGTTCGAGACAATTGTGCGCACCTACTTCCAAGAACAAAGCAGCTCTTCGCTCTATCTGGTCTTTTCTCCGAAGATGAACATAGTCCCAGGCGCAAAGGAAAAGGGGATCAAGAAACTTCTTGCCTCGGTCGTCTTTGGGAATATGCTCTACCTCTTCATTATAATCCTCTTTTTTGGCATGGTGCTCTACCAGTTCTTCTTGGAGTACACCCCCTTGCTACTTGTCGCGATGCAGTTTATAATCGTCTTCTTCGCAAATAGCCTTATTGCTGCCAGGGGAGAATTCGAGATCACCCCTAAGAACCACTCGATCCATATCGCCGAGCTGCGCATGAAGCGGAGCGAGTTCGACCAGGTTATGAAGATCTGCATGCCAAGGATCTCCGAGATAAAGAAGAAGATCTATGATTCTACACTGGCAGTTGGAATGCCGCTCGACGAGAAGAGCGTGGTCAGCGCGCTTAATGAACATGGCGCAGTCTGCACCCCCCAATCAGTCAGGATAAAGGTCGTAAACATATACAACATAATCAGCGATCTCTCGCACCGCTTTGGCTTCAAGGAGCCCCGCACCATGCTGCTAAATGTGCTCCCTCCAAATGCTGCTGCTACAGGCGTCTCGCCCAAGCGTGCCACTGTACTCATAACGACTGGGTTGATAGCTACCATGGAGGAGCCAGAGATAAAGGCAGTTTTGGCACACGAGTTTAGCCACATTAAGGCAAGGGATCCGCTGATCTTGCTCGCCTTGGCAACCACCGAATACCTAGTCAGGGTCTACCTGTTGTGGCCCTTTCTCCTCCAGTTCGGTCTGATAATCGACTTGGCGTACCTCTTTCTTTCCTTCACGCTCCTATTCTTCGTCGCGAAGTTCCTTGAGGCCAGGGCTGATCTCGATGCTGCGGTTTCCATTGGCAACCCCCGGCTTCTTGCCTCCTCGCTGAGGAAGCTCGGTCTCTGGAAGTATCAGTCCAGGGTCTTCGAGATAGTGAACGTCGGGGAGTGGCTCAAGTGGGATCCACATCCGCCCTTGTACTATCGGATAAAGACCTTGGAGTCTCTCGACCTTTCAAAGGTGCGGCACACCTTCATCGCGGCAATAAAGGGGTGCCTTAGGGGATTCATAAACTCGTTGAGGGGCAAATATCCGGAACCAGGATGAGTGCATCCAAACAATTTGCCTATTGCCTAAATAGACTGAGTCTCTTCCGCAGAGAGAAGTATGCAGAGGTAGAGACAATCAGGCCTACGAATATGATCAAGATCGGACCAAGGAACGGGGCAGCAGGCGAGTCTGGGATTGCCTTTGATATTCTGCTGTCGGAATCTATTGTGTAGCCCTCGGGGGCATTTATTCCGTCTTCGGTTTTTGTCTGTTCTTTTAGATCTAATACGCCGTGGCTTGTTTGAACCTCTCTCCCCGCCATACCAAGCGCAAAGAGTGGCATGTATATGGCAGAGACTCCAAGCAGGATCGCAATAACCACTGTTGACGCTGTCCTCAATCCAAACACTGTTATTAGACTTCCCCCTCAGCAATTTAATTCTATTTTTTAGAACACCGAAATGTCTCTAGAACGGTCTCCTCCTCATGACCCTCAGCGTCTCCACCCAGAAGATTGCGCAGGCAGTCACTCCGAAGATCAGTGCGACAACGGTCTGCGGATCTGGCCTCAGAGGGTAGACTGCCAGGAATGTTATGAGCATAGTTGTGAACAGGATCGCGTAGAAGAAGAACCTCGGGAGCATCATCCCGAACATCCTTACAAAGTCCGAGACTACCTCTGCATCTATGTTCTTCTTGGGGACGTAAGAGCCATCATCTGTCTTTTCCACTAGCCCCAGGTTCAGCAGCTTCTCTATGTGGTAGGCTGCCACACTGGGGCTGCTCAGTCCAAGCTCCCTCGTGATGTCCCTCGGTCCCACGCCCTTCTCTCCATGCTTCAGAAGCACCCAGTAGACCCGCAGAGTTGTCCCCTTGAGTTCGGACCTGGCATTCTTCCGGTCATCCATGTCTGAAGATTAGAAAGCCAATTTAATATGGGTTATGCGGGCGCGATTTTACATCGATCATGCAAAAAATTGCACAGTGAAAATTAATATCAATTATTATTGATATCGGAAAAATTTTAACCTTATCGGCAGAAAGCCCCATCCTTCGTTCAGTCTTGGGATATGGGAAAGCCGAAAAGTATTATAAAATATTCAGGTATGATTATGAGTACGGGTCAAGTCAGCCTTGGCGTGCTGAAGGGGAATGGTCGGAAAGAAAGACAGGCAGGCTCCGG
Organism: Candidatus Methanosuratincola sp.; assembly: GCA_014361455.1. GTDB lineage: Archaea > Thermoproteota > Methanomethylicia > Methanomethylicales > Methanomethylicaceae > Methanosuratincola > Methanosuratincola mesotaenarum. The sequence goes on from JACIVP010000006.1 coordinate 4,741, forward strand.
TTCAGGGGCAAATGGTAAGTCGCTGAATTTTAATCAGTCAGGCTTCAGGCTTGATGCGGAAGGAAAGAAAGAAACTGCACTTTTAAAAGTCGGATCCGCCAGCATAAAACTGCACCGTGCAATCAAGGGAAAGATCAAGGGCGTGCTTGTGAAGCGGGAACCGCCTGGCAAGTGGTTTGCCATCTTTTCAGGTTAAAGTCGAAGATTCCAAATGCGATCGTCAGGCTGGAACTGGAAGGGCTGTAGGCTTGGATGTTGGTTTGATACTTCCCTATCTGACAGCAGTGGAAGGCAGATTGAGAACCCCAAATTCTGCGAGAAGTCTCTCGCAAGCCTAAAAAATGCGGAGTCTTGTCAAGGAAGAAGGAAAAAAAGAAAGGCTCTAAGAACACTTAAGGCAAGGGCGAAGCCTGCACGGGTCTGCTTACGAGCGATTAGTGAGCCGGCGGGATGATTTTCTGCAGAAGCTTTCAAGGTTCTACGTCAACAGATACGGTGCAATCGTCGTCGAGGACTTACTCCAAGGGCATGGCTAGAACATGGTCTAGCCCAGGAGGTACTGGCACCCCTTGGGGCAAGTTTCTTCAGATGCTCTCCTAAAGCTGAGAACGCTGGTAGGACTTGTGAGGGTGGCCCGAGAGGTACGAGTAGAAAGCATAACCATGGCGATCTGAAAATGGAGGTTATATTTGGCGTCAGGATCATAGCGATCTGCTCCCTCTATATCGTAGCTGTGTGCCTGCTCTTGAGATGTTCGAAGGTGGGTGGGGATGAGTACTCTAATTACCTTACCCCTTGACGGCTCATGCCGTCTCTGTTAGCACCTATATCTAGAGCTTTTCGTAACAGGTGTAATTGTGGGCACTGTGTTGATCTGCTTGGTTGCTTTGGAGTGGGTAAGCTCTCCTAGTACAATAGTCCTGCCTGCAGCAAACGTCCTGCATTTTCTGGACGGCTTTCCTTACTGTGATCCAATACCAAAATAAGCAACTTAGATTAGATCAGTTTGGGTATGTCTAGAACAGGGACCGCTCAACTCCCACTCCACTGCGGCTTGGCGCCGCCTTGGCTAGTGAAGAGGATGAAATCCCTCGCGTATGGCATATCGCTGATTATCGTAGACGAGTTCGGTAGGGATGAATTGCTTAGGAAGCTATCCGATCCCTTCTGGTTCCAGTCGTTGGGATGCGTCCTTGGCTTCGACTGGCATTCGTCGGGGGTCACCACGGTTACCACCGCAGCCCTCAAAGCTGCAGTCGATCCTGAAGAGACCGGTATAGCGATCTGCGGTGGGAAAGGCAGGCATTCAAGGGAGACCATCGGGGAGATAAGCCTGCTGGGAGACCGTCTCGGGCTATCGACTGCCAAGATTGAGGGTCTGCAGTATGCGAGCAGGATGGCGGCAAAGATCGATAACGCCGCCATACAGGCCGGTTACTCTCTCTACCACCACTGCTTCATCTTCACCGAGGACGGGAAATGGTCCGTCGTCCAGCAGGGTCTCAATGCCGAAAGGAAAACGGCGCGGCGCTTCCACTGGGCATCGGAATCTGTTGCAAGTTTTGTTGTTGAGCCGCACAAGGCGATTGTTGGGGTCGATGAGGGAACAGTACTGAACATGACTGCCAGAGAGTCAGAAGGATGCAGGAGGGCATCGGTGGATCTTGTTAAAGATCGGCCCGAAAGGCTGAAGGGGAGCATCGCTGTGATGAAAGACCCACGACAGCAGACGCTTGGAGAGTGGACGGGGGTGCGGGTGCTCGTGATGCCTTGGAACATAAACTGGAAGGCGCTTGAGCGTGCTTACAACACCCAGCCTAGGGATTATGAGGCGCTACTAGGACTCGAAGGGATCGGACCATCCACAGTGAAGGGGCTGGCACTTCTCTCTGAGCTAATCTATGGAGAAGCCCCGAGCTGGAGAGATCCTGTGAAATACTCCTTTGCCTTCGGGGGCAAGGACGGAGTCCCGTTCCCGGTCAGGCGCAAGGAGATGGATGAAGCCATAGAGATTCTCCGGCTGGCAATTGAGTCATCGAAGCTAGGAGACCATGATCGGCAGGGCGCGCTTAGGCGCCTCTCAGAGTTTGAAATGAAATGGGTGCACCCCGATCCAAGCCCTTGATTTTTCGCCTCTAGATTATTGGAACTTGAACCGGGTATAAATAACGCTTAAATATAGCTTTGCGAATTTTCCCTTACGTCTGGAGGGAGAAAGGATGCTCGACTTCTGGAGGGCTTGCGTTTATTGAGGCTTTGCTAGCGCATCCCGTAGCTGCCAGACATTCTTCGCTCTCGGAGGTAATGTGCAGATGAGAATGGGAAGAAGGGATAGCCTTTACATCTTCTGATGGTTTTTTCCAGCCAGAAATTGAGCTGATGGAAAGGGAATCGATCGAGAAGATACAGAAAAAGAAACTGAAGGCTGCTGTAAAAAGGGCTGAAAAGATTCCATTTCTGAGGGAAAGGATAAGGGAAAGGCGCATAGGCGAAATCTCCGAGCTCAGCGACTTGGCGAAGCTGCCTTTCACTACAAAGAAGGATCTTATAGGTACATTTCCGTATGGTGCCCTTGCAGTGCCGCTCAACCGGGTGGTCAGGATACACACTTCTTCAGGCAGCACCAACAAGCCTGTCGCCACATTCTACACGAGAAAGGATCTGGACATCTGGTCGGAGCTGATGGCTAGGGGACTTGCATGCGTTGGTGCGCGATGCGGGGATGTCTTCCAGAACACTACATCCCAGGGTTTCTTCACTGGAGGCCTAGGGCTGATCCAAGGGGCCGAGAAGCTGGGGCTGACCGTAGTTCCGCTGGGATCTGCCAACGCTGAGAAGCAGCTGGAGGTCATGGCTGACTTCGGCGTCACTGTCTTCCACGCGATACCATCCTTCGCCCTCAGGATGATCGAGATGCTAGATGTGTCCAATGGCCTCAGAGCCTCCCTGAAGATCCGAATCGGAGTCCTAGGAGCAGAGCCTTGGACAAAGGAGATGCGCAGGAAGATCGAGGAGGGGCTCGGCATAGGCGCCTTTAACAACTACGGGCTCGCAGAGGTCGGAGGGCCAGGGGTCGCGATTGAGTGCCCTTGCAGGTCGGGACTGCACGTCTGGGAAGACCGCTTCCTGTTCGAGGTCGTAGACCCGAGCACAGGGGAGCCGCTCGAAGAAGAGGAGGAGGGAGAACTTGTGATAACCCCGCTGGACAGAGAGGCCATGCCTATCCTCAGGTACAGGACTGGCGACCTCACCCGCATAATTGACGGAAAGTGCGAATGCGGGAGGACGCACCGGAGGGTGGAGTGGATGCGCGGGAGGATAGATGACATGGTGAAGATCAGGGGCATAGGCGTCTATCCTTCAACGATCGAGAAGATCATTGCCTCCCATTCGGAGTCAAACGGCAACTTCCAGATTGTGCTGACCGGTGTCGACGAGATCACGATAAAAATGGAGGTGAACGGCACAACCTTTTCGGATCAGTCTGCCGTAAACCGGCTGAAGGCATCGGTTTTCGATGAGATAAAGGATGCAACCCTGCTTAGGACGAATGTCGAGATATGCCAACCCGGGACCATCCCGAGAAGCGACGGCAAGACGAAGAGGGTACTCGACCTTAGGAGGATCTGAAATGCTACAGATCCTAGGGCTTATTGCTCAGACTTCCAACCTCAGCCCGATCGGGATTGACTGGTGGATCATTCTCGGTGGGTGGGTTCCCGGATTCCTTGGACTTGCCTTGGCGTTCGTGATTTGGGCAAGATCAAGGAGGAGCGACGATGAGTGACATCGTGGACAGTGCGCTTTACATTACAGTCATCGCCGTCTACATGGCTGCGCTCGCACTCGTAGGGTGGCTGGGCAAGAAAAAGGTTCGCAGTATAAGCGACTGGTACGTCGGCAGTTTCAAGATAGGCGGAATAGTCATGGGTGTTGCATTCTTCGCGACGTACTTCAGCGCCGTCTTGATGATCGGATTCGCAGGGTCGGCGAGCAAGTGGGGGATGAGCGCAACCGTGATAGGGATGTGGCACGCCGTCTCGGCGGTGATTGCATTCACACTCCTTGCCCCGCGGATTTCCAAGGCATTCAGGAAGCTTAATGCCATGACTTTCTCGGAGTTCCTTTCGCTCAGGTACGGAAGCAAGATTCTTGGTTACACTTCTGCCCTGATCATAGCGGTCTTCATAATACCATATACCGTGTCCGCATTCATCGCGATGGGCTCTGCTCTGTCCACAATAGTCGGTCTCCCGTTCTGGGTGGGGGTGTTGGTCGCTGGTGCGATCATAGCAGTGTATGTCTTCAGTGGCGGTCTCTTCTCCACCACCCTCGCAGAGTTCATCCAGGGGATTGTTATGACCGTGGCTGTCGTAGCCGTGTGGATCTTCTCGTACTACCTTCTGGGTGGATTTGTGCAGGCACATGAGACAATGGCAGCATTAGACATCGGGAGCGTCACTTTTCCTGCCTTCGGCACAAACACCTGGAGCGTCATAATTGGTCTCACAGCAGTCATGGGCTTTGGCATGCTCGCCCAGCCCCAAATGGTGCTCAGATATGCGACGATCTCCACCAAGATGGACACAAAGCGCGCTCTCCTCATTGCGACAATCGGATCCCTGCTGTTCCCCCTTGCAGCCTACTCCTACGGAGCCCTATCCAGGCCCATCCTTGCCTCCTTCGGCATCGATGTAATGACTTTGAAGGACGATCTGATTGTACCGCTTTTTGTGAAGAGTGCCTTCCCAACATGGCTGTCCGTCCTTTTCTTGGCAGGGATTATGTGCGCGGTGACCTCTACAATCGATGCACTGATCCACATGACCGCGGGGACGTTCACACGGGATCTGATCAGGCCCGCCTTGAAGAGCATATCCGACAGGACCCAGCTCCGGATGACAAAGATCATTTCATTGGTCCTCAGCCTGGGATGTTGCCTGATCGCCATTTACCCGCCAGGCCTAATTTATCAGCTGACCGCCTACACTTGGCAGGTTCTTGCGAGTTCGTTCATGGGGCCACTGATCATGGCCCTATTCTATAAACGGGCGAATAAATACGGCGCTCTGGCTGGTATGGTAGTGGGATTTGCCTCTGCGCAGCTCTGGTACTTCTTATTTGCTCCACCTATCACTCCGATCTATCCCTTCTTCCCGGGAGTTGCATCTTCGCTGATAATTTCGTACCTGGTCAGCAGGTTCTCCAGCCCAAAATGAGCCCAACCACTTTTTATTGAAAATAAATGCATGAATACATTAAAAAATAAAATAAAACACATGCTATTCGGAATCCGTCTGCCTGAATGTCGGAGGGGGTAGCACCCTGAACTTCACACTCATCTTAGTCCCTTTTACCAGATCTTCCACATCTGATGTGAACGCGATCAAGTTGATGTTTATGAGCACAAACCTCCCATCCTTCGAACGCCTAAGCCTTATCTCCCCTTCCTTGATGGGGGCGCTCCGCTGCATGGGTGCCTGATCTCTCTTCATTCCAGCTCCGGATCCGGACGTGGCTGCATCGAAACGCGAATCATACTCGATATATCCCATCTTGGCTTCCTGTCGCCTCTCCTGCATCTCAGGCGAGGTGACGGTGGGTTTGGTTGGTGCCGGGCCTTGCTGCACCTTTATCTCGACCCCAAGTTCCTTTGCCTTTGCCCCCAACTCGTCCAAGATCTCTTCGGGGACCTCCCAAGCCTTCTCTTCCCTGTTCCAGGCACTCCCTGAACCTGAACTCTTGATCCACTGCACGAGCTCCGGATTGTACCTGAATGAAACCTTGACCATGTTTGACAACTCCACAGATCTTTCTTCTAATGAACTATATATTACATCCCATTCTATAATATACGCGCAAATATTTACTGGAAGGTGTTCAGACTGATAAACCTCTATGTCATCGGCCCGGCAGGCTCTGGTAAGAGCACCTTGGTGAACAGCCTGGGAGGCTGGATGAAGTCCCGTGGGTATTGTGTTTCAAGGATCAACTTGGACCCGGGGATCGAGTCGATATGCTATCCTGCGGACTTTGACGTCAGGGAGTACGTCACAGTAACTGCGCTCATGAGAAAGGAGCAGCTGGGTCCGAACGGCGCCCTCATAAGGGCCGCCGAGATCGTGGAGGAGAAACTTGAGGAGATCTCTGAAAGAATCGAATCGAGCGGTGCTGACTTTAGGATATTCGACACGCCGGGGCAGATGGAGATCTTCCTCTTCAGGCGTTTCGGCCCGTCCCTCATTTCAAGGATCGCCGGGAGATCCGTCTGCATATTCACCATCGACCCTTCATTGGTATCGACTATGCTGGACGTTCCTGTGGTAAAGCTGCTCGCGCTGATAATGGAGCTCCGGCTGGGGATCCCAACGCTGGAGGTTATAACGAAATCGGATCTTCACAGCGCCCCCCCTCCATGGTCTGCTTTGGAAGGGGCGTACATTGCGCAGGCAGAGGGCCTATCTGGCGAGCTGGCTTCGAGCCTGGCTTCTATCGTGGGCGAGCTGGAGAAGAAAAGGAGGCTAATCCCAGTATCTTCAAAAACTGGGGATGGGATGGAAGACCTATACAAGGCGATAGGGGAGCTATTCTGCTCCTGCGGAGACCTTACTTGAAGTTCAAAAACTGGTGGGGACATCCATCTTCCTTCCGGCGAATGCCCTGAAGATGTCCGTCCCACTCAGGATCCCAATGATCTGCCCATCGCCGTTCTTGACAGGGAGTCTCCATACGCCCCACTGCCGCATTATCGCTGCTGCCTTCGCTATGTCCTCCTCTGCGTCTATCGTTACCAGTGGGGTCGACATGATGCTGCTAAGGGAGACGTCCTTTCCAAGACTCCCGATCGAGATTACCTTGTAGAGAATGTCGCGCAGGGTGACGATCCCGATCGGCGTGTCCCCATCCGTCACAATCAGGCTGCCAACGTTCGCCTCCTTCATGTACTTTCCTGCCTCGAATGCTGAGGTCCTCCTGTCTATACTCTTCACTGATTTCTCCATGAGGTCTTTGACCTTGACCTTTGCTAGCATCCTGTTAAGTGCCTTGCCGCTAGCAGTCCTGGGTATTTCCTCGACAAATTCGAAGACCCTTGGGACCTTGAATGCCGCTAGGTTTCTCCTGCAGTGTCCCTCTATTTCCTCAACAGTGGCATTCTCCCCGTCCTTGAGCACCACGAATGCCTTTACATTCTCCCCCCTGACAGGATCGGGTATACCCACAACTACGACCTCCTTCACTTTCGGGTGTTGGTGGATGACCTCCTCGACCTCCCTAGGGAAGACCTTGAAGCCGCTGGCAATGATCATCTCCTTCTTTCTACCAACGATGGTGAGGTAACCTTCCTCGTCCAGCTTCCCAAGGTCCCCAGTGCGGAACCATCCCCTCGGAGAATGCCTCCTCTGTTTCGACAGGGCGGTTCCAGTAGCCCTTCATCACATTTGGTCCCCTGACCGCAATCTCCCCGACCTCACCGGGCGGGAGCACCTTTCCATCGTCGTCGAGTATTTCTATCTCGACCCCTGGGATTGCAGGACCGACCGACCCAGGCTTTCTACGCCCCCTATAGGGGTTCGATGCTATCACCGGGGCAGTCTCGGTCATACCGTAACGCTCAAGAATCTCAACGCCGAACTTCTCCTTGAACTTGTTGAAAGCCTCGATCGGCATTGGTGCAGAACCCACGGTCCACAGCCTGACTGATGAGACATCGTATGAGACATTTTTCTCCTCGAGTAGCTTGATGTACATCGTCGGGACTCCCATGAAGACCGTGCATCTCTCCCGACTGATCTCCTCCAGCACTTTGGCTGCATCGAACCTCTCGTGGAGGACGACCGTATAGCCGCAGTACGCCATGCCATGTATGACTATCCCGAGTCCGTGAATGTGGAACATTGGGAGTGCCATCATCACTTTGTCGTCCTGTTTCAGCTCCCAGATCTCTGCGAGGGTTCCGATATTCGACAGAAAGTTCCTGTATGTGAGCATCGCTCCTTTGGATAGCCCGGTCGTTCCGGACGTGTAGCAGATCACCGCCAGTTCTTCCTCGCTGTTCATGCTGGGGAATGGGGTGTCGTCAAAGTCATTTATGATCTTATGAAAAGGCACAAAGCCATCCGGGACGCTCTCAGATGTGACTATGACCTCTTTGACTGTCTTCAGTTCATTCAGAACTTCCTGAACGAATTGCAGGTTGGCTCCAGAGGTCACGATTGCCGAGGCCATGGAGTCGTTTATCATATGCTTCAGCTCGCGCCTCCTGTACATGACATTAAGCGGTACCGTCACTGCGCCGCACTTGAGTATCCCGAAGTGTGCTATTGCGAACTCCGGGGAGTTCTGCATGAATATACAGACGCGATCCCCTTTCTTGATGCCCATTGAGGAAAGTGCCTTTGCGAACTTGGTTGAGAGGGAGTCGAGCTCCCCGAAAGTGTAGTCCCTTCCGTTCCATTTCAGCGCAACCTTAGTGGGGATCCTCTTCGCACTCAAGGATAACCTCGAATCCACGCTCACCCTATTTCACCTTCATAACAAATCCACTAATTTTTATATTGTCTTATCCTGGCTTGCGGGCAGTTCCATACTGAACGAAAATTATAATTATTAAATATAGATAATATCCTAAATGGATACAAATGTCTCTTTCTGCACCACAAAAGGAAATCGTAGTGGCACTTCTCGAGCTCTATGACAAGAAGCGGTCCCTCGTGAAGAGCAAGGAGATCGCGGCAAGGACAGGCAGGGACGAAGGCACCGTCAGGAACATCATGCCAGTCCTCAGGGCCATAGGGATGGTCGAGGCAATTCCTGGGCCCAAAGGTGGTTACCTTCCCACGAACAAGGCATACGAGAGTTTCAATGTCCCCAAAGGGCCCAGGTCGCTCTCGGTCCCGATCTACACAAAGAGGGGGGAAAAAACTGAGGTCACGGTGACCGACATCCTCTTCAAGAGCGTCTTCAGCCCTGACTTCTGCCAGGCAATACTGAAGGTGATCGGGAACCTCTCAAGGTTCAACATAGGCGAGGAGATCGTGATCGGGCCGACGCCCTCAGGAAGGATGGTCATAGAGGGAAAAATTGCAGGAAGGGATGACCTCCATGGCGAGATACTTCTTGACGTGATCACACTGATCAGCATACCACGCGTCACGGTCAGCGAGGTGATGTCGAAGAGGATTGTGTCTGTCCCATCGAGCGCCCCGCTCAGGACAGCCGCAGAGATCCTCTACAGGGAGATGATAAGGGCTGCCCCCATAGTTGAGAACGGAAGGCTGGTTGGGATGATCACCAGCTCCGACGTCTCGAGGTGTGTCACCGAGGAAAAGCTCCACTTGACGGTCCGCGAGGCGGCAACTAGGAAGCCTGTGCTGATAGGCGTCGACGAGGACATGCTCCAAGCAATGGAGAAGATGCAGCGATCCAGCATTGGGAGGCTCGTTGTCGTCGACGCAGAGGAGAGGCCGGTCGGGATAATCACCAGGACCGACATCCTGCTCAGGATACTGAAGCCCTTCGAAATGATAGAGTCCAGGAAATCCAGGGACTGAGCCCTCCAATCCAGTCCAGTCCAATAAAATCCATTTTCTCTTTTAAAGATGTGATACCACGCCGTAGTTAGTCTCTGACCCTACAACTGGCAAGATACTAAAGTTAGGAAAGCTGGCTTGCTTATCACACCCGCAAGAAGTACAAGAGCATACGTAGAACCCTTCAGAAGAAGGGTAAGTATCGCAAGCTCAAGCAGATCAAGCGTCGAGATAGCCGTATAATCAGGGACATGAACCACAAGATATCAATGAAGATGGTCGAGTATGCTAAGGAAACCGGCAGAGGCATCAAGCTTGGATCTAACAAGGATCTGAAATAGTAAGAGGCAAACAAGATCATTCCGCTATGCCAAGAACAGTTGGTCTCTCCATCAGCTTCAGAATATGATGGAGTACAATGCCAAGAGGTGCTCCGGCATGAATGAATTCTGCCAACAACAGAACCAACAGCTCGAGCATGGAGCATGTCAGCAGGCCGGTCTAGAGGAGCGGGGTCTGCTCTGGCCTGATTATCTCCGAGACTGCCTGCAGATCCGGTGGTATCTCGATCGGCTTGCCGCAGACGCTGATGACTTCCTCGGGATCCTTGAGCAGGTGCCCCGTGCAGACGCACACTACCTCTGCATCCTTGGGTATCGATCCGGACGAAACTGCCTTCCTGACGCCTGCAACGGAGGCGGCGCTCGCGGGCTCGACCCCAATCCCCTCTAGGCAAGCTATCATCTTTTGGGTCTCGACGATCTCCTCGTCCGAGATCGCGTCATAGAGCCCATTCGAGCTCCTGATGGCATTCACTGCCTTCGGCCAGTTCACTGGGTTCCCTATCCTTATAGCGGTGGCGACCGTTTCTGGCGACTTCATAGGGCTGAGCCTATCGAGGTTCTTCCTGAGCATTTCCACAACTGGGGCTGCACCTGCTGCTTGGACTCCAAACATCCTCGGTTTTCCTCTGGTCAGCCCCGCGTCCTCTAGCTCCACGAATCCCTTCCATATTGCCGATATGTTCCCACAGTTCCCCATGGGGACCGCGACAAACTCGGGGACGTACCCAAGCTGATCGACGAGCTCAAATGCAAGGGTCTTCTGCCCCTCCAGTCTCCAAGGGTTTATGCTATTGAGCAGGTATATTCCCATGTTCCTCGAGATATCCATGACTAGCTTGAGTGCTTGGTCGAAGTTCCCCTTAACCGAGATCACCTTGGCGCCATGCATGAGCGCCTGTGCCAGCTTTCCCATCGCCACCTTACCAGAAGGGAGTATCACATAGCAGGTCAGCGCGGATCTCGCGGCATATGCGGCTAGCGATGCGGAAGTGTTGCCCGTGGATGCGCACGCTACCGCTTTCGATCCGAGGCTCTTCGCCTTGGTGACGCCCACAGTCATCCCCCTGTCCTTGAAACTGCCTGTGGGGTTTCTCCCTTCGTACTTTATGAAGAGGCTCCTGACGCCTACCCACTTGGCAAGCCTCTCGCACCTGTAGAGGGGGGTTCCACCCTCGTCCAGCGAGACTATCTCTGCACCCTCCTCTATCGGGATGAACTCCCTGTAGCGCCATACACCGAATGCCCTCCTCGAAAAATCATCAAATCCAGCCTCCGGGGGATTCATGCGTACCTCGAGCAGCCCCCCGCATTTCTTGCAGCTGTATATTATTTCCTCAGGGCCATACTCCGTGTTACAACTTATGCACCTGAGCGTGATCTCAGACAACCTTCGCACCCTCTTCGCTTATCCTATGGACCGAGAACTTTGATCTGACGCTTGCCGCGGTGAACCGGTCTACCATTCTTTCCCCCACCTGCATACCCCTTCCTTGGGGAACGAGTGCGAATACCGATGGTCCTGCGCCACTTATGCTACATCCATATGCACCCTCCTTTAATGCACCCTCCTTCACTTCAGAAAAGCCTGGTATGAGCTTCGCCCTTGCAGGTTCGACTATCCGATCGCCTGAGATCCCTTCGCCTGCCATTCTAGGATCCCCTTCCATAATCCCCATCAAAAGGAGAGCGAACGCGCTCATCTGCGAGACGACCGTCCCAAGCATTACTGAGTTTGGAAGGACCTCCCTGGCAAGCCTCGTCTTCTCCTGTGCGAGCTCCAGCTCTGGCGTGACCTCCACCACCTCTACCCTTGCCAGAGGGCGAAGCTTCATCACCTTGAGGGGATCGTAGCGAAGGATTACTGTGATCCCCCCAAGAAGGGACGGCGCCACATTGTCCGCATGCGCAGATCCGCAGGCTGCCCTCTCTCCTTCCATTGCGCATTCGAGGACTTCTATCTCCTTGAGAGGGCTGTCAAGAAGGACATTTGCGGCGAACGCGCCAGCTGCCGAGGAGGCACCTGAGCTGCCCATCCCCATCCTGGGTGGCACCCCCTTCTTGAGCTGCATCTTGAGGCCATAACCAGTCACTCCGGCGCGCCTCAGGACTGCCCTCGCTGCCACAAAGGAGGCGTTCTTGTCTGGGTCTGTTGATATTGTGTCTCCGCCTATTCCCTCAACCCCGATCTCGTCCTTGCCAGACTTGATCAGGCTGGCACGGAGAAAGTCCTTTGGGTTGTCCAAAGCCATGCCCATCAGATCGTAGCCAGGCCCAAGATTGGCTATGGTGGCAGGAGCCGACACCTCGACAGTCCTCAAACCCAGGAAACCCCCCTTCCAGATTAGATTTTTCTGGTAATTAAGGATTAGCCATTCTGTCCTACGGCAAATCGATCATTTTTTGGCAGCATTAGGATCGTAGCATAAGAATTCCTTAAATTATTTTTATTGTTCACGAAAAAAATATTAGAACTCGTTTTGTATCAACATCAGGTGAAAATTTTGCCAGAGGTAAAAGTCGCAAAAGTTTCGGAAATCCCGCCAGGAACGAAAAAGAGCATCAAGGCGTCCAAGACCAGGGTGCTAGTGTCAAATGTCGATGGGAAATTTTATGCGACGCAGTCGGTCTGCAGCCACCTGAACAACCCGCTCTTCACTGGGCGGCTACAAGGAAATACGATCTGGTGTGACATGCACTGGGCAGCGTTCAATGTTGCAAATGGTGAGGTAGTAAAGCTCCCTGAAGGATACTCCTTGGATAAGATACCCCCGCTTAAGACCTACCAGATACGTGTAGAGGGCGAGGACATAATTGTGGAAGTCCCTGAGTGAAATTTTTCCTTTTTTTTACCTAAAGCGGCAACTAAGCAAGCAGCTTGCCCTTCCACAACTATTCAGGACATCAAGCGTCGCCTGCCAGGTAGCTGCAAGAAAGCATGAAGGCCTTGCTTTTTGCTAAGAAATCAAGGGGCACTCCGCTTTCTAAAGCTGGCTTCCACTGTTTGACTGCTTGCAAGGTGGCACTGTAATGCACAGGCAGGATGCAATCCCCTGTCAAGCTGATGATCCACAGTTGCATTTTCCTATGCAACCATAATCATATCTGCTTAATCATATCAGCTCTCATCCCCCAGCTTGCGCAGGGGAATTCCTGCCGACAGAGTTAAATCCCAGCCTTCTTCGTTTTATTGAAGGTGCCTGTGTTGGCAAATCTCAAGTTCTTCAGCAAAAAACAGGACGAGATCCGTTTGACCCCTGAAGTTATCGCTGAGAGGAAGGCTCTGCTCAGCCAGCCTGTTGAGCCCGTAGACCCGGAAAATGCCGTCACAATAAAGGATCTAGTCGAATCATGGAAGGGCTGCGGGATCCAGTCTAGGAGCCTTGCAGAGTGCGCCACGGTCTACGAGGGCATGTTGCTAGACCCAGACCGCCCGACCGTGATGATCGGGCTGTCAGGCGCACTCATAGCCGGCGGTCTCCGAAAGGTCCTCAGCACGATGATCAAAAAGGGCATAGTGGACGTGATCGTCTCCACGGGTGCTATACTATACCAGGACTACTACACCGCAATGGGATACAGGCATTACAAGGGGACGCCTAACGCCGACGACTCTGTCCTGCATGACTTGTACATCGACCGGATATACGACGCCTATGTTGACGAGATAGGCTTCGTCAAGTGTGACGATGCAATATCTGAATTCTGCACGACCCTTGAGCAAAGGCGCTACTCCACAAGGGAGTTCCTTTACTCCTTGGGATCGACCATCAGGGATGACGACTCGATCCTCTACAATGCCTACAAGTACGGTCTACCCATCTTCTGCCCTGCCATAGCCGACAGCTCGATAGGGATCGGCTTGGCTGGATATTACAGATGGGCGAAGGAGAACAGAACCGATACATTCGTGATAGATGTGATGCGCGACAACTTCGAAATAGCCCAGATCGTGCTAAAATCAAAGAAGACCGGCTCCATATACATAGGTGGCGGGGTCCCGAAGAACTACATCAACGACGCCGCAGTGATGCTCGATTACACGCGCGGGCACTCGTACGCCTTCCAAATAACCGCCGACTCGCCACATTGGGGAGGCCTGACAGGCAGCACTCTTGACGAGGCCAAGTCGTGGGGCAAGATCTCGACAAAGGCAACCCGCGCGACTGCCTATGTCGAGTCCACCATCGGACTGCCCCTCATAGTAGGCTATATTCTGCAGAAGGGCGTCCACTCCGGGAGAAAGCGCCTGAGGTTTGACTGGAATGGAGAATGCCTTGAGATCGTCCAGTATTAGCGGTGTACTGGTCTTTCTGTCTCAAACGCTGCATGTTCGTGGTAGTCCATGCTCCCTGACCGGTAGCCCTCGAGGTCAAGACTCACGCTCCTGAACCTTATCCTCTTGAATTCCTCCACGATCTCCCTCCTGTGCCCTGGATCAAGCGCCTTTATTATTTCTTCAGGTGCAACCTCGATCTTGGCAGACAGGTCAGTAACCCTGACCCTTACCGTCTTGAACCCCTTGTCCCTAAGGAACCGCTCGCCAAACTCGACCATTCTCCCTTCTTCCTTTGTGAACCTATGACCGAAGGGGAACCTCGTCGCCAGGCATGCGTTGGAACCCTTTTCGGTGTTCAAGCCAATCATGACCGAGATCTCGACTGCCTCCCTCTTGCTTACCCCGACCTCGGCGAGTGGGCTCCTTATTCCAGCCTCCCTTAGGGCCCTGATCCCTGGGCGGTTCGACCTGATATCGTCTGCATTTGTACCATCTAAAACCAGTCCGACACGAAGCCTTTCTGCCGCACCCTTCAGCTCTTTCATGATCGCAGACTTGCAGAGGTAGCACCTGTCACGCGGGTTCCTCAAGATCTCTTCAGGAAGCCCAAGCTCGAGTATCTCGTGCCTTATGCCCGCCTCCCAGGCGCTCCTCCTTGCCATCTCGAGATCTTCCTCCCCGACGAACTCGGTCTTGATCGTGATTGCTACTGCTCCACTGCCGAGAGCCTTTGCTGCAATAGCTGCAACTAGCGTGCTGTCGATGCCGCCTGAGAACGCAATGACTGCACCTTGCTTATCTGCAAACCAATCCTCGAGCAGCCTCAGCCTCTTCTCCAAAAAATCGTATCTACAGCTCAATGCGGTCTCACCCACAGATCAAGCACGACTTGGTAGTTATTTCTACCTACGCTCCTGACAACCTTCCCATCAGCACTGATTACTTCACAGAACCGTCCTGCTGACTTCAGCATCCTCGACTTGGCTTTCTCTACCGCCTCCGCCTTAACCCTGCTGCTCTCGTGGGTATAGACATGGATCCACCCATCCCCCCTTAGCATTCTTACTGCATCCCCGATATACTCTTCAGCAAGCTCTGGCAGTGGCATCAGAATCCTGTCCGAGGTGCGTTCAAGCTCTGCCGTCACCTCCCTGGCATCTGCTAGTACCGGTATTACCTTCCCATTCAGCTTGTTGAGCGCCACGTTCTCAACCATCAATGCGAAG
This sequence comes from Candidatus Methanosuratincola sp., assembly GCA_014361455.1. Lineage (GTDB taxonomy): Archaea > Thermoproteota > Methanomethylicia > Methanomethylicales > Methanomethylicaceae > Methanosuratincola > Methanosuratincola mesotaenarum. The sequence goes on from JACIVP010000006.1 coordinate 20,117, forward strand.
GCGTGTGGATTACTGTCGATCGAGAAGACTTTTGCCCCCTTCTTCTTTGCTATGATTATCGAGAAGGTTCCAACGCCAGCAAACATATTCACGACGGTCTCTCTCTGACCAACGAGTCCTGCGACCCGCTTTCTTTCGTTGGAGAGCCTTGGAGAGAAGTAGACTTTTTCAATGTCCACTAAAAACCTGCACCCATGCTCTGAGTAGACTGTCTCTGTAGATCGCTCCCCTGCCAGCCACTCCAGCCCCCTGACCCGATCCCCCTGCCTGGCCGGTGCAGTCTGCATATATACTGAGTCCACCCCCAGCTTGGAGATGATTCTCTCCCCTACCCTGTGTTTGACTCCCTCCCACTCCCTCGGGATCTTGATCACTGCTATACTGCCTATGATGTCCACTCCTTTGAGGGCCTTGCACAAGTCTTTGCTGTTGACAAGCCCCTCGACTGCTTCAAGGACTGCGCTCTTCCTCAAGGAAGCGCCCTCCTCAGTACTTGGGCCTCAAGACGATCCTTGTGCCTAGCTTCTCCTCGATCTTCTGAAGCTTCTTCCTGGTCTTTCTGGCAACCATCGAGATCCTCTCAGGATGTATAAATACCCTGATCTCGCCGTCTCCCGTCTCGATCTCGACCTCCTCCATGTCGATGTACTTGCCTATCACCCGCCCGATTATCGGCTTGATCGACTGGGCGCCCTTTACCTCGCGGCGCTTCACCGGCACGACAAAGGTCCTCTCTCCGAAGACATACAGCTCGTATTCGACCTCCCCGTCGAGGAAGTTCCTCACTAGTACGACGGGGCGTGTCAGATCCGACTCGGTAAGCCCATGAGGTATCTTGACGCTCGTCTCGAGGTCATAGACCTTCTCGACGCTGCCGTTATTGATGAATATGACAGTGTCGATCACTGATGGGATAACACCGAGCTCGACCCTCCCGATGAACCTCTGGATCGAATCGATCGGGGATGTGGCGTGTATGACTCCGACCATCCCCACACCAGCGAGCCTTAGGTCGGTGAAGATCTTAAAGTCCTCTGTGTCCCTCATCTCGTCGAAGAATGTATAGTCCGGTCTGCTGAGTAGAAGGACATCATGCAGCTCCTCCGATGAGGAGTGTGTCTTGGAGTACTCGGTTGCCAGCTTTGGCAGGGTTAGATCGCGGGGAGACTCGATCGTCTTTATGATCTTGTTCTCCCTTAGGTAGAACTTTGCAAGCGCCTGGGCGAAGGTCGTCTTGCCCATTCCGGGGGCGCCGGAGATCAATATCCCCTCCGCCCTCTCTTTAAACCTGTTCAGGAGCTTCTCCGGCAGGTTGTAGTCCTCGATCTCAAGCTCCGCGACCTTCTTTGTGATCGTGACCTCGAGCCTATCTGAAAATGGCGGGAACGTTACTATAACCCTGCTGTCATTCAGCATCAGTATGTGCGATCCTTCCCTCTTCACCTCGAGGAAGCCCTCCCCCGCCTCCGCCCTCTCGTGGATGTCCTGAACTATCTTCTCTAGCTCGGCCTTACTCATCTGATCCTTCCCGATCTCGACGAGCTTCCACATGCCTGGTCTTCCTATCTTTGCTCTTGGCAACACGCCCTCCTTGAGGTGGACCGACATTGTCTCCTTATCAAAGAACTTCAGGAAGATCGGCTCGCCTGTGATCCGCGTCCTGCCTTTTATGACGCTGAGCCCTACTGACTCGGCTGTCTTGGCCAGGTTCTCGTTTGAAGTGACGATCGTGTACCCCTTCTCCATCGCGAGCCTCAGCACGGACTCGTCTGGGTCCTCTCCGAGCCTCTCCCACTTCTCGACCTGTACCTTTACCCCTGTGCTCTCAGCGCAGTTCTTCAGCTTCAAGAGCTCCTCGAGCGGAATTAGGTCTCCCCCCTCAGAGCTCTTCCTTATCGAGTTCAGGACAGCCCCTGGGACTATAACACTCTTCCCGATCTTCCCCGCACTCACCAAGTCCGCAATAAAGCCTGAGCTGATTGATGAAGTGTCTGGGATAACTTCTTCCGGCATTTAATGAACCTTTATGAGTCTTTATGAGGAGACAATATAAAATTTTTCCCTAAACCGCATTCTTTCTCGTTATTTGGATTAACGATTTTTGCTCACTCGGTTTGTCTCAGCTGAATTACCTGCTTTCGGATCGAGGCACCCCTCCGAGCAAGTCCCGAGGGGTTGCTTTGATCTTGAATTATGTGCAGCCACCCCTCTGCAGCGAAATCTATTAATGGGGGGTAGCTTCTTTCTCTTGCGTCGCACTCGCCAGATTTCACATGCAATGCGCATATGCGTGCCCGACTTTTTCAATTGGAGTGAGCATAAATCAGATCTTCTCCTGCAGCAAAGAATAGACTAATAAAACATTTTTTCTAAATACTCTATCGATTAGATTGCTTGAAGGTGCTGCCTTCGTATATGACGATTCTGTCTTGAAGTATGATTTTGGAAGTGACCACCCGTTCAAGGTCTGGAGGGTCCGGTTGGCAAAGGATCTCCTTTCTAAATCCTTCCAAGATCTGCACGTCGTGCCTGCCAGCCCTGCATCCCGCACCGATACTGAGTTATTCCACACGCCCGAGTACCTCGATCTTGTTAGGAAGTTCTCAATTACAGGCACTGGTCTGCTTGACGGTGGCGACACTCCCGCGTTCCCGGGTTGCTATGAGGCGTCTCTGAACGTGGTCGGGGCAACCCTTGATGCAGTCGATCTTGTTCTGGAGGGGAAGTATGCGCACTCTGCAAACTTTGCAGGCGGGTTGCACCATGCCGGGAAGGGAAACGCCTCTGGATTCTGCATACTGAATGACTGTGCGGTCGCAATAGCGCGCCTGAGGAAGGCATTCAGAAAGGTCGCCTACATAGATCTCGACGCACACCACGGAGACGGAGTCATGTACGGCTTCTACTCTGATCCAGGCGTAATCGACATTGATGTGCACCAGGACGGCAAGACCCTCTTCCCTGGCACTGGTAGCCACCTCGAGGCAGGATCTGGGGAGGCCTGTGGGACGAAACTCAACCTGCCGATCCCGCCGGGGTCTGCGGACGACGTCCTTCTCGACCTCTTCAACGAGTTCGCACTGCCATTCCTCGAGGAAGCAATGCCTGAATTCATGATAATGCAGTGCGGGGCGGACGGTCTTAGGGGCGACCCCCTCGCCGGTCTCTCGTTCACCCAATATGGATATGTCAAGGTGATTGAGGCGGTGCACGAGATCTCGCACAGGATCTGCATGGGAAGGCTCGTCATAGTCGGCGGAGGGGGTTACGACCCGGAGGCAACAGCAGAATGCTGGGCCAGCGAGTACATTGCCATCTCAGGGTCAGCTCAGCGGTGCAGGTTAATCCCCTCGACCTCGCCCCCCTCGGTATTGAAGCGGGTCGGGTCCCTTAAGGCAGAGATCAGGGAAAGCCACCCTTCGTTTTCAGGCTAGCTGAGCTCTTTTTCCATGAATGGTGATGACATAATCTTCGAAAAACCCCTCTTTCGGTAATAGCCCTTTACGCCGGCGCCCGGAAGAACGACGATCCTCTTCAGGTCGTACTTCTCTGTAGCGATCTCCTCTGCCCTCCTGAGCAGTTCTGTGCCCCAGCCGTGGTGCTGGAATCCTGCATCATCCCTTTTGCCGACTGGGACCTGCCTACCGTAGACATGAAGCTCCCTGATGACCGCTGCCCCCTTCACCTCTTTCCTGTGGGCCTCCTCCGACGGCGCCCTCAGTCTCAAGAAACCGATCAGGAGGTCGCTCTTAGTATCCATGACTGAGACGAACTCTTCCTGCCCCCCTCCAGCCTCGTAAGCCTCAACTTTTATCTTTGGTTCCAGGCCAGAGGTTTTGAATCCCTTGGTCTCTGCGATCCCTACCTCCCTGCACCTTATGCACCTGCACCTGCCCCCCTCCAGGGAGAGTCCTGCCTCGACGAGCTCCCGCAGGTTGCTCGCCCTGACCCCGTCCACAATTATCTCCGCTGGCACATCCCTCTGGATCCTCGAGACCCTAACCCACTCTGGGAAGTGCCTGGAGGCTTTCTTTATCAGCTCTGCCGCCTCTTCAATATCCATTGCCTTGTAGCGCCCTTGCTTCCAGAGCTCAAATAGGTCTGTCCCATTGATCACGAGCGTAGGGTAGATCTTCAAATAATCAGGGCGAAAGTCTGGATCCCCGAAGATCCTGATCATATCCTCGAGGTCATCATCCGGGCTCCTACTCGGAAGACCAAGCATCATGTGATATCCGACCTTCAGCCCAGAATCCCTCAGGGTCTTGGTCGCCAAAACCACATCCTTGACACTGTGCCCTCTGTTTACTCGCTCGAGCACCATGTCGTCCAATGCCTGAACCCCCATCTCCACGAGGGTCGCGCCGAGCCAGATCATCCTATCCACCTGCCTCTGCCCGGCCCAATCCGGCCTCGTCTCAAGTGTTATCCCTGTGCACCTGATCTCTGCAGTCTCGTTCTCATCCATCGCATCCTCGAGGTACTGCCACCTCCAGCTTCTTCTCTCAGGAAAGTCGTTCATCGCTTGGAAGCACCTTGTCATAAACCATTCCTGGTATTCTAGATCCGAGGCGGGGAATGTCCCACCCATGATGATCAGGTGGGCCTTTGAGGGCGAGTGCCCGATCGCCTCGTACTGGTCGATCCTGTACCTCACCTGGAGGTACGGATCAAAACCCGTCTGGATGCCACGCATTAGTGCTGGCTCTTTTCCGAGGTAGCTCTGTGGGGTCCCTGATGCCACCCCGCCCGGGCAGTACAGGCAGGGCTTTTCCTTCGGGCACTTTGAGGGTCTAGTCATCACAGCTATTGTGTAGATGCCCGATGCTCCCCTTACCCTCTTCCCTCTAAGAAACTCTTGTAACCAAAGCTCCCCGTCCTTCAGGTACCTCGCTACCTCGTGGTCCTTAAGGACCTTGGTCAGCCCCTCCTCCTTGCAAATCATGTACTTGATCTGTGCGAGCCTGTCCTTCCCAAGCCTCGTCTCCTTTATCTGTTCTATAATTCTCCTTGCCACCCTCTCCTCCAGGGCACTTCCAGCATGTTCCATCCCACTCAAGCCTTCTCAGCGAGGACTATCCAGTTCTCCGGGAGCCTACCCCTTATCCTCTCCCCGTATGATTTGATGATCTTAAATCCCGATCTGCTGACAGTTCTTTCTAGTTCCCGTTTCGTGAAGAGGTGATAAAACCTACCTCCTCTATTCCCCCACGGGACAACCACATCGCCCAGCTCCCCTCCACCCAATGGGGTTGAAACGATATCCATCCCCCTCTTAAGAAACCTGCTTTGGAGAATGGACCACGCGGTCACGAGTACGCACCCCCCTCCTTTGGTCACCCTCCGGATCTCCGCCATTGCCCTAAGCCTCTTCCCCTTTCCCTTGATGTGGTGTATCACCGCCACGAAGGCGACCGAATCGAACGCTTCCTCCCTGAAGGGAAGATGGAGCGCATCGCACCTGACTGCCAGGATTCCCCTCTGAATGCACCTCTCCCTGAAAGAATTGAGCATCCCGATGGACAAATCTGCGGCGACAACGGAGTACCCGAAAGATGCAAGCGCAACAGCATTTCTTCCTGTGCCGCACCCCAGGTCAAGCACCAGACCACGCCCCCTACTCAGCTCGCGGATCGACGGCCATGCCCTCCTGCGCGTCCTCGCAAACTCATCAGCAATCCTATCATACAGCTCCCCGATCTCCCTCCCTTCGTAAATATCTCCCATCCGATCCACCTTTCAGGGGCTCCCAATTTTCCCTGACAGGATCGCCTCGGCTATCTCAGCGAACCCCTTCCCAAATGCAGATTTGGAGACGTAGTCCGCCTCCCTCTTGATCAACTCATCCCCGTTTGCAACAACGCATCTGATCCTGGCAGCACGGAGCAGCTCAGCATCGGTCATGCTGTCCCCAACGCCTGCGACTTCCTCCTTATTGATCCCTGCCCATCTTATCGCCTCGAGGAGGCCTACTCCCTTATCGACCTTCCTGTCCAGGATGTGGTATGCGAATCCACTGTCAATGACCTTCACACCGTCAAACTTACTCACTTCAGATACTATTTTGCTGTAATCGATTGTCCTCATTATTGCCGCATCGACGTACCTGTGGGGGTTTGACCATGACTCCCTGATCAGGTCCCCATAAACCAACCTCAAGTGGTCAATCGCCCTCCTGCCGAGCCCCCTCTCGCCTAGGATCTTGATCTTCCCCATGTACTCGACGACCCCTCCATTCTCCGCGACTGTCGGTCCGGTACACCCGATGTACCTCGAGAGTGCCTTCAGTATGCAGAGCGCATTCCCAGAGCAGAGAATGACCTTTATACCATTCCCCTCAAGCTTCCTTATCGCCTCGATCGCCTCAATGCTGATTATAAAATTATCGTCTGTGATCGTCCCATCTACATCGGTAGCAACAGCCTTTATCATCGCAAACCACGATCTCCGTTCATGGACTGTGGATCCGACCCACGAGCTCCTCCTCGAGCTTTTCCGGCTCTATCAGCCCTCCCAGTCTTTGGACTTCCCTGCCATCCTTGAAGATGATGAATGTGGGGGTCACGTAGACCTCATATTCATCTGGCTTCTTTCTGTTCTCTCTCATGTTCAGCTTTGCGAACACAGCCTCGCTTCGATGCTTCTTAGCAAGCTCCTCATACACGGGCGCCATCTCGCTGCATATGCTGCACCAAGGATCCCAGAACTCTACAACAACGATGGGGTTCCTGTCCAATAAACTCTCAAAATCCTTGTCCGAGACATCCACGATACTTGCGGACATTTCTGGGCGCTCCTTCTAACAAACCTCTCTTAGAGGGTATTCCTAAGGGTCTATTTATTCTTGCATCCATTTCGCCGAGCCCAATTGAGAATTTTTTTAGATAAAAAACTTTAAAAAGATTGAAATCCAACGATTACCTGATATTGAGGTTTTTCGATGCCCCAGCTCAGGATACTAGGTGCAGGGCGCGAAGTAGGTCGTTCTTGCATACGCCTCGATGTCAACAACCACCACTTTCTCCTCGACTGTGGCATAGACCCTGCCGCCACGGGGCCCAAGGCGTTGCCAGACTTCTCAGGAACGAGCCTGGAGAACCTCGATGCGATCTTCGTTTCGCATGCCCACTTGGATCACACTGGGGCAATACCCGAGCTGGTCAGGAGAGGGTTCAAGGGCAAGATATTCATGACCCTCCCTACCCTCGCCCTCGTAAAGCTGCTATGGCAGGATGAGCTCTCTATAATGGAGAGGGAGTGGCCCAAGGAGGACCGCCTCTGGTCCTCCAAGGAGATGCACCAGGTCCTGAACAAGCTGGCAGTCCCAACGACCTACCACGAGCTCTTTAAGCTCGACTCGATAAGTGTTAACTTCCACAACGCCGGCCACATACTGGGGTCGACGATGACTGAGTTGATGTATAAGGACTTCAGGATGGTCTACTCCGGGGATCTTGGAACTTCTTCCAACCATCTCAGATATTGGCGTACAGAAGACCTTGCATACCCAGATGTCCTGATCTGCGAGGGAACCTACGGAGGGAAGAACCGAAAGAGCAGGGAGGAGACCAGCAAGGAGTTCATCGAGTCCGTGAGGGCAACAATCGAGTCCGGAGGCAAGATCCTGATCCCAACATTCTCCGTCGGCAAGGCGCAGGAGATCCTGAAGATACTTAAGGACAGCTGGAACAAGATGCCGAATACTGAGATCTACCTGGAGGGCATGGCAATCGAAACCCTCAGGATTTACGAGCAGTTCCTGATCTACATGGACGACAAGGTCAGGCGGGCATACCTCTTCAACAACATCAACCCCTTCCGCTGGGGAGCCCTCCGGACCTTCAGAAGCATATCCGAGAGGAAGCGCATGTATCAGGGGGACTGTCCATGCATAATCCTTGCCCCTTCGGGGATGCTGAGGGGCGGTTGGAGCATCTGGCACATGATCAGGATAGCCACCGGTGAGAAAAACCTGATTGCCCTCTGCGGTCACATGGAGGAGGGGACGACGGGGCACCAACTGATGACCGGAGCAAGGAACTTCACCCTGAAAGACATGATTTCCAAGGAGTCGAAGGAGATCGAGGTCCGCTGCAAAGTGGCACACTTCGACATATCCGCCCACGCGATGCATAATGAGCTATGCAACTACATATCCAAGATAAAACCGGAGAGGCTCGTGCTGGTCCACGGCGACGAGGCAAGTCTTAGGGCCCTCGCAGAGTCGGTCAGGCAACACGCTGGCGAAATCATCATACCCTCGATTGGCGAGGCGATCAATCTCGAACACAAGCCCCTCCCTGCCCCTAAAGAGGTCCATGTCGAGATTCCCATCTCCCAGTCGACTTCGATCATTGTGCCAAAGAACTTTTCCATGCGAGTGAAGCACCACGGAAAGGAGAGCTTCATGCGCGCCGAGGAAATCCGGTCGCTGATCAACAACAGGTGATTATTCATCCGTGGAAGTACTCTGAGGTGATTCCTGCTCTCTTCTCTTTGCCCGGGATCCCTGCCGCATCTGCCCTGCACTGCCGGCAGAGCCTGAACTGCGGAATGTACCTCTCCGCGGCGTTCCTCGCCTCCTCGAGCTCCTTGCAGGATGGCCTCCTATGATCCTTGAACCCGTGCTGCGGTATCAGGGGTATTATGTTCATGAGGCTCGCACCCCTCTTCGAGGCTTCCTCTGCTATGCGAAGGATCTGGTCTTGATTGACTTCCGGTATCAGTACAGTGTTTATCCTGACCACTATGCCCCGCTTCACAAGCTCCTCGATTCCCCTGAACTGCTTTCTTATCAGCAGATCAGCGCCCCTCACGCCGTCTAGAAGCTCCCCTTTGTACCTCACCCAGTCGTAGATCTTCGATCCGACTGCTGGATCTACTGCATTTATTGTGATTGTGACGGTCTTGACGCCGAGATCTTTCAGCCTCTCCGCGACGTCCTCAAGGAGTAGCCCGTTCGTCGAGAGGCAGGATATCAGGTTTGGATAGCTGTCCCTTATCCTGCCGAGCACCCTGTAGGTCCCATCGTTCTCGAGCGGATCCCCAGGACCAGCTATGCCTACAACCCTAAGGTCCGGGTTGCTCTTCACCTCTACCTCAAGCCTCTTGAATGCTACCTCGTCATCCATTATACATGCAGCAATGCCTGGCTTCTGCTCACACTTGTCCAGCTTCCTCACGCAGTATCTGCACTGGATGTTGCACCTCGGCGCAACTGGCAGATGAATCCTCGCATTCATGAAGTGTGCCTTCACTCCAAAACAAGGGTGGGCTGCGGTCAGGTGGGCAAACTTGGATCCTATTCCTGACCACTTCGGGTTCTCTGCATCCGACATGCTGCTACACCATTAATACTATGTTATAACAGCGTTATATATTATGTGGTCCATTTTGTGTAAGCGTCCGCGAGCCTCTTGAGCGCCCCTGCAAAGTCCCTGCTTATGACATACTTCGATTCAGAGATCCTGTATTCAAGTATGCCCAACGGCACAAGATAGTCCTTGATCACAGTGTAGGCTGCGCTCCGCCTCCGCTTCTTCAGTCTCTCATTGATATAGTCCGAGAGCTCCTGGGTAGTCACCCACTTGGGATACCCCCTACTCTCGCGATCGCTCTTGATCTTGATCCATTCGAGTATGAGCGTTGCTATCTCCTTATAGGACTCGGCGTTAGTAAAGATGATCTCGGTAATCTCCTTCAAGCCCATGTTGCTCGAGACATTTGAGGCAGTGAAATACATCTTGCCTGATCTCTTGGCCCTTGGGACAATTCTCCTAGGCAATGTAGCTACCTCGCGGCTTGTGATCTGAAATACGGTCATGTAGATCTAATAACTCTTGCCTTTTATTGCACAGATCCAGAAAGATATTTCTGTTTGCGTGCACTGATTTTAAGTGAGGATGCGTATTTTGCCAAAGCCACAATACAATGACCGGAAGGAAGCACTATCAGGGATGGCGTTGGAAAAGATCCTGTACGATGCATCGGAGCGGCTCTCTTCGCAGATATTGTCTGGGATCAGCCCCGAACGGGAAATGAGCTTCAAAATCGATGTCTGGGAGCTCGAGAATCTTCTCCTTCCTGCTCTTAACGCAACAGTGAACGAGATCCGAATATTCGACGAGATGAAGGCAGAGGATTTTTCCTTCGAACTGAAGCGGAGGCGCAACACCCTGGCGCACGACCTAGTTAATCTGCTGATCGAATGCATGAGAGATGCCTACAGGGATGATGTGGTCGTGGATCACATCGCAACAAAAGTGGTCTCGATAAGGTTCCTCAAGAGGGTCGGGAACATCTTCGCAGTGAAGAGAGAGTTCACTAACATGGTGCATGATGTGCTCTGGCACCTCCTCTGGAAATGAGACTAACTAAACTAAAAATAACCATTTCTAACCTGCGGAACATATTTCAATCACTGCCAAATACTCGAGGTTGCCATTGGGTCCGAGTTTGAGATGGGTTCATCCTGGGTTTCGGAACGATCGACGCGATAGTGACGCAACGATTCATATATATGATCAAAGCTCGAGACCATCATACCTCGGATCTGCCGCGCCAGCAATAAGCTGCCAGTCATTGCGGATCTGTTATGTCCTTCCCAGACCAGAGACACGCTACCGTACATTCAAAGTCAGGCATTTCCGTATGCCAGAACACCGTATCTGCTGCTGAGACTGAAGCAGCCTCCGCGATGGTAAGGTACTCACATTTAGAAAGAGTGAACGCTTCAGAACCTGATCTTTAGGTCCTCCTTCACAACATTGAGGGCGATGCTCGTAACGGTCCTCTTTATTGACTGTATCTTGAGGGTGTCCTTGATGAATGTGTTCAGATCCTTTCTGTTCTTGAACTTGCCAATAGCTATTATGTCGAACTCCCCTGTCGTGTCATAGACAGCGATTATTGACTTGGATGATGCGAGCCTCTCTTCGACCTCGACAATTCTCTCCCCCTCGACTTGCATCAATACTATCGCTGTGAGATCATAGCCAAGCTTCTCAGCATCGACTATTGCTGAGAAGTTCTTGATGAGCCCATCTTCCTTCAGTCTCTTTATCCTGTTGTGAACTGTGCCGACGGACAAGTTCAGCTTCTCGGCGATGTCCCTGTAGCTCTTCATCGCGTCTTCCTGAAGCTCCCTGAGTATGGTCAGATCAGTTTCGTCATAAGACATTGTATCACCTCCCTAAGGTTCTAGAGGTGCGTCTTTCAGCTTCCTGAGCACCACGTGCGTTCTGGTAGTCTTGGTGAAGTCCATCCCGCGCACCCTCTCTATCACCCTCTCTAACTCCTTCACGTCCCTGCATGTGACTTTGATCAGCAGATCAAAGTCGCCGGTCACCGTGTAGAGCTCGGATATCGCCGGGTCGTTCAGCAGCTCTGAACCGGCGACAGGCCCCATCTCACCGCCCACATCCACCCCTACAAACGCGGTTATGCCTTTCCCAATCTTCTCAGCGTCGATCTTGATGGTGAACCTAGTGATTATTCCCTCGTCCAGGAGCTTTCTGACTCTCCTCCTCACCGCAGTCTCGGAGATCCCTACGTTGCCAGAGAGATCGGTGTAAGAAATCCTGGAGTCCTCCTGGAGCAGCTTGAGTATTTTCATGTCGATCTCATCCATAATTGAACACTCCGCTAGAACAAGGGGATTATTGGAATTTAACTTATTCGGCAGGAACCCCCATCCTTCATGGTGGGGAAAAAGCCGAAGCCTTATTCGCTTTAGGCGTAGTCATTTCTGTGAGGCTAAATGGAGCATGGGCTTGACAAGCATTCGCAAGCCTGCTTACGCTTCACTGTCATTTGGCCACTTCTGGTTGCCAGATGCTGGCGAGTTAGCGAGCCGGCGAGCCTGTCAGAGCAATTGAAGGGTATCGTACGGGATCTGGCAAGGCAACTTGATATCGAAATATCGCCCAAGACTACCTGGATAGAACCTCTGCGAGAACTCACCCAAGTTCCCGCAACCTAATCATTAAAACAGGAAGCGCCCCCCTTCAGGGCAGGTTACATATTAAAAGTGCAGTGTTACTATAGATATTGGCAGATGGTTGCAATGCGTAAGGCAATAATCCTAAAGGTATTGCTTCTCGTCCTCGTGGGTGTCCTGTTATCATCATTCTTTGCATCTGATACATGGCGCCCATCCCACTCGAGTCTAGTCGAGTCCTTCAACACCACGTTCTGGGATGCTGGTATAGATTACCCACCACTCGAGATGAATGTGAGCTACAGCCTGAACTCGACAGTCGGGGAAGTCATGGTCGAAGAATACGATGCTTTTTTCAACAGCCACGAATTCAACGGATCAATGATAAAGATACACGCCGTGATACTAAAGCCTCCTGGGGAGGGTCTCCCGGCAGTGCTCTTCCTCCATGGAACTGGAGGGTCGCATGTGCAGCTCCTCCCCTACGGAAGGGAGCTTGCCTCTCGTGGTTATGTGGTCATGTTGATGGACTCTCCCGGCTGCGGGAACTCGTCCGGTCCGACTTCGTCCCCTGAGAATACTGTGGACTTCAGCGCCGGTCCGTACAGCGCATACTACTACCACAATGTAATCGCTGCAAGGCGGGCGATCACCGCCCTCTCCGAGCTTCCCTACGTCGACCCTGATGCAGTAGCAGTGTCCGGGGTTTCCATGGGCGGCGTGGCGACTTACCTTGTGGCTGCGACCGATGAGCGCGTGAAGGCCGCGATACCCGTTGTCGCAAGCGGCTATTTTGATGAAATAGTAATGGAGGGGAGCCTCGCAAATTTCATAGTTCCGACAGAAGTGACGCTGAACGACCAGGCCGGGATGGACCTGATAAGGTACTTCGACTGCAGGGCATATGCCGAGCAGCTGAGCATTCCAACCCTGCTTCTTATTGGCACCCATGATGAGTTCTTCTTCATTGAAGCCGTGAACAAGACTTATTCGATTATCCCTTGTGAGAAGGCGATCAACCTCGCGCCGAATACAGGGCACGCAATGCCTGATGACCGGTGGCTGGTATCCTCCATAATTTGGCTTGACCACTACTTGAAAGGATCAAACGAAACGCTCCCATCCATGCCTGTCCCGAATGCAGAACCAACCAACTTCTACACCTCGATAAGGGTCACTGTGCCTGATCCTGAGAATGTCTCAGTCTTCTACAGGGATGGGTTGCCTGGTTCGTTGTGGGTAGAACAGGACCTGTCTAGTGGAGACCTGATACCGATGCCATTGTTCCCAACTACCGTCAGCTATTTCATCGGGGTAAAGTCGAATGGCACAGTCGTGTCGACGAGCCCGGTGTATACCGTTTCGGTTGTGCCCTCCATCTTCGTTCTTTCAGTGGCATTCCTGATCGCGGTCATGCTGGTCCTATTCATGAATTGGCGCGATGAATTTCTTAACACCGAGTCGGATGCCATGGGACTGGCGCTTTTCATCGCCGGGATCGTGATATGGGCCGTGGCCGCATTTGCGACCTCGCTCCCTTGGGTTGACTTCACCGGGAGGACATCTGTGAACCTTCTTCAGCTATGGGATAAGTATGCCCTGCACTTCGCACCCTTTGCCATCCTCATGCTGGGGCTCTTCGGGTCCATGCTTGCCTTTGCTGTCCGCATTTGGCTTGGCGGACTGGCGCTGCTCTTCACCTTCGGCTGGGTATACTACTACCTGATCCCACTCACTTCCCTCAGTGCTAGCGCAATCTCGCTTGGCTTCGGCGCATACGTCGTGGGCGTCTGCATAGCCATTTCATTCCTGATACCGGCTGTCCTAAAGATCATCCGAGGGTGACGATCTCTGATCCGACGATCCTTCCAAAAATTATTTGCTGCTGTCAGTATAGGTGAATGATATGCGTCCTTCATGTGAAATCGTTTCACGCTACGTGTTGCCAGTCTTCAGGTCGATGGTCGCTAGGATGATGATGATGAAGTACGATCTATCGCAGTCCGAGGTCGCGTCGAAGCTGGGCGTGACCCAGGCTGCCGTCAGCCATTACATGAAGTCGAAACGCGGCGCCAAAATGGCGTCAGAGCTGGAAAAGATGCCTGAGGTTAAGGCAGCAGTTATCAGGATCTCGGAGAGGCTCATGCAGAATGGCAATGGGGAGGAGATTGTCTTCGAGGAGTTCTGTGGTCTATGCAAGACAATCAGGAGGAATGCTGCTTTCTGGGAAAAGATTGATGAAATCCTAGCCAACAGGTGAAGAGATGCTCTCCACGAAGGAGTACCACATCCCTCCCCTCTTTTCCACATGCCCCTCGGTCTCGAGGTACTTGAGGTATGCAATTGCCTGGTTTATAGGGAGTATCAACCTGTAAGGGGCGTGGTCTAGCATCATCTCTCCGTATAGCGAGGTCACCACATCTTTTAGCCTCGCCCCGCCTCTCGAGACACTTAGGACTTTATCTAGCCTCGAAACGAAGTGTGCCTCCAAGGTCTCGACCTCCGCCCTAGAGAGCGGGGACCTATCGTGCCCGGGGTATACCCTCTTGAAGACTTTGAGCTTCTCCAGAGAATTGAATTCCTTCTTCAGGTCCCTCACGACGGTGCTGCCCTCGATCATCGCATCTCCAGCGAAGACCGCGTCACCAGTGACCACTCCGACGCTCCCGTCCGTGTGCCCAGGCAGGTGCATTGTCCTCACAGACCCGCCAGCAAGGCTGATTTCAGTGAATTCCTCATGGGGAGCATACCTTGAGAGAATCGACGCGGCTGTAATCAGCTTGATCCTGGCTTCCTCTAGGATGCCCGGATCGAACCCCCCCTCAACGGCGTATCCGCAGATCTCTTCAAACCACTTGGAGTAGTAGGTGCTGTAATCAGTGAGCATCTCCGAGTCGTCCTTGTGAACCATCAGGCTCGCACCTGTCTCCCGCTGCAGGTAGACGCCGAGGCTGAAGTGGTCTAGGTGTCCGTGCGTTAGCACTATCACGTCCAAGTCCCATGCCCCTGTCTTCTCGAGCGCCTTCCGGATGAACTTCCTGTTCTCCTCGCTGTCGAACCCTGAATCAACGAGGACCTTGATCTCCCCCTCCAAGAGGTATGCATTCGTTCCCCTCCCCCTCCCATACTCGCTCGGAAAGGGTACTTTTATTTGGGTGATTCTCATTTGTGCCACAATGAAACTCAACCCGCAAGGGTATTTCTTTTTTGCCTTCCTGCCCTGCGCTTAAACCTGTCCCCCGCTGCCCTGCAAAAAGCCTAAATATAACGGAAGAAAATATAACGCAAATAAATATATTTGGGAGGTCTGGATGTGGGCAATTCTGCTGAGCTCGGCGAGGTCGAAGACATGGTGTTGAGGCTGATGGCTTCCGACTCGCAGACCAGCTTTAGCTTCCAGGGCATCAAGAGGGCGCTGAAGCTCCACCAGGAGAGGCTCTCTAGGGGTCTAAGCCGCCTCCACTCGCAGGGCTATGTATTTAAAGACGGCGACGGCTACCTGATCACCCCGAAGGGGAAGCGAGTGGTGGGCCGGATGGAGACGGAATCCAAGAGGACGATGGTCGGGGCTTCCTACATACCGCTAGGGGTCGACCTAGCTTTTATCCAGAGCCAGCTCAAGGGACGGTGGTTCGGCGGGATGCGTTGGCTAGGCGCCTCCTCCAGAGGAGATTCAAGTAGCCTCAAATGGGTGAGCGAGGACGGGGAGATACAGGTCGAGCTGAAAGTGCGGCGCGATGTACTTGAGGTAGCACTCATGTCGTATCCTCCGAACGAGGAGACGAGAGCAAAGAAGATGGCCTCGCAGCTTTTCGTGAAGATAGTGAATGCCATATATGGCAGAGGCCAAAACCAAGAGAACTAAGCATTCCCCCCTCATTTTCTGATTGATGGCAGATGTGACTTGGTTCAGCAAAATCTAGTCTATAAGATTCCCGTCCTGGAAAAGTTCTTTGTGGTAATTATGACAACAATAGTCGCAGTTAGGTGCGTGGACGGTGTGGTGCTGGCCTCCGATAGGCGGGCCAGCAAGGGCGGCATGATCGGGTCCAAGGCCGTAAAGAAGATCTACCCGATAGACGACAGGAAGGCGGTTGCGATCGCCGGCCAACTCTCCGACGCGAACTACCTGGTCAACCTTGTCAAGGCAGAGGCGAAGCTCATGGAGTTCAACAGGGGCTTCCCCCTCACTGTGAAGGAAGTCGCGAAGCTGCTCTCGAACATGCTGTACTCGGGGATGCGGAACTACGCCCCTTACATAACAGAGCTGCTCGTAGCCGGGGTTGACGAGACCGGACCGAATGTCTTCGAAGCCGACATCAGCGGTGCCGTGACGGACGAGGTGTTCACATCCTCTGGATCCGGATCGCCGATGGCGTACGGCGTGCTCGAGGCCTCGTACCGGGACGGGCTCACAGTAAAGGAGGGGGCTGAGATCGCGGGGAGGGCGGTGAGGTCTGCAATGGAGAGGGATCCGGGATCAGGGAACGGCGTGCAGGTCATGATCATAACGAAAAAGGGCTCGGAATTTTTGGACGCAGGAGGTGCTGCCTAAATGCTTCCAAGGGGATCTGAGGGCGTATACATGATGTACACTCCAGACGGGCGGCTGGTTCAGGTCGAGTACGCCGCAGAGGCTGCGAAGTACGGGTCTCCAGTGGTCGCAGTCAGGGGCAAAGGCTTTGCTGTGATGGTTGCGAGGACAAAGGAGCCGGACACGCTGCTCGATCCAATGGAGAAGATACACATGGTCGACGAGAACATAGGGATTGCAGGGGCTGGTTTCACCGGTGATATACAGCTGCTGGTCGATCAGGCACGGATCGAAGCGCAACGGCACAGGCTGGTATTCGAAGACCCGATAGACGTCAGGACGCTCGTGAACCAGCTGGGGCAGTTCATGTACCAGTTCACCAGGTATGGCAATGTGAGGCCCCTTGGCGCCTCACTCATAATAATAGGTTCAGACAGGGTTGGCACGCACATATTCCAGCTCGACACGCGTGGCCTCCTACTCAGCGGGAAGGCACTCGCGATTGGGAAGAACAGCGAGACTGCGATCTCACTCCTAAGGACTGAGTACAGCCCCGAGCTTAATATGAAGGATGCCATCAGCTTGGCGGTGAAGGCGCTCTCGAGTGCAGAGGACGGTGAGAGCCCAGTCGAGGTTGGAATCGCAAAGGGGACGTCCTTCAAGAAGATGGGTTTGAAGGATGCGCTGGAGCGTAATGAGTAACCATCCAGCCATTTTTTTATGCATCCAATTGTCTGCATTCGATCAGCTAGGCTGGGCAGCTTTTTGTAATCGCAGCTATGCGCAAAAGGTCTTTTAACCTCCGCCTTTTTTTTCTCTACAGGTGTCAGTTTTGATCGATGCTCATGCGCACCTAACCGACCCTGCCTTCTGCGATCTGCCCGCAGTGATAGACAGGGCAAAGTCTGCAGGGATCCTAGCAGTGGTAACCTCTATAACCGACCCGGCGGATCTGCCAAAGGCAAAGGAGATCATTGCACAGTACAGCGGCTTCGTATACCTGACTGTGGGCCTGGATCCAAAACTGCTCTCTGAGGAGAAGCTCAGCGCATTCAAAGCTGCGTCGAGCACAGCCCTGATCGTAGGCATCGGGGAGGTCGGGCTTGACCACTTCTATGTGAGGGAAGCGCCCTTCATGGAAACCCAGGAGCGCCATTTCAGGGAGTGCATAAGGACAGCGATCTCGCTTGCTAAGCCCTTGGTGATCCATTCGAGGAGCGCGGGCAAGAAAGCCCTGGAAGTACTTTACTCCGAGGGGGCAGAGAGGGTCCTCATGCACGCATTCGACGGGAAGGCTGGCGATGCCTTGGCGGCTGCAAAGAAGGGGTACTTTTTCTCTATCCCAGCCTCGGTGGTCCATTCAATGCAGAAGCAGAAGCTGGTCCGGCTCTTGCCGCTTGAGTCGATAATGCTGGAGACCGACTCCCCTGTGCTCTCGCCCGTGAGGGGCGAAAGGAACGAACCCGCTAACCTGATTCACTCGGCAAGGAAAATAGCCGAGATTAAGCGGATCCCTGTTGAGAGGGTGATTGATGTCACCACCTCCAATGCGGCGGCCTTCTTCGGGATAATCCTATGAAATTTACTAGTTCATGGTAATTGATTCTTTCATTTAAAAAAAATTTTTATACATGCTAATAAAAGTTAAAGTCGGCTATGGGGTAAGTATTTATGAAGACCTCGTACATAATCGGCTTAGTTATTGTTGCAATCATAGTGATTGCTGGAGCGTACTACTACACCACCACACTGGCTCCGCAGCCACAGCCATTCAAGGTGGCGGCGATATACATCTCCCCCTTGGAAGAGCCGTGGAACCAGGCCCTGCACCAGTCCTTGCTAAAGGCGGAGGAAGAGCTAGGCATCGACTATAGCTACTCTGAGAATGTCCCCGATTCGGATGTTGCAAGGGTTATGACCCAATACGCGTCCTCTGGCTTTGATATGATCTTCCCGCACAGTTGGAGTTACCACCCTGTGACAAACACTACCGCGGCCCAGTACAGGAACATCTTCTTTGCGCAGGGATCGGGCATGAACATGGACTATGGTAACAACACAGTCCTCTATGACTACCACATCCAGGAGGCCGCGTATGTCGCCGGCGCGATCGCAGCGAAGATAACCAACACGAGCAAGATAGGCATTGTCACTGCGTTCCCTGGAGTCGGGGACGTTGACAACCTGCTGAATGGGTTCATCGAGGGTGCGAAATCGGTTAACCCCGGCGTGAATATCACCATTTCCTACATCAATGAGTGGTACGCGCCATCGAAGGCCAAGGAGGCTGCCGCGGGACTTATCGAGTCCGGCGTGGACGTGATATATTCCGAGAGGTACGGCGTGTTCGAGGCATGCAAGGACAGTGCTGGCAATATAGTTGCCTATGCCTTCGGGAACGTTGTTGACCAGAACAATGCTTCTGACGTGGTAATCGGGAGCGCGGTGTGGGATCCCTACCCGATGGTCAAGGAGCTCATACAGAGTGCGCAGAATGGGACTTTCGAAGCAGGCGAATACATCGCCTCAATGAGCAGCAACACTTCCAAGTTCGTCTGGAACCCAATAAACGCAGCCAAGTTCCCTGAAGCAAAGGCTTACAGCGACACCCTCGTGCAGCAGATAATCAACGGCACTATCGTGGTACCCCTGAACTTTGGCCCACCGAATCCATAAGGGGTGGCAATAACGCCACTTTCTTCCCCTTTTTTTAATGACAAGGAGCAAGATAATGGAAAGGATGCAGAATATGCCGTATTCCTCAAGGGCATAACTAAGATCTTCCCCAACGGGACGGTAGCCAACCATGATGTCACGCTCGGGATACTCAAAGGCGAAGTCCACGCAATACTCGGGGAGAACGGCGCCGGCAAGACCACACTGATGCGCATAATCTCCGGGATCCTCAAGCCGGACTCTGGTGAAATCTTAATAGACGGCAAGCCGGTACGCATAAGGGATCCGATGGAGGCATCCCGGCTTGGTATAGGAATGGTACACCAGCACTTCACGCTCATCCCGGAGTTCACCGTGCGGGAGAATATCGCGCTTGTACTCGCCACCTCTGGCTGGCTGAACCTGAAAAAGGTGGACGAAAAGATAACCTCGGTATCGAAGAGCATGGGGCTTGAGATCGACCCTGACTCGAAGATCGAAAGCCTCCCCATCGGAAAAAGGCAGCAGGTCGAGATACTGCGCCTCCTCTGCCAGGACGTGAAGATCCTCATACTCGACGAGCCAACTTCGGTGCTCACCCCGATCGAGGTGGACTCCTTCTTCAGGATGATAAGGGATTTGAAGTCATCGGGAAAGACGATCGTGCTTATCACTCACAAGATGAAGGAGGCTCTCCAGATAAGCGACCGAATCACTGTGCTCCGGGCTGGGAGAGTGATCAAGACCATCCCGACCTCGGAAGCCAATGAGGCGCTCCTAGCCTCGCTTGTGGTTGAAGGCATGATCCCAGCCACAGTGGTGAGGCGCGGGACGCCCGGAGCCCCCGTCCTCAGGGTGGAGTCGCTCAGGGTAAGTGACGACCGTGGGCGGCCCGCGGTTGACGGGCTGAGCCTAGTGGTGAGGTCAGGCGAGATCGTCGGAATTGCGGGAGTGGCAGGCAACGGGCAGAAGGAGCTGGTCGAGGCGATCACAGGCCTTAGGAGAGTGGAGTCCGGGACCGTGAGGCTCGCGCTTCATGACATTACCAACAAGCCGACCCGCTTCATAATCGAGAGAGGCATCTCCTACATCCCTGAGGACAGGCTGCACAGGGGAGTCATTCTCACGATGGGGGTCCACGAAAATCTCGCGCTCAAATGCATCGGTAAACCCCCCATGAGCAGGAAGAGTGTAATCGACAGGGGGTTGGTGCTCAGGAATGCAGAGAACTTGATATCCCGTTTCTCAATAAAGGTGCCGGACCCTTGCACGTCTGTCGAGAACCTCTCTGGTGGCAATATACAGAAGCTGATCGTGGCGAGGGAACTCTCCAACGGTGGTGAGGTCCTTATTGCTGAGCAACCGACCGCTGGGCTAGACATAAAGGCGTCGGAGGCAGTCCACCAGGAGCTCGTGGCGCTCAGGTCGAAGGGCATTGGGATCCTCCTCGTCTCGTCCGACTTGGACGAGATAATAAAGCTGAGCGACAGGATATGCGTCATCTTCGGCGGCAGAATCGTCGGGGAGTTCGTCCCCGAGAACTTGGACATCGAACGGCTCTCTAGGTTGATGTTGGGGGCTGAGTGACTTGACAAACCAGCTAGTTATATCAAGGGGTACAAAGCGCTCGATTGTCAGGGCGCTGTTATCGGTGGCGCTAACGCTGGTCGCGACCTCAATCATATTCTTGATAAACAACGTCAACCCATTTCTGGCATTTATTTATATGTTCCAAGGAGCCTTCGGAGACATAAACCTGCTCTCCGAGACCCTGATAAGGATGACTCCCATACTGATCGTATCCCTGGGGCTCGCGGTCTCCTTCAAGTGCAAAATATGGAACATCGGGGCAGAGGGTCAGCTCTACATTGGGGCAATGCTCGGAACCATCGTGGCGATCGGCATAGGCGGCGGACCGCTCGCTCTCTTGGCTGCTCTTGTGGTGGGGGCGCTTGGCGGTCTCCTGTGGGCTGCTGGGCCGGCATTGATGAAGGTCAAGCTCGGTATCAATGAGGTGATAACCACATTCCTGATGAACTTCGTAGGCATCTACCTGGTCCAGTGGATGATATCTTACCCTTTTAGGAGCCCTGACACTCTGTTCCCTGAGTCGGCGGCGATACCTTCAACCTCCGCGCTGGCAGTTATCCTGCCCAGGACAAGGCTCCACTTGGGCGTTGTGCTCGCGCTGGCACTCGTGCCCGTTGTATACTTCTTACTTGAAAGGACAACCTTCGGGTACAAGGTCAAGGTCGTCGGGGAGAGCCCGGAGGCCGCAAGGTACGGCGGGATAGAGGTAGGCAGGATGATCTTTGTCTCACTGATATTCAGTGGGCTGCTGGCGGGCCTTGCTGGAATAACCGAAGTGATGGGGATACAGCACAGGGTCAGAGGGTCGCTCTCGCCAGGATATGGGTACACTGGGATCGTGGTTGCCCTCCTAGGTCAGAACAACCCGCTTGGCGTTGCGCTGGCTTCGCTATTCCTGGCAGCGATAATGAACGGTTCCTCAACGCTCGCTTGGACAATGAACATACCGATGGGTATAGTCGACTTGATGCAAGGGCTCTTGTTCGTATTTGTGCTTGCCTCTGAGCCACTGATGCGTTTCCTGGAGAGGCGTGGGGTGCTTAAGTTATGATCGAGTGGGCAGTCTTGATAGGACTCGCTGCCGCCACCTTAAGAGTTGCAGCCCCGCTCCTACTTGCCTCATTGGGGGAAACGATCGCTGAGCGGGGAGGGTTGCTGAACCTCGGCATCCAGGGGGCGATGCTCCTCGGCGCCTTCTCCGCCTTCATTGGGGCATATTTCACTGGCAGCCTTTGGATCGGCCTGGTCTCAGCAATCGTGGGCGGGGTTCTGGCCACGCTACTCTTTGGAGTCCTGGTGGTGAGCCTGGATCTGGATCATGTCGTTTCTGGTCTGGCAATCAACCTCCTTGCGAGCGGGCTGACGCTCTACTTCACCAGGGTGCTGTTCACAGGGGGTGTCTCGCCATACCTCGGGGAGCTCTTTGGTCCTTTGCCCATCCCGATCCTGAGCCAGATCCCCGTTCTGGGCGAGGTCCTCTTCTCACAGACTGGATTTGTGTACCTTGGACTGATCTCCGTGCCTTTGGTTTACATGCTTTTGACGAAGACGACATTCGGCATTCGCCTACGAGCCATCGGTGAAGATCCTGTGACAGCCTCATATTTGGGCATAAACGTGGTAAAGATGAGGTATGCTGCCCTGTTCGCAGAGGGCATGCTGGCGGGGTTGGCGGGCGGTCTGCTTACGATCTCTATGTTCAACACCTTCGACACCAGGATAGTGGCTGCGAGGGGCTTCGTCGCGGTCTCGATAGTCATACTTGGGCGGTGGAACCCGTGGGGCGTGCTGGCTGGATCATTGCTATTCGGTTTCACCGAAGCTCTCTCGCTCAGGATTGGGATAATATTCCCGGAGCTCTCTGGGGCATCAACGATCCAGCTCTTTGCGCTACTGCCATACCTTGTCGCATTGGTGGCACTGGTGGCAGGAGGGAGGAGGGTAAGGGGCCCAGCCAGCTTGGGGAAGAGGATCGGAAAGCAATGATGATCGTCCCTCCTTTTTTTTCAGGCTTACTGCCTATTCTTGAAATGAAAAATAAAATAAAATGAGATCTTCGATAAACCTCCCTATAACACCTGCCTGCGCCATAGCAAGGCTTAAAGATCATCGTACCATGGGTCATTCAGACTCCTTCGATTTGAGTATGCCGTGATGAACGCCTACTACAACGAATGAGCGTTTGAAGTCCGATAAGCTTGCCGAGGCCACTTCCCTCATAGACTGAGTCCTTTCGGTCGATAATCGTTTCATCCTGCAACAACCTTACAGAGAGGGGGAAGAGGGGGAGGGGAGGCCAAACTACGACTGCATAATGATGCTGAAGATGCTCGTGCTGCAGCAGTGGCACGGCCTGTCGGATCGGACCCCGGGCTGGAGAGGGAGGTTGCCAGGGACATCGCTTCCAGCACCTCCTCGGATTCCCCGAGTGATACCGGACTACACCACCGTCCGGCTCTTCCGTGAGCGTCTGATAGAGAACGGCAAGCTGGAGAAGGTTGGGAGAGCTGGAGGCAGATGGACAATAAGGGCTGAGGGTCGAGAAGAAGGAAGGGGGAGGGCAAGGCAGCCCAGGATGCAACGTTCGTCGCTGCGGATCCAGGGCACTCGCCTATGGAACCAAGGGGCAATGCCATGACCCGCAGGAACAGGGACGGGACGTGGACCAACGAAGAAAGAAGCTCAACCGGTCGTACTTCGATTAGCTACAAGCTGCACGTTCAGATAGACGGGCCTGAAATACGGGCTGATAAATAAGGGTCTTCAGGGCAACAACGGCATCGGTACATGACTCGCAGGTTGGCCTCTCCAGGAGGGGAGGGGTGGTCTACAGGGACAAGGGCTACGGCGCTCGCTCGAAGGTGTACGACGCGACGATGCGGCGTGGCACCAGGGCGGGTCCCATTGACGTGTGGGAGAGGATGCAGAACGCCCGGATCTCGAGGAAGCGCGCGCCGATCGAGAGGGCGTTTGCGGTGCTGAAGAGGGTGTTTAAGGCTGGTCACATGCTGGTGACGACGTTGTCACGGGTGAGGGTTAAGATGTTCTTCTCCTGCCTCTGCTTCAATTTAATGCAGGCGATTGCGATAGGGAAGCAGGCGGGTACAGGCATAGGATCTCGACTCGACTGGACGAGAAAATGATGGAAAAACGAAATGAAGGAAAGGACGACGAAAGATGGAAAACTGCCAAGGTTTGCATAGAACGCCATAAAAATGGCTAACAAATGAAAACGACGCCAACAAAGGTTAAGTTATTCAAAAAACTTCATAAAATAAAATAAAATAATGATTATATTGAGAGTTCTAGGCCCAGGTCCGAGAGCTCTCCAACGACCTTCTCGTACATCCCCTGCCACTCCTTCTTGGGTCTTGCCGAGGCCAAGTCGTAGAGCTCTTGGAATGTCTTGCCCTTGGGCGCCTTGGATATATCCAGCCTCTCCTCGTATCTCGGAAGGATCTTATTCAGGATCCCGTTCGCGTCGCTCCTTCTCATGCCCGCTGCGGCTGCTCCCGCCTCCTTCAGCATTCTCGCCTCAAGCCCTGTGGAATGGTCTACTAGCTTGCCGCCGCAGGATCCGCAACCCATCAGGTTCATCCCAGAGACCGAAGCTGCAATCCCGCCTGCCGCAGCCTCAAGGAGGAGCATCTCCTCCCCTGGCCCGCTTGCGCAGTAGCAGTCGTAGACGCTCATGATCTCCGAGTTCCTCGCCAGCGCCTGCCCGACCATGCTTATCGCCCAGAGGCCGGGGCGGTCCGTCCCGTTGAGATTCTTCACATTGGTCAGGCTGCAGTAGTGGTAGCTTGCGCTGTAGCATATAGCGCCTGCGATATGCTCAGCGACGTTCACTATCGCCGTCCCTTCGGGTCCGCCCGAGTAACCGCCTAGGATTGGGGTCATCAGGTTGCCGATGTGTATCCCGTAGCTCTGGAGGTGCTCTATCAGCGAGAGGTGCTCAAAGCTCGTCTTCAGCTCGATCATCTGCGAAACTATTATCCCATCGCTGGCCCTCAACCCGTATGCAGGATTGAGCGCACAGAGCTTTGCCTCGGGGCTTACGACTGCCACATCATTTATGTGCATTCCCGGCCTTCCCGCTTGGCTTATCGCCTCCCTCGCCCACCTGGCTAGGACCCGCGCCGCCCTGAACTCCTGCGGGGCCCCCTTCCTTATCTTGAAGCCGTCTATCGTGGCCAGAGTTCCAGCCCCGACCGAGTCGATCACATCCTCCTGCGCGAAGCTGCGCATCGTCTTAACATATACCTCCCCTTCGGTGCAGAGGGTTCCGGTCGGCCCTGCGTGTATCGCTGGCGGTCTCGGATCCTCGACCCGCCTCATGTACATTGGGACCGCGTCCTTCCCCGTGCCAAGGACGATGCTCTCAGGGAGCGACCTGAGTGCGCCCCTGATCTCATCCTCCTCGAACATAATGGAGCGCTTCGTCGTCTGACAGTAGAAACCCATCTCGAGGAGGAGCCTCTTCGCGGCCTCATAGACGTCGTCGGCAACCGAGTCATCTGTGCAGACAGGCTCCTTCGGGTCGTACCTTATGTTATACTCCCTGACAAGCTCCCTCGTCCTCTTCATCAGCTTCATGTCGAAATCCTTCTCATCCATAAATGGACCTTCGAGAGCCCGCTTGGTTATCTCGTCGAGCCTGTAAGTATTCATCTTCTCTCTCCCTCCCTTCCTCCATCCTAGCTGAGCTTCAGTCCAGTTATTTGGGAAATTTCCTCTTTCATCTTCAGATACGTCGCGTTCCATTCATACTTCGGGATCACCTTTGCAGTATCATAGAGCTCTGGGAACGGCTTCCCGATGTCTGGCTTGCCCTGCCTGTCCACGTACCTATTCACCAGCTCGACAACGATCGCATTCGCCGTATTGCGCGTGAGCCTAGATCTGACCGCGGCGTGAGCTATCTCTGCCATGAACCTTGTCTCCAGCCCGCTCGCGTGCGGGTACTTCCCGTTGGTCGCAGATACCCCGAGCGGGTGGCTCCCAGTCACCACGTTCGTTATTGTGTTCGCAGCCGTCTCGTAGAACACCATCTCGCTGCCAGCGCCTGCCGAGGTCCACACATCTCCCATTATTATGGAAGGGGCGTTCCTCGCCATCGCCTGCCCGACGATGCTCAGGTTCCACATGCACTCTGGAGCACTGGTGCTCATGTACTTGAAGTGGATCGGGTGGCATACATGGTAGTCCGAGCCGTACATCGCCCTCCCGAGCAGGAATGAGGCGACGAAGCAGACCGCTACGCCTTCAGGCCCCCCTGCGTAGCCGCCGATGATCGGATCCACTAGGGTCACATTGTTGGCCCCGTACTCGTAGAAGTTCACAACCTTCGAGATCCTGTCGTAATCAGTCTTCAGCTCATTGAGGAGCGCCACGAGGTGCGAATCTGTCCTCCTCATGTACCTGTCGCTGGCTATCGCGAGGTCACCCATCGCAGAGACGCTGCTCTCTGCTGCAAGCAGGCTTATCCCTGGCCTACCTGCGCGTCTCGCCGCCTCCCTAAGCATTGAGAGCTCCCTCCTAGTAGCCTGGATCTCAAGCGGCGTCTTCGTCCTTACCTTTCTTCCTTCGACCACCGCGAGCCCGCCGTTGTTGATCATATCGATGAGCGGTTCCTTCATGTATGAAATCGACATCGGAAGGTACCACTCCTCAGGTATCGCCGCCCCTGCCTGGCCGCCGCAGATTATCGGAGCACGCTCGTCCTCGATCCTCCTGGCATAGAGTATCCTTGAGTCCTTGTTCTGACCGATGAGCAGCCTCCTCGGCGCAGAGATGATCCCCTCCTTAAGCTCATAATCGTCGAACCTGACGACCCTCTTTGTGTCGATGCAGTATATCCCAGCCTCCAGCGCCAGCCTGAGCCCCGCCTCGAAGACGTCGTCCGCAAGGGAGTTGTCTGAGGTGATTATCTGCTTCGGATCGTACCTTATGTCGTGCTCCTTCACGAGGTCTTTGCACTTCTTCGCTACGACCTTGAGGTCGAAGTCGCTCTCTTCCATGAATGTTCCTGTCTCAGTCCTGTCGATTACTTCCCAGATCGAGGTCATTGAGAAACTCTCCTCTGGAGGAGCTCCTTCGCCGCCTTGACTGCCTCGTCTCCGTCGTCACCGTAACCGTCCGCTCCGATCGAGGCTGCCCACTCGCGGGTGACCGGCCCGCCGCCAACCATCACGAGGTACTTCTCCCTGATCCCCCTCTCCTTAAGGAGCGCTATCAGGTCCTCCATGTAAGGCATAGATGTCGAGAGGAGCGTTGACGCACATATGAAGTCCGCCTTCACCTCCTCTGCCTTCTTTACCAGCTCGTCTATCGGTACGTCCCTGCCCAAGTCGTATACCTGGAACCCATTAGCCCTCATTAACATTGCAACGATGTTCTTTCCAATGTCATGGATATCGCCCGTGATGGTCGCGATCACGACCCTGCTCTTCTGGACTGCGCTTCCGCCCCTCTTTAGTGCCTCGGGCTCGAGGATCGACAGTGCCGCCTTCATGGCATCAGCCGCGAGCATTACCTCTGGGAGGTATATCTTGAGCTGGCTGAAGTCGTCCCCGACTCTGCCCATACCCTTCATTAATCCCTCGTTTATTGCCCTAAGAGGATCCATTCCGGCACTGATGGCCTTCTTTGAGAGCTCGACTGCCTTGGCATCATCCCCACTGTATACTGCCTTGGCCAATTCCTCGAATAACTGCGCTTCACTCATTGGATAAAACCTCATTGTGAAGTCGTCTTCTGCTGTTTTAATATCTTTTCTGTTTGGATGCCAAGAATACATCGATCTCTACTCTGGCCGGGTTCAATCGAAGCACAAAATTATGGAAATAAAGATAGGAGAAAAAAATGGGTCGCCCTCAGGGGCTTATCCCGCTCCTGCTCAGGCAGTCCGCGACGTCCTCGAGGCCCATCCTGGTGAGCTTCTCCCTCGTTGGGATCCCCGTCTTCGGGTCCCATCCCTTGAGCGCATAGAACTCGTCGAGCATCCTGTTCAGAGTCTGCTCATCGGTGTACATCCCCTGGGACGGGCCCTCGGGTATTGGCTCTTCGAGGAACCTCCTTGGGAGCGTGTCATCCTTCCTCCTTATCCCGACCCTGACATTGAAGGACCTCTCGAGGTCGAGTATCCGCTCGGCGACATCTGTCAGCTCCTCCAGCGTATAGCCGAACCCTGTTATCGGATTGATCGCATCTACCCACTTCTGGGTCAGCGTGAACCCGAGCACCCTCTCCAGGAAGTGGCAGTTCACGAGGCTGTCCCCGATCGTGGTCATCTGTTGCGTACCGATCACCCATGGAGCCTTCCCCTCGACTGCCTTCCTGTCCGAGACGCCCGCGTACTCTCCAGTCGGCCTCGGGTCGTGGTGGCTCCCTCCCCTGGTCGCGGTGGAATAGCCAAGCGCCATGCCCCTGAGCGCCCTCGCGGAGTGTCCTGGTATCTCGAGGCCCTTGACCTGGATCGCAAACCGCTCCGATCCGCCTCCGATGATTCTGGCAGCCCGGAGGGATCCTTCCGCTATCAGGTTCCCTACGCCTTCCCTCTTCGCGGTCTTCTCGATGTATGCAATCATCAAGTCGTCGTTCCCGAACTTGAACTCCATGCCGTCTGTGTTCTCCCTCGTTACTAGCCCCTTCTCATATGCCTCCATAAGGAACGAGACCGTCACGCCGTAGGTGACAGTGTCCATGCCCCACTCGTCGCAGAGGCTATCGCCCTTTATGATCGCGCCAAGGTCGTCGATGCCGCACATCGACCCAAGCGAGTAGATTGTCTCATACTCAGGCCCCTCCGATATCGCGCCCTTCCACTTCCCTGACTTGGCAGAGAATACCTTGCTGCAGGCGATCGGGCAGGTCGGGCAGGCGGTGTCCTTGTCCCAGAACTCCTTCTTCAGCCTCTCGCCAGAGATGTTCTCCCAGTCCTCGAAGAACTCGGTCTGGTGGTTATATGATCCCATTGCGCCTAGCATCTTACC
The DNA here is from genome assembly GCA_014361455.1 of Candidatus Methanosuratincola sp. Taxonomy (GTDB): domain Archaea; phylum Thermoproteota; class Methanomethylicia; order Methanomethylicales; family Methanomethylicaceae; genus Methanosuratincola; species Methanosuratincola mesotaenarum. The sequence continues at coordinate 48,828 of JACIVP010000006.1, forward strand.
TATGCTTGCGACTAGTGAAGGCGTGCCATAGGTTGGAAGACCTGTCGAGATCGCCGGCACCTTCTTCGCCTCCTCCTTGTACCACTGCATCCACGCCTCATAAGCCTCGGGATCCGCGACCTCATTCGTGCCTGATCCCCTGACGGCGATTGCCTTGAGCTTCTTGGAACCGAGCACTGCGCCGACTCCTCCCCTCCCGGCGGCCCTGTACTCTGTGATCACGCATGCGTACCTTACCAAATTCTCGCCCGCAGGGCCGATCGCCGAGACGCAGAGGTTCGGGTCACCGATCTCCTCCTTTATACTCTCTTGGGTCTCCCCAGTTAGCTTCCCCCAGAGCTTCTCTGCAGGTTTGAACTCGACCCTTCCATCTTCTACGAAGAGGTAGGTCGGCTTGTCCGCCTTCCCGGTTATGAGAATGCCATCATACCCTGCATACTTGATCTGCGCGCCTATGAAACCACCGCTCACGCTGTCGAAGTAGCCATTCGTGAGAGGTGACTTAGTAGCCATGTAGTACTTACCAGCGGTCGGGGCATTGGTCCCTTGGAATGGCCCTGTCATCATTGCGACGATGTTCGTTACGTCGAACGCGTCCATCCTTGGGTCGACCATGTCAAATAGGTACCTCGCCGCGAAGCCGTTCCCTCCGAGGTACTTCCTGGCGAATTCGTCCGTCACCTCTATTGTGGAGGTCTTCTTGGTTGTCAGATTAATTCCCAAAACTTTCCCTTTGTATCCGCCGTACTTCATAATGATCACTTCCTTGCCTCAGGTAACCATACGAGTGATAGCGCGCCCTTGGGGCAGTCCTTGACGCAGCTCGGATCACCATCGCATAGATCACATATGAGCGGCAGCTTGGTCTCTGGGTGGAGCTTGATGCCCTTGAACGGGCATGCCTTCACGCAGTCCCCGCACGAATTGCACAACTTCGGGTCCACAACGATGTTCCCGTCCTTGTAAGAGAGTGCCTTGGTCGGGCAGGCGGGGATGCAGAAGCGCTTCTCGCACCTTGTGCATATAAAGTACTTGAACATCAGCGGCCCCTTTCTGATTATCGTTATCCGTGAGATCGAATCCCCAAACTTCTTGTAATGGTATTTCGAGCAGCTCAGTTCGCAGATCTTACAGAACGCGCATTTCTTTAGGTCGAATCTTATCAGGGGCTTCTTTTCCTGCGCTACAACAACAGTCATAGAGATCCCGTGCCTTGGTTTCGTTTAAAAGTCAAGTATTACTTATTCCTTTTGTATAAAGGGCTTATATCTGAATAAAAGGGTTTTTAAAATCCCTGCACTATATATGACCACGGAGGAACTTTGATGGATAAGCCTTGGATAACCCCCAAATGGTTTGTAAGCCCCTTCAACTACGACAGTTCCCTGGTCAAACCCCCTGACGTCAGGAAGGTCGGTTTTCATGACGTGACACTCCGGGACGGAGAGCAGCAGCCCGGGGTCGTACTAACGAAATACGACAAGATAGCGATAGGGAGGGCACTGAACCGGGCTGGCGTTGACAGGATAGAGGTCGGCACCCCCGGCTTCTCAGCGGAGGACCGGGATGCGCTGAGGGCGCTGGTTGCCGCCACGCTCGAAAGTAAGCTCTTCTCCTGGTGCAGGAATAACAGGCTGGACATATCTGCAGCCAAGGAGTGTGAGAGCTGGGGGGTGACTATCGAGATCCCGGCGAGCGAGGTAATGATGAAAGGGAGCTACTCGACCAATCTCGAGGAAGTCGTCTCAAAGACTGCTGAGAACGCAGCCTATGCAAAGTCAGAGGGGATGCAAGTCGCACTTCTTCTCGTCGACTCAACTAGGTCGGACCCGGGCATTCTGAAGGAGATCGTCTCAGGCACAGAAAAATACTGTGACTCATTTGCGCTCTCCGACTCCTTTGGCGTGATGCTCCCGATGGCGATGTACGGGCTCGTCAAGAAGATGCGCGAGATGACCACGAAGCCAATAGAGGTCCACTGCCACAACGACTTTGGCATGGCGACCGCGAACACCTTGGCGGGCGTCGCAGCAGGAGCGTCGGTGGTGCACGTCACTGTGAATGGCATGGGCGAGAGGGCAGGAAACACGCCCCTGAGCGAGGTTGCACTCGGGCTGAAGCTGCTGATGGGCGTCGAATCAAACATAAGGCTGGAGGAACTCTACCGCCTCTGCAAGCTCGTGGCCGAAATATCCGGCTTCCCAATCCCGATGAATAAGCCGATAGTCGGTGCGAATGTATTCAATATCGAGTCCGCCCAGTCGGCCCAGTGGATATCTAAGGCAGAGGAAGGATATCTCTCATACCCATTCGCTTACGATCTCGTAGGCCACCCGGAGCCAAGGATCCTGTTGAGCAAGAAGAGTGGGCCATACAACCTGGACCTCAAGCTGAAGGAATTCGGGCTGAGCATCCCCAATGATATGTATCCCACGATACTCGGAAGGATTTACGAAGTATCCCTGCAGAAGCGGGGCGTAATTTCGGACGAGGAGTTCCTCGAGATCCTCCAGGACCTCAACCTGTACAAATACAAGCAGGAGGATCTGATGAGGGCGTAGAAAGCAATAATTTATTGCCTTTTTTATTTTATGTAATGGTATGCGGCTATTCAAGGGCGGTGTCACAGTCGGGGCGCATCCCGTATTGTTTCTCCCCGGGTACAGCTCGCTAGTGATCTCCGATCTTCACATCGGTTACGAGAGTGCGCTGCGCCAGAAAGGTGTGTTCCTCCCGCAGGACTCCTATATTGCCATGCGCCAGAGGATCGAGGGGCTGATAAGTGCAACAAGTGCGAAGCGGCTAGTGATACTGGGTGACCTAAAGCACGAGTTCGGGAAGCCTTCCTCCCAGGAGTGGGTCGAAGTCAAGGACCTCCTCGAGTCGCTCAGATCGATCGGCGTCGAGACGCATGTCGTGCGCGGGAACCATGACAACTACGTGATCGCGATACTCTCGAGGTACGACGTCCAACTCCACGAGAAGTTTCTCCTACTGGACTATATCGCCCTCCTGCACGGGCATGTAGCGATAGACATCCCAAAGAGCGCCAGAGTGATAATAATCGGCCATGAGCACCCTGCAGTCTCGTCGCTGGACTCCTCGGGCGCGCGGTACAAATTCAAGTGCTTCCTCGTCGGAAAGTACAGGGGCAGGAGGCTTGTTGTTATGCCTGCATTCTCCCCTCTCTCCGCCGGTTCAGGTATTAACGAGATCGATCAGAAAGATCTCCTTTCGCCCTACCTCCGCGAGTCTGACATAGACACTTTCGTGCCACTGGCGGTAGAGGATAACATAGGGATATTCCGATTCCCTCAGATCGGGATGATGCGTAAATCCCAGGCAGGGGAGAACAGAAAGCGTGTCAGAAATATGCATATATGATATATTTAGTATATTCTTAAATCATAAAGTTTTTATTAAATAAACATTATAAATAATTCATTTCTTATATATTTTGATGTATGGAGTTTTTAATGGTGTCATGTAATACCTTAAAATGATCCAAAACGAGGATCGTGGACAATGATCGAAGGGAACCTAAAGATAGGCGATGGGATTATCCTTAATGGCACCATAACTGGTAGTGGTCGTGGCGAATAACGGCCGGCTGATCCTCAACGGGATAGTCCAGGCAGGACGTGATCATGGAAAATGGCTCAGTCGAAATTTATGGCGAGGTCGAAGGCGAGGTTCACAACCATGGTGGAGCGCTAAAGATCTACGGCAGGGTCAACGGCTCAGTTTATAAGGGCGCAGGGATGATCGTGATCCACCCGACTGCATTGATCGGAGGAAAGATCTACTGATTTTCCTAATTTTTGTGCAGCCTGGAAGTCCGGGAAACATAGCATACATTTATATGAAGGCTTTAAATGTCCAGTTATGATTTGAGTGATGTGATCATGGAAATTGTCCAGATCCTGATCGTGGGTGCAGCCGTTGTCATCATCGTTGTCTTTGTCATTTACTTCGTCTCGGTCTACAACAGGTTCAAGACCCTGTCCAACTCCGCCCAGGCAACCTTGGGGCAGGTCCGCGTCGCGATGAAGAAGAGGCTTGATATGATCGAGCAGCTGCTCGGCGCGGTGAAGAGCTATGCCAAGTTCGAGAAGGAGGTCCTTGAGAAGATAACTGGGCTCAGGTCAGAGATTGGGAAGGCGGGTGCGGAAGGGCTGAGGAGCGTTGACGCTGAGTCGAGGAGGATCTTCGGGAGCATAGTAGCTGTGGCGGAAGCCTACCCGGACCTGAAGACCTCAGGGAGTGTGACATCACTGATGGATTCTGTGAAAGGTCTCGAGGAGGAGATCGCGAGGCACCGTTACACCTACAACAACATAGTCCAGGAGTTCAACATCAAGACCGAGACCATACCAAGCAACATGGTCTCCAGTTTGATGGGTCTCCGGAAGATGGAGTACTTACAGTTTGAAGAGGAGGCAGCGCAGCGCCCGAAGATAGAGTTCTAGGTTGGGTTTTGGGTTGTCAGAGAGCAGGCAGGTTGCCATTCTTTTCTTGCTGACCATCACCATTGCAGCATTAGGGGCGTTCCTCTTGGAGCATCCGCCTGCTTTATCTCTGGAAGACGTGTGGATTGATTCCTACGATGCGACCATATACCCGAATGGAACTCTGGTCGAAGAGTACATCTACAACGTCGCGGCTTCCGGGAAGTACCGGATGCTCTACCGCGCCTGGGATGTGCCGCTCTCACAGATCCCGCTCGGGACGCCCCATGTCTCGCTTCTCTCTTGCGAGGTCCCGCCTGGGGCGATCCCTTACTTCAGGGATGCATCAGGGGAAGTTTGGGTCCCTCCCTCCAACAAGTCCCCCTCGGTCTTGAGCTTCATCTCCTCGAACGCTGAGATCAACGAGGTCGGCATATATGCCCCCTCCTATTTCGAGGCTGGCACGTATCGCGTGCAGTATGTCTTCTCGATCTACCCTCCGATCGAGTACGATAGCTCAGACGTGCACCTGAACCTAATGCTCGCTGATCAGCACCTTGATTACCGGAACGTTTTCATCAGAGTGGCATTCCCTGAATTTGGGGCGATAACCCAGGTCTATGCCCGCCCCCTCACACTGCGGCTCTTGGAGACGGATGAGTGGGTGTACATCCTCGGTTCTGCCGAAAAGGACCAGATCCTCGAGGTCGAGCTTCTCCTCTCCAAAGATGCCCTTTCTGGGCTCCAGGGCTTCCCTAGAGAGGTTCAGGGGGTCAGAGATCAGACCGAGCAGGCAAACCTCCTGCACTCAATACAGTTCCGCGTCGCCTCAGGCTTAAGGGACGTAGCCAAGGGACTTGCGCTGGCAATGCCATTCCTGATACTCGGCATCTACCTCTTGTATGGGAGAGAAAAACGGTACCCTGTGCCAAAATACCTGAGCTTCGTCCCTAACGCATCTGTAAAGCCGTGGGTCGCGAACCTCGTCTTCCGTGACGATCCATTCGTCTTCGATGAGAACGGTCTCTACGCCACCATCTTGGATCTCAGCCGCCAGGGCAAGCTGAAGATTGAGGGCGATGGAACGTCGATAAGGATCTTGGAGACCACCTCGGAGGACAGATACGAGAGGCTCGTCCTTGAGTTCCTCTCTGGCATATCAGAGGACGGCTTACTGGACCTCAAACTGGTCCGGAATAAGGTGGAGAAGATGGCGTCCTCGGGGAGCTACTCCTCGCTCAATGCGGTGAAGGTCAAGTGGGCCCTAATATCAAAATATTCGGACAACTCGGTCGCGAATAGGTACGTGGCAGGGGGTAGGAGGAGGCTGATTCCCCTGCTTATCGTTTCACTTGCAGCCCTCTTTACTTCGATTGTGGGAACATTGGTCTTCGAAGTGCCATCATCCTTGTTCCTCAGCGCAGCCGGATTCTCGTTCCTAGCGCTGCTGCAGACAGCTGTTGCCCTTGCGTTCCCCTCCTCCCTGTTCGGGAGGTGGAAGAGTGAATACTACCGTGAGAAGCTGGAGTGGGATGCTTTCAGGAACTTCCTTGCGGATTTGGTGATGATGAAGAAATATGCCCCGCAGGATCTATTAATATGGGGCGAGTGGCTCGTCTACGGAACCGCTCTCGGAGTTGGGGACAATGTTGCCCGGGCTATGAATGAGCTGAAGATCGATCTGCCCGATACATCTTACCTGCCCGGAATCAGGCTAATCTTCAGGCCTATCGTCCATGCATCCGTTCCCCAGACGGGCAGCGGGCGCGCTGGCAGCTTTGGCGGAGGATTCGGAGGGGGCGGGTTCGGCGGAGGCGGTGCAGGGGCTCGATGATCCTGCGTTTTCTCCCCTGAGCATCGACGTGAATGCCTCCGCCCAAGAAAGTGCTGCCCTGCCCCTATCGGTTATCATGTATGTCCTGCTATCCCGATCCACCGTTATATAGCCCTGCGTTGCGAGCACTCTAAGGTGAAACTGGAGGTGTCCTGTCCTCAAGTTGAGGGTCCTGCTCATTTCTGTAAACTTGATCCCTTTCTGACTTAGCAGCTTGAGCAGTGCCACCCTCCGCCTGTTGGACAGCGGTACCAGTGCCCTCTCGATCTCGGCAGGATCAGGCACTGTGTTATTTATGCTTGCTCTTTGAGCTGCGTAGGCGTTACTTGAGAGTACTGTATGTTTTTCATCACACTTTGCACCGAGGATCGCATCGAAGATTGAAATCAGCATCTTCACCTCCCTAACGAGGGTGAGGACCCTTTTGGTGCACACCGCATCCAGACAGGGGCTCTCAGATGATTTGATACGCCCCTCGAGCTGGCACAGGAGAGCAAGCGCACCACTCGTATCGCCCCGAGAGAATCGCCTCAGCCCCTCATCAATCGCCTCCCTCATGCTATTGAAGCAGTGATCCTTTATGCGGCATTCAGAGGACCTGCCCAGATCGATCATCTCAGGGTCGATCAATCCCTTAGTCTCCATGCCCACTAGGACCCTGATTTCATCGCAGAACGCCCGTCTGAGATCCTCGTACCTAGACTTCCCAAACTCCTCATTGAGCCTCCTGACCTCCTCCCTAAGCCCCTCGATCTCCCCCAGCACTCCTTTATCCATACGAATTCACTTTAATAATAAAATATTAAAAAATAATATTTATATCTAGTGAAAGGGTATAGATCTCGGAGGTATTTTTGTGGTAGAGCTACCCGCAGATGTAATGAAGATCCTGAATGACCCCCGTGCAACTAAGGTTCTTGGGACAAAGACCCCTGAGGGCAACGTACACATAGTCCACGTCGGCAGCCTGATGGCGCCGGACCCAAACACCATTGTTCTAGGCGCCGTATTGATGAAGCGGAGCAGCAGCAACTTGGAGAACATGAAGAAATCCAAAGAGTTAGCATCGGTCCTCACTGTTAAGGAGACAACTTCGTATGAGATCAAGGCAGCGGTGAAGGACTACCTGACTTCTGGAGAAGTGCTCGAAAAAATGAACGTGGAGCTCAAGAAGATCGGTCTCTCCGCCAGGGGCGTATGGGTGCTAGAGCCCAGGGAAGTGTGGAACCAGAGCGCAAGCTACGAGGCTGGTAAAAAGATAGCCTAAAACTCATATCCCATTTGCTTTTTTTATTCAAACGTAGGAATCCTCATACGTAAGGCGTGATAATCCGGATAGACAGATTTTTCCGCCTGTGCCCCAAGCGTTTGTTGTCTTGCGAACGTTGCAGAGCAAAAAAGTTGCAATCCAGAATTTCGACTAGTCCACATTTCTTATATCCGATCGCTAATGCGGCCCGTAGCAACTTTCTAGGCAACAATTTTAAAAAATACTATGGGGAATTGGGATCTCCGCCTATGGCTTCATATGAAGCGATATGCAAAACTTGGGTTCAGTTAAGGTGTTGCAGGTCTTGCAATGCAATTTGTTATTTGCTATGTTTAACTACGAAATTTTGATGACTGCACGTCTTTCTTGGTTGGATTTTTACTTGGCATCTGGAAGCCCCCTGCAAGCTGGGGGATGAGCGCTGATATGCTATATGGTTGCGCATAGAATGCAACTATGAAGCATTGGCCTGGCAAGCTTATAAAATCATAAAAAATAATGCAATGGATCTGCTCTATTGAAAGTTTTTTGAAAGTTTTTAGGATACGCCCGTTATATCATTGGCTATGCCTCGCGCCATAGGAGCGGACATGCCTCCATGCTCGATGGAGCGCCTCGTGCCTCTTGTCGCCTTCATCGTATATCGAAGCATCCTCCCGGTCGAAGAGCTTCCTATCCTCACCTATGGGACAGACCTTTAGGCATATGCCGCATGGGGAAATATAGCGCTCAAGCAGTTTTAGATTCTCCATGAGGCATGCATCTTTATCGGTCAGCCTTTGAGGATACTCTTGACCAGGCAGAGCCTTCGCAGGACACGCATCCACGCAACGCATGCACTTAATGCAGAGGTCACCTTCCATGATGCGATCCGGCTCTATTTCGGCTGCCGTGAAGATCGTTCCGAAGCGGACCCTCGGTCCATATTCCCTCGTAAGTATAACATTATTCATTCCGAAAGTGCCAAGCCCGGCGAGGTATGCAGCGTGCCTGTGTGAAAAGAATGCAACTGGCCTGTCCTTGAGGACGCTCAGGTGGCCGTATCCATCTCTGGGTATGGACATCGAGGCATATCCCTTTTTTCCGAGGTAATTGGAGAGGAGGTAGGTAGACTGGTCCAGAAGTCTATTGACAGTCTCGTAGAGAACGTGGTAAGCTATGGAAGGCGCCGTCTCAATTATTGGGAGTGTAATGGGCATCCCAAGAACGATGGCAGATCTGGTTTCAGGGAGTATTGCCTTGGGCCTGAATTCCTCTGGCACCCATGGCTGGAAGGGCGGGCGATCCCATTGATCCGAAGAGGCGAACCCTACCATGGGAACGCCCATCTCGGTGCATTTCTTACGAATCTCTTCCTTCAGCCGCGAGACCATGACTTACTTATGCAATGTCAGCAAGGTTAAATGCATTGCCGTTGCATCCAGCGCCTTCTTGATATGCCTTAAAAAGGCCAGGAATATTTTTTATTAAAATATTTGAGGTTTTTAATAGCCTTCTTTTCCAGCTTTCCACCATCAGAAGTGGCCAAATTTACCATTTCATTTTTTGGTAAAGTTTTTCGAAATCCTCATTAAATTAACATCCGTGGTATGTGGATAAAATCAATTTTTTAAGAAAGGAGGGAGGGGGTGAGAACAGCCCTTGCCTGCACTGGCTAATGCGATGATTGGGCCATGATGCGTAGGTCAATCTGATGCGAGGGTCAAAATAAATATAAATCGGTGTTGCGGATGGGGATGGGCAACTCAGGTGCCTTATAGCCTTTCGTGTGCCAAATAAGAAATATTTATATAAAAAGCCCCGTTACTTATGGGATTGTGATAGTGATGAGGAGTACTGCTGGTGTCTGTCTTCTATTCCTTACCATCTGACCGTTTGCAGCTTGAGATCGTGCCGTCGCGCAGTATTTCTCTTATGAACGCCGAAATGATCTCACTAATTTCCAGGAGGAGGCTCTAATGAGGCTTTCAGGGGCTAAGGCTGTAGTTGAAGCACTGAAGGACGAGAAGGTCGAGGTGATCTTCGGGATCCCAGGTGGCTCCACAATACCTTTCTACGACGCTCTTTACGAATGCCTCGAGGGGGGAGACCTGAGGCACATATTGGCGCGCCATGAGCAGTGCGCAGCGCACATGGCCGACGGGTATGCGAGGGCGAAGGGCATCCCCGGCGTGTGCACCGCGACGAGTGGCCCCGGCGCGACAAACCTTGTCACAGGGATAGCGGTTGCGCACATGGACAGCTCACCGGTTGTCGCGATCACCGGGCAGGTTTCTCGCTCGCTGATCGGGAAGGATGCGTTCCAGGAAGCTGACATAGTCGGTATAGCCACCCCGATTACGAAGTACGCCTTCCAGATCACCAAGGCTTCGGAGATACCGGATACCGTAAGGGCGGCTTTCATGCTCGCTAACACAAACCGGAAGGGCCCCGTCCTTTTGGACATACCGAAGGACGTCTTCTATGAAGAGGTCGACTACATGGAGGCTGAGAAGGTCAGGATAGGTGGATACGTCATAAAGAGTGGGGAACCACATCCGTACTCGATCAAGAGGGCGGTGGGGCTGATGCTCGAGTCCGAGCGCCCTCTGATTATCGCTGGCGGGGGAGTCGTTGCATCGAACGCAATGGCCGAGCTCGTGAGGCTTGCAGAGCTGATGCCTGCCCCGGTCGCGACGACCCTGATGGGAAAGGGTGCCATCCCGGAGATCCACCCGCTCTCACTCGGCATGATGGGGATGCACGGAAGGGGTGAGGCAAACATGGCTGCCGAGGAGGCTGACCTTTTGATAGCGGTGGGGATGCGCTTCAATGACCGTACCGTCGGAAGCATGGAGAAGTTCGGCGAGAACGCAAAGATAATCCACATCGACATAGATCCTGCAGAGATAGGGAAGAACTTGGGCGTGGATGTGCCCATAGTAGCTGACGCGCGCAAGGCGCTCGCAGCCCTAGCAAACCGCCTGATCGAAATGGGGATAAAGAAGAAGGAAAACGAATGGTCGAAGAGGATCGCCGAGCTGAAGGAGAAGTACAGCGAATTCTACAATAGCGACGAGGGCAAGGGCTCCCTGATCCCGAAGCGCATTATGAAGATTCTTCGGTCGTGCATACCTGACAGGTCGATCGTTACGACCGGCGTTGGGCAGAACCAGATGTGGGCAGCGCTCCACTTCCAGGTCCTAGAGCCGCGCACATTCATCACCTCCGGAGGGCTTGGGGCGATGGGATTCGGCTTCCCCGCCTCGCTCGGGGCTAAGGTCGCCTGCCCGGACCGACCAGTCTTCAACATAGATGGCGACGGGAGCTTCCTGATGACCGAGCAGGATCTTGCCACTGCCGTTGTCGAGAACATACCGACCGTGACGCTTGTCATGGATAACCGGGTGCTCGGGATGGTCAGACAGTGGCAGTGCATGTTCTGCGACAAGCGTTACTCCGAGACAGACTTGGGGAAGGTTCCGGACTTTGCCAAGCTTGCGGAGGCGTATGGTGCAGAAGGGATTAGGGTGGAGACCTACAGCGAGCTTGAGACTGCGATCAGGAGGAGCGTTGGTGCCGAAGTGCCCATTGTAATCGATGTGCCCGTATCCCGGGACGAGAAGGTGCTCCCGATGGTTCCACCTGGCAAGACTCTTAGGGAAGTGGTCTGGTTTGGCTGAATACGAGTTGAGGATAATCTCTGCACTAGTCGAGGACAGGCCAGGCGTACTCTTCAAGGTGACCTCACTCATCAGGAGGAGAGGGTTCAACATAGCAACAATAACCGTTGGAAGCACGGAGAAGGATAAGATCTCGAGAATAACTATCACGACGAGAGGCAACCCTGCGGTCGTCGAGCAGTTGGTCAAGCAGCTGAGCAAGATCCCGGAAGTCCTCAAGATCAGCGAGCTCGATCCCGATGACTCGGCGTTCAGGGAACTGGCGCTGATTAAAGTCTCGGCAGTTGAATCATTGAAGCGTTCTGACATTCTGAACTATATCAACATCTTCAGGGCGCGAGTGATTGATGTCTCGAAGGACTCGCTTGTGATAGAGGTGGTGGGGCAGCCCAAGAAGATTCAGGCATTCCTGGATCTCATGAAGGGCTTCGGGATCATCGAGATGGCAAAGACTGGGATCGTCGCTCTGTCGAGGGGGGCAAAGTCCACTTCCGTATCCGATCCAACCGCCAAGTAGCTAAGCCCCTCGCTTTTTCCACGGTCCAGCCCTGCGTCTTTCAGTCCCAAAAAAGGCAAATGTTTTATTTTATGAGCAGTAATATAATTTTAGAGGGGAGCTTAATGGGCTACATGTGCGGATGTATAAACGGGCACACATGGTGGTATATCACTGATGCTACCCCCTGTCCATACTGTGGTACCACTGAGAAGGTCTGCACCGAGTACGACCGCAAGGGTCTGGTCAAATACGCATGCGAAAAGAACCACAAATTCTGGGCGGACTACAAGGTCACCATGTGCCCGCTGTGCGGTACCAATAACGTAACCAAGAAGAGTGCCTAAACAAAACTCTTCTTTTTTTTAACGATTCGATTTCAATATGTCAACTTTGGTCATGTTTATAAACAGCAAAAGATATTCTGGTTGTGGTGAACGGTATGGCGGATATATACAAGGACAATGATGCAGATCTTTCAGTTCTGAAGGGGAAAAAAATCGCGGTACTGGGCTACGGAAGCCAGGGCAGGCACCAGGCCCTGAACCTCAGGGACAGCGGCTTGGACGTGATTATAGGTCTTAAGGAGGGGAGCAAGTCCTGGAAGTCCGCGGAGGACGACGGCTTCAAGGCGTACTCGGTTGCGGAGGCCTCGAAGCTCGCGCACTTCATCATAATGCTGATACCAGACGTGAGGCAGCCCGAGGTGTATGCCTCAGAGATAGCTCCGAACCTGACGGCGGGCAAGATCCTTGGCGTATCCCACGGCTTCAACATTCACTTCGGGCTCGTCAAGCCCTCGAAGGATGTGGACGTCATAATGGTGGCCCCGAAGAGCCCCGGCGTAAGGGTGAGGGAGGAGTACCTGAAGGGATACGGCGTGCCCTCGATAGTCGCGGTCTACCAGGACTATTCGGGCAAAGCTTGGGCTGAAACCCTCGCGTGGGCGAAGGGGATCGGATCGACGAGGCCTGGGGTCATAAAGACGACCTTCAAGGAGGAGACCGAGACTGACATCTTCGGAGAGCAATGCGTCCTAGTAGGAGGACTGATGGAGCTCATCAAGACTGGCTTCGAAGTGCTCACGGAGAAGGGCTACCAGCCGGAGGTCGCATACTTCGAGGTGTGCAACGAGGCCAAGCTGATAATGGACCTGATCTTCCAAGGCGGGATGGAGGGGATGCTCAAGGGCGTGAGCGACACCGCGAAGTACGGCGGGCTCGTCTACGGCCCGAAGGTAATAGACGATGAAACGAAGAAGAAGATGGAGTGGGTTCTTTCGAACATAACTAGCGGCAACTTCGCCAAGGAGTGGATGTCCGATCCTGCCAGCAGCATGAAGCGCCTGAATGCACTCATGGAAGAGGCTAAGAGGCACCCGATCGAGAATGTCGGGAAAGAAGTCAGGCGCCTGATGGGGCAGGAAAAGTAACCCCATTTTTATCTGTCAGCACTTTTCAGACATGTTAAAAAAGGAAAAAGTAATATGAGGTTTTTGAATAACCTTCTTTTCCAGTTTTCCACTATCAGAAGTGGCCAGATTTACCATTTCATTTTTTGGTTAAGTTTTTAGAAATCCTCAATATAGTTATTTTCATTAAGTAATATCTGGTCTTAAACGGGTAAAAAATTATTACTCATCCCATCTTATCACTCTCCTTTCTTAAGCTGGTATCAATTAACCAACCGGGCAGTCGACTTCTGTTGCGCTGATGCAACAGGGATGGTGGTGGCATGACTGGTGCTGTGATTAATTTTATGGTGGCGAATGTATGTTGCTGCCCCGCCTGCCGAGGCAAGTCACGGGTTCGAACGGGAACAATGCCGCCTATGCATGGCAGCCATGCCTAACCGTGAACTTACAGATGTGCTTTTTTAAATGCAAGATCTGCCTGTTCTCCAACTGCCTGTCTGGAATACCCTATTTGCTTCAACGTGCCATTTATCACAAACATAAATAAACCAGAACGGGACGGTCACAGTCACAACCAACACTGCCCCCCGCCTATTATTCGTCAGAGTGCTACCTGCAGTCCTCAGCACAGACCTGCTTGAAGGGGAGGTGCTCAGGATCATCCCAATAGCCCAAGGAGAATAAAATATGTACCGGATCTTAGGGGCTCAACACAGAATAATCCCGGTTCTCCGCAGTCTATTTAAGCCATGCATTTAAAATCCGCTCTAGGATGAGTGCTATGCTGAACCCGTGGCTGATCCTAGGTCCGTCTGGAATGATCATAATCGGCATATGCGCGATACTCTTCTGGAGGAGGAAAGGCAAGGTCAATGGAACCGGCGAAGGAAAAATCCCATTCAGGTTCTTTGTCCTCGGCGGGATTTTGTGGACTGCCGCCATCATTCCTAAGCTGGTCATGGACTATGCGATTACACAGCCTCTCTATCTGTGGTGGTTTTCCTCAGTCGGGCCACTCGGTGGCCTGATTCTGCTTGGGATCTATGTGGGTCTTCGGACTGGGGTCTTTGAATGTGGGGCAGCTTACTTAGGGTTCAGGGTTATGGAAAAAAGGGAGATCTCTGGCGGGGGGAGTGCAGGAAGCCCAGGAATTGGGTACAACGAGGCTATTGCTGTCGGGGTGGGCTTCGGCGCATCTGAGGCAATCGTCTTGGGGCTCCCGTCGCTCCTCCAGATGGTAGCGATATTTCTCAACCCTTCGGTCCTATCGGGGCTCTCGCCTGACCAGCTCGCGATAATCGAGTCCCAGCTCAGCCAACCTACTTGGGCTGCAGTAGCAGCTGTATGGGAGCGAGCTTTCGTGATACTGGTCCATGTCTTCGCAACTGCCCTAGCATATGCGGCGGTGGTCCAAAGGCGCTTGCTACTGCTCGGCTACGCGATCGCCTACAAATCCGCACTTGACGCCCCGATACCTCTCCTCCAGGCAGCACTTGCGGGCTCGGCTTACTACATTGTAATAACTGAGGCTTTTGTTGCAATCATGGGCTTGATCGGGCTTCTTGGGATACTGAACATGGACAGGATAGCATCCACAAGCGCAAATGATAATAGCAGTAGTCAACAACTTTGATCCGGTGCCAATTTGCATATGAAGAAGTCTTCCTTTGTGATTATTGCCGTCATCGTTGCACTTGCGGCGGTCGGGGGCATTGTCTACTGGCTTTCGCTGCCGCAGCCTGTGGACGAAGCTTCGCTCAGGGTCTATGCAGATCCGATGACCGAGAACTTACTCCTTGGGATTGAAAATGGGAACTATACCGCGTTCTCTAGGGACTTTGATGATGCGATGAGAAATGCGCTCAACTTGACAAACTTCCAGCAGCTGATATCAAACCTTGATTCGAAGGTCGGGCATTACGTCTCTGACTCAAAGACGTTCATCAAGGGCGAACAGACTGGCAATTACATAATCGCCTACTACATGGCGGACTACACGAACGAGCCAGCAGGCGTCACAGTTAGGGTCGTGTTCACATCAGACAACGGTCCGGAGAAGATATCTGGGCTATGGTTCAGCTCCCCGAAGCTGGCTTCCTGATACGCACTTGATGGGGATTATTTATATCTTCGGGCGCTCTACGCTTGTTAGGTGTTTCTGTTGCAAAATACCTCAAGGAAAATTGCAATATTTGCATTCAATGGTGAGCTTCCCTGCTTTGCACACGCCCTCCTGAATGTGCTGGACATGAAGTCCAAGGGCTACGATGTGAAGCTAGTAATCGAGGGCTGCGCCACCGCCCTCATCCCCCAGCTCGCAGACCCGAAGACGCCTTTCTCCAACATCTTCGCGAGAGTCAAGGAGGCGGGGCTCATCGACTGCGTCTGCATGGCATGTGCGACCCAGTCTGGGGGCCTGAAATCCGCAGAGGAGCAGCGCCTACCGCTCTGCGACGAGATGAGCGGCCATCCGAGCATGGCAAGGTATGTGGACATGGGTTATACAATAGTGGTGATATAGCCCATGCTGGCAACCATTTCTTTTTTATGACTTTGGCAAGGGATATCATATTGGGATGGCAGTTCATGTTGCCTACGGTATGATCTTCCCCCAGAAAGTCACATAGTCGCCCTCGCAGCTCGCCACCCACCTTCCGAAGGGGGCCCAGTGCACCGCATAGTCACAGATCAGCATGTACTCCATGCTCCCGTCGGGCAGGATTACCCACCCCATCGTACCATCCTTGTCTGCCTTCTCCATGAAAACCATGTCGTGGCTCTCCTGACCGTCCAGCCAGGGCGCCCACGCGAGCAATGCCATTGATGCTATTAGCAATGAAAAGACCAAAATTCCCCTCACAGGGACCACTCCGAACCTAAGCTGATAAGTGTTGCTGATCTGGTGCTCTGGCATCCCCGCAAGGGCGCTGGGTTCTGCAATAAAAAAAAGTTTTATTCGGCCCTATCCTTCTGTCTAGTTATGGATGCTGTCGCTTCTGCTATTTTAGAAGCCGTAGTCGGCATGGCGGTCACGATCTTACTACTGTCACTCCTCGGCGGCATATTCTACATCATAGGTAAGATAGAACAGAGGCGCATTGCCAATAAAGCAGGGGGTGGCATGAGCAAGCCTGCCGTGGAGTCAGCAGCCATCGATAAGCCGTCTGCGTTGCTTGGCGGAGGCGCCTCAAAGGAAGATGTAACTGCGACTCTTGAAAACCTTCCGTACATAGCCGCAGCGGTTCAATTGTATCTCGAAGGGTCCTCGGGAAGGTTGCCAGCCAGTAAAGCAGCCGCATCAGTCGGAGAGGAGTGCAGGAAAGAATGGAAGCGCAGCGCACGCCTATGCGGGGTTGGTTTGGAATGACACGTTTTCTTCTGAATGTCAACGGGATAAAGAAGGAGGTTGAAGTTACGCATGCGGAAGGCGACATGCTGAAGGTCAAGGTGAATGGCACGGAGTATATCGTCACGGTTGAGATTCTCGAGCAGGCACTGCAGAGCCCGCGGCCAGCCCCTGGCGGGATCGCCCAGCCTCAGGTGTCCGCGCCCGCCCCTGCCTCTCCCGAAGCAGACGTAAGCGTGGTCCACGGTTCTCTTGCTGCCCAGGAGAAGAAGGTCTTTGTAGTCAAGTCGCCTCTGCCAGGCGTCGTCTCGAGCGTCGAGGCCCCTCCGGGCAAAGTCGTAGATCAGGGCGAGATCCTGCTCTACATCGAGTCGATGAAGATGCTCAACGACATAGTCTCCCCCGCCAGAGGCAGGGTCGTTGAGATCAAGAAAGGAGCGGGGGAGACTGTAAACATAGGCGACCCGCTTGTCGTAATTGAGGTAGAGGGTGAGTGAGGTGCTGGAGGAGATCATATCCAAAGTTCTCTCGTTCCTAGCCTCCAGCGGGTACTTCAACATTACATTAGGGAACCTTGTGATGATCGGAGTCGCCTCTATCCTGATGTACCTCGCGATCAAAAAAGAGTATGAGCCTCTCCTTCTGCTGCCGATAGGGTTCGGCGCCCTGCTTGCAAACCTGCCCCTCAGCGGGATAACTGATCCAGGCGGTTTCCTGTTCTACATATATGAGTACCTGCTCGCCACTGGAATAATCCCGATACTGATCTTCATCGGCATAGGCGCGATGACCGACTTCGGGCAGCTGATCTCCAGCCCAAAGTCCTTCATACTTGGCGCGGCGGCGCAGATCGGGATCTTCATGGCGCTCTTCCTCGCGATAGCCTTCGGGTTCAACATCGATGAGGCTGGGGCGATCGCGATAATTGGAAGCGCAGACGGACCAACAACGGTGTACACCGCCTCTAGGCTCGCCCCCCACCTCCTCGGTCCGGTGGCAGTGGCTGCCTACTCCTACATGTCACTAGTGCCAATAATCCAGCCCCCTGTGATCAGGTTACTCACGACCAAGAAGGAGCGGTCTGTTAGGATGCCTCCCCAGCTGAGGGAAGTCTCGAAGCGGGAGAAGATTCTCTTCCCAGTGATCACGACTGTGATCGCGTGCCTGCTTGTCCCGACCGCTACCCCGCTCATCGGCGCGCTTATGGTCGGGAACCTCCTGAGGGAGTCCGGAGTCACTGAGAGGCTCTCTAAGGCTGCCCAGAACGAACTGATCAACCTCTCCACTATCCTGCTCGGGCTCGGGGTCGGCGGGACTATGGGAGCTGCGAACTTCCTAACCTACAGCACCGTGCTCATAGTCGGGATCGGGGCCTTTGCTTTCGCCACAGCCACTGCTGGGGGAGTGCTCTTCGGAAAGCTCTTCTACGCCCTCACAGGCGGCAAGTTCAACCCGATGATAGGTGCTGCTGGCGTATCGGCAGTGCCCATGTCAGCACGGGTAGTCCAGAGGATGGCATCCAAGGAGGATCCAGAGAACTTCCTTTTGATGCACGCCATGGGTCCAAACGTGGCTGGCGTAATCGGGTCTGCAATAGTGGCAGGCATAATCATCTCATTCGCCTGAGCACAGCCCGGATCCCAGCACACCCTTTCTTTTTCAGGCACTCTTTTACCGGTGTTTATCGATTCGTCCTGCAATCAATCAATCAATCAATCAAGCAGGCAGTGCTGATGGGCCGGTCAAAGTAAGCAAGCGCACCCCTCCTGCATGCTTGATCCTCGGCTCTGCCCCCAAGGATGCACTGGCTATGCCAAAACTGTGCGCTTTTTACCAGTGCAGCTTGAAGAGGGGAGGGAGGCACGGCAGCCTTTCCCCAACCAGCATCCCCTGCGCTGCCAACCTGGGTTTTTACCCGCTGGCAAGCTACTGTTTCAGGGCCCGGCAGAGCTCGCCCGCTTCTTGGCAGGAGATGTATATAAAAATGCATGGGCTGCGCCGAATTGCTGGGTGTTGAGCATGGATTCCAGCAAGGGGAATGGGAGAGGGACCTGAGTTGCCCCCGACCTTCCTTCAGCGCAGGCGGCTTACAGCGACAGCAACCTTCTTCGCAATGTCTGCCGCTCCCGAGCCGAAATGAAACTATAATTAGGGACAGCTGCAACTGTGTAATAGGGATGGGGACGCCCTCCGGAGCTGGTGCTTTATGCCTTCCAAAGTCGAGACAACTCTAGCCCTCTCGGACGAGATCCTGATCATAGCACTCGCTGTAGCCGCTGCGATATTCGCCCTGTCGGCAATTGGCATACTCGATCTGGTCTCTGCAATTATAATCGGCGCATTCCTAGCAGTCTTCTTTGGTATAGTCTTCATCAAGGTCTTGCAGGCGCAGGTCAAGAAGCCGGCAGTGGGGGCAGAAGCGCTTGTTGGGAGGCGCGGTAGGGCTGCATCGGATTTTAGCCCTGATGGGACTGTGTTTGTGGATGGCGCCTACTGGGCGGCCAGGTCTGAATATCCCGTCCGAAACGGGGAAGAAGTCGTGATAATCGGCCACGAGGGCCTCAAGCTGCTAGTCAGGCCTGCTGAAAAAGCCGGGATGCAGGCTGCCCCATTATCATGAGGATTGAGGTTGACGGGCATCCCACGCGAGGAAATGCCTGCCGAGTTAGAGGTGCAGCATTGCCGTCGAAAAAATAACCGTGGCATGCCTCGGATTGCGCCTTGCCAATTGAAGACGACTGATTTCGCATCCGCGGGAATCTGCTGCGGTATCGTCTCCTCGAGAGGGCGCACCCTAGGAGAGGCGATTCGAGGCGCATGGGCTACGCAGCGGAGGTGGTTCGTGGCAGGCGTGGGGGTGGGTGATGGGAACCAAAAACGAATTAGGACCTGGGGGCGCTCCCATACTCATTGTAGCTCACGATCTCCCGTATCTGCTTTCTCCTCCTCAACGCCGACGTTATCGTCCCGGTGAGGCTGAAGCCGTCCTTAGGGTAGCCCACTGCCAGCATCGCTATCACTTTGTACCTCTCCGGTATCTTCAGGATTTCCTTGACCTTCGCTTCGTCGAAGCTCCCCACCCAGCAGGTGCCCAGCTCCTCCCCAGTGGCGGCTATGACCATTGTCTGGAGGGCGATTGCAGTGTCAACCTCGTACCACTTCGGGGAGGCCTCCCTGTCGCCGCACCCTACTATGGTCACGGGGGCTTCTTTCAGCATCCCTCCGAACTTGCCGTGGGCGAGCTCCTTTCTCTTCTCGGGATCTGTAACCACGATGAAGTGCCAAGGCTGCCTGTTCATTGCAGATGGCGAGAGCCGCCCAGCCTCCAATATCCTATAGAGCTTCTCCTGCGGGATCGGATCTGGCAAGTAAGACCTAACCGATCTCCTACTCAAAATAGCTTGGAATGTCTCCATAGCGATCGATCCAAACTGTTCATAAGTAAAATAAAAGCTCTCTGAAACTTGCAACGGCAAAATTGCAGCTAATGAAATTGGCTTGAAGGCGTATATGCTTTTAGCTATTGTGCCATTCTATTTCACTTCCAAGCCACAATTCTGAGCATTTTTCCATGCTCTTCGACTTCAGCCTTTACTGGGATAATGTTTTTAGTGATGTTCTTCAATGCTGCTGCTCAAGGGGCATACTGGGCACTTCCTTTTGACATATATCCAAAAGAACTTCAGGCAGCTGGAAGCACTTTTGGCTGCGGAATAGGGAGCCTGCCGAAGCCGCTTGCGCCCCTCATTATAGGCGTCATCCTTTACCCACAATGGAATTTTGGATGGTGGACTGCATCAATTGTTTGCATTTTAGGCATCATAGGCTGTGTAATGATCATGATCAATTGCAAAATCAAAGCTGGCGCAACCCTTGAACGATGAAATGCTAAAATGTGATTGTGTCCAATGCAACAGAAGCATTTTCTGCTTTTTTGTTCGAAAAAAGACTATATGGAGAGATGAGAGAAAATATTATTGATTAGTCACCGCAAAAATATGGTGGTCGAAACGCATGCCTCTTGAGGATCGAGAATATTGGAAATCTCTGATCAATATGGGACTTTCAAAGTTCCTTGTCCTTCGGACACTAAAACAAGGACCTGCACACGGATATGTCATTTTGAAGAAGGTAGCTGATTTCACAAAGGAGTGCTGCACACCCACTTACGGCGCGATATATCCAATTCTCAAAGAGCTCCTGAAAGGAGACTATGTCAAAGCCAAAACTGAAATTGTAGAAGGCAGGCGTAGGATCGTTTATGAGCTGACCGAGAAAGGAGAAAACGCCTACTCAGTAGCCTATGCTGCTTGGAAGGAAGTGGTTCCTTTTCTTAACAAGATTGTTGAAGAAGATTGCTAAGTCGATAATTTTATATAGTACCATATATAGAACCTCTATATAAGATGATGGCTGATGCGTTTAATGAGAAAAGGTAAGTCTTCATGCTGCGACATGCATATTGTGTCGGAAGAGGAGTCAAAGTGCACTATATGCGACAAGAGTGGTGTGGGCCTGCTCGAGGCAAACCACAAAGAACTGGGTCATATGATAGTCTGCCAGGAGTGTTGGAAGAAACTCAGCGAGCAGAATATGCTGATTTCTAGTTCGTCAGGCTCCCAAAGTTGTTGCGGTTAAAAGTGCACTGCAGAAGCTGATTGGCAGGTATTTTCTATGCTTGAAGACCAACTGATTGCCGCAGGATACTGGTTCATATACATATCGCTTGAGCTTAGCCTGCTATTTCTGTGCATAAGCTTTTTGATAGGCCTGATCACAGCATACCTACCGCCAGAAAAAGTAGAGAGTATCCTTTCGAGATATGGCAAGGGCATTTTTGGCAACGCCTTGGGATCTATCTTTGGAGGTCTATTGCCTTTCTGCTCCTGCTCAACGATACCTGCTCTGATAGGGCTCATCAATATTGGCGTCCCATTCCGGATTGCGATGTCTTTCCTTATTGCATCTCCTCTTGGCGTGTTTAATCTGGTAGTGATCTCGCTCTTCTCTGTGATGTTTGGATCGAAAGTGGCTCTCCTGTACATTGCTTTCACATTTTTAGGCGCAGTCTTCGCGGGATGGTTGCTTGATAAGTTTGGGCTTAAGGCGCACCTGAAGAAGGTAAGGGTTGTAGGGGGCCATACGGACGAAACTGCAACCATTCCTGAGGGGAATGGACGGTGGCAGAAGATGAAGCAAAAGATGCGGTCTTCGTGGTACTTTACTAAGGATCTTTATCTCCGCATGATTCCATACCTTCTGGTAGGGGTGGGCATAGGTGCTTTCATCTACGGTTTTGTCCCTGATGACTTTTTGGTAACATATGCGGGACCATCCAATCCATTCGCAGTGCCGGTAGCTGCAGCCATAGGCATTCCAATGTATGTACGAACTGAGACCATGATACCGATCTGTTATGTGTTAACTGAGAAGGGGGTGGGTATCGGAACTATTATGGCCCTCATAATCGGCGGTGCCGGGGCGAGCATCCCTGAACTGACACTGCTAGCCTCGATCTTCAAGAAAAAACTACTAATTGCTTACATTATCACAATATTCATAATCGCAACTTTGACCGGATACATCTTCAATTTTTTGAGCCCCTTTATTATTGCATAAGGGGGTTGGCATATGCGTGGACTACCATCGCCTATGGCAACTTTATGCTTCTGACCGATCTTGCAAACTTGCCAGTAAATCTGCGCTCTGGCTGTTTGGTCTTGATTAGGGATCCTTAGTTGTCATCTTAATCTACCACAGGCAGGAAAAAGACATGCATTAGCCTGCCAAAAGGACATCTGCCGCCTCGAGCGCCCATGCATTCTTGCCCTTCCTCTCCACATACACTACCAGGTGCGGCTTGAAGATGGAGAGCCCCATGCCTGCGAGCTTATTCTCTATCCCCTTCGCAGCGTTCCCGCTGAGCTGCGACTTGATTTGCGTGTCGAAAGCTGCGCCCTCTTGCTTTTTAGCTCTGCAGTGTCGAGCCCGTCAAGAAACTCAGCATGCATCTGGAAGGGCGGAACGCCATTGTCGGCGCACCAGCTATGACGCAGTCGTAATTCTTGACCTTTGCCTTTTCAAGATCCTTGCAGTAGATGCAGTCCGCATCCAGCCCTTTTGCCTTGACCCCCTCCCATATCGCCTGTGCAACCTTCATCGTAACCTTGGAAGGCGAAACTGAATCGTAAACAATTATGACTTTCATACAAAAGCTCCACATCTGACCCAGTCGGAAGTCCCCATCTTTCACGGTGGTATGGACGCCTTATTTAGTTTTAGGATGCAGTCTTTTTGTGCAGCGTAAAGGTGGCTCGGGAAGCATTCGCATGATCTGCTTCCGCTTCAGTATCGCCGCTTTGATTACCATATCGATCGGAAGGACGTTCCTGCTGGTCTATCGGATCCTTTGAGGCGCATCCCCCGGAGCCTGGCGGAGCAGCCTGGAATCATCGCCCAGGGCCGGCAGAATGCAGCATTCGTTTCCTGTTCAATGAAGCCGCCTGCCCGCCTCGTGAGGGCCGTTAGCACAAATGCGCAACGGCGGGGCTCATGCACAGATAGCATCCTAACTAAAAGGCGTTGCTGGCGATCTGTTCTCCTTGGGCAGCACCTCCAACTCAAGCCCCTCTGAATCCTGGAACGGAGGCGGGGCGGCCAAACTAGAGTGCCTGATCTATCTGTTCTTAATTATCTGTTCTTAATATCAGCCACTGATTCCCGCCAGCCTTCCTGAACCTGAGCAGCGTGTACTTCCCCGAGAGGATCTTCCCATTGAATATCACCTCGATCTTGTCCCCCTCCCAGCTTATCGCCTCATACTCGCCACTGTCCCAGATCGAAACAGTCCCCGCGCCGTATTCGCCCTCGGGTATGGCGCCCTCGAATCCAGCGTACTCTAGCGCGTGGTCCTCCACCTGGATCGCGAGCCGCTTTACGCCCTTCTCAAGCGGAATGCCCTTCGGCACAGCCCAGCTCTTCAGCACGCCGTCTCTTTCGAGCCTGAGGTCGTAGTGCAGCCGCTTGGCGCGGTGCTCGTGCACAACGAATATCTTTTCCCTTCGATCCCCTTCCATCCTGTTCTCCTTCAAAATTATTCGCTGCTTACTGCTCGAAAAATCTTATCCCATGCGAAGGGGCAGCCACCCCACCATCCGGTCACCCTACTGGCTTGATGTCTTTGAAGGTCATGTAGAAGAGGGATATCGCAACTGTGTAGAATGCCCCTGCAAGGAGGAACGGAAGCCTGAAGTTTCCCGAAGCCAGGATCGCCCCCGATGATGGTTGTGATGCTGTTCGGGATCCTCCATATGACCGAATTGCGTGAGCTGGCGAATGGGGAATGAAAAGGAAGGAAGAACCATCATGTCGCTGAGGGCTACGCTTGCTTTAGCTCACAAAGCAAAAAAATAAATAAATAAATACTGCCGTGCATCTAAATGCCGTTTTAACTCAGCGATAGCAGCTCTACATGCCGGCTCAAGGACCTGTTTAGATCCTTGAGCCATGCCAGCGATCCCTTACTAAAGCTCTGAGGTTGGTGGCTAAACTAATGAAAGCAATAAGCGTACACGACTTGACCAAGGTCTTTGGCAGTACTGTTGCCGTAGACCACATCTCCTTCGATACCGAGGAGGGGGAGATCTTCGGGCTTATCGGCTTGAATGGGGCAGGGAAGACCACAACGATATTAATGCTCACGACTCTGCTAAACCCCACCTCCGGCACTGCTACAGTATGCGGATACGACATCCTGAAGGAAAAGGACAGCATAAGAAGGAGTATAGGCGTGGTCTTCGAGGAGCAGGCTGTCGACATCTATCTGACCGGCAGGCAGAACCTAGACTTCTCCGTAAGGATGTACAACGTGCCGGCGAAAGAAAGGAGGGAGCGAATAACCAACGCTTTAGAGGCGATCGGATTGGCCGACTTCGCCGACGTCAAGGTCAAGGATTATTCTGGAGGCATGCTCCGCCGGTTGGAGATAGCTCGAGCGATGCTGACGAATCCCAAGGTCTTGTTTTTGGACGAGCCTACCATAGGCGTCGACGTCCAGACAAGAAGGTATCTCTGGGACTATCTCAGGCGGGTCAACAAGGAATTGGGCATGACCATCTTCATATCGACATCCTATCTGGAGGAGGCTGATTACCTCTGCAACAGGGTAGCTCTGATAGATGAGGGAAAGCTGATTGCTACCGGCACGCCCGAGGAATTGAAGGCGTCTATAGGCAAGAATCTGGTCTCGATCAAAGTGGCGACCGGAATAAATGCAGACTTTGTAAAGCTGCTTCAGGGGCTCGATTACGTAGAGAAGATCGAGGAGCGCGACGGCTCTTTGGAGTTGAGCCTTAAAAATGGCAGCATAGGGATACCCGATATAGTAAGGCTTGCCCGCCGCAACGGATTTACTATCTCCTCCATCAGCTCACACAACCCGAGCCTCAACGACGTCCTGCTGCATTATACCGGAAAGAAGGCTGAAGGGTGATTGGATATGGAAGATGTCATAGAGGTTAATGAGCTAACCAAGGTATTTGGCAACTTTGTGGCCGTCGATCATATCAGCTTCATGGTCAAAAAGGGGGAGATCTTCGGGCTTCTGGGCCCTAATGGCGCTGGAAAATCGACCACCATAAAGATGCTGACCACGCTGCTGCGCCCAACATCCGGGTCTGCAAAAATCTGCGGCTATGACGTGGTGAAGGAGCGGGACAAGGTCAGGCGCTGCATCGGGATCGTCTTCCAAGACCGGTCCGTCGACCGCCGCTTGACCGGCAAGCAGAACCTGGACTTCCACGCAAGGATGTACTCGATGAGCAAGGAGGAGCGGGAGAAGAAGATCGATGAGGTCCTTGACCTGCTCGAGCTCAAGGGCAAGGAGAACGTGCCGCTCAGCGAGGTCCCAGACGGAGTAAGACGACGATTCGAGGTGGCAAGGGGCTTTATGACATATCCCGAAGTGGTATTCCTCGATGAGCCAACGATAGGCTTCGATATAAAGGCAAGAATGGACCTGTGGGATCAGATCAAAAAAGCCAAGGAGAAGGAAGGGACGACCGTAGTGCTCACCACCCACTTCATAGACGAGGCAGATTACCTCTGCGACCGGGTAATGATCATGGATCAGTCAAAGATAGTCGCCTTGGACATGCCCGAAAATCTCAAGGCAGCAGTGGGGACTGACCTGATCTCGATTGAGGTCGCCAACCACAACAACGGCTCTTTCATTGAACTGGTGAAGAGGCTCGAGTGGGTAAAGAATGTTGAGGAGTGCGGCAATTCGCTGCTACTCTCGGTGGAAGGCCACGATGGCAGAGTGCCGGAGCTTATTGATCTGGCAGACCAAAACGGATTCAAAGTCGTAAGCATCGATGAGCACAAGCCAAGTTTAGAAGACGTCTTTATGCACTTCACCGGTCGGACCATGAGGGATGCCGAGGGTAGCGATAGGGCGACAAGAACAAGGACAACAAGAAGGAGGAGGTAAAAATGGTATCGGAAACAATACTAAGCGCAAAAGAGAAAAAACCACTGTTGGAATGGACGCCAATTTATAGCATGTGGCTTAGGGAGATAATCCGTTTCTTCAACATGAAAAGCCGGGTTATCAGCTCCATCATCCAGCCCTTCTTATTTCTTGGGCTCATGGCAATCCCATTTAGCAACCTCATTCCCCCGGAAGCCCAGGGGATGATGTCGCAGATGTTCGGCGGTTTAAGCTTCTTCGGGTTCCTGGCTCCGGGCATCGTCGGCATAGGCCTGCTCACTACGGGCATAATGGGCGGGGTAACTGTAATCTGGGACAAGGAGTTCGGGTTCCTCAAAGAGGTGATGGTGGCACCGGTCAGACGCATATCCCTGATGATAGGAAGGAGCCTCGGAGGGATGACCATTGCTGTATTCCAGGCGCTGCTGACGATCGGGGTAGCCGCCCTCTTCGGCATCTGGTACGACTTCCAGATCCAGGGCATTGCCGGGGTCGGCCTGGCACTCGTGTTCATAATCCTCACCTTCGCTACCTTCATCGGAGCCGGCATAACCCTTGGTGGTATGTTCGAGGAGACTGAGGGTTTCATGTCAATCGTCATGTTGCTGCAGATGCCCATGCTCTTTCTCTCCGGCGCCTTCGTGCCAATTGACCGTTTAAGTGGGGTGCCTGTTCTGTACCAGTTGCAGTTTATCAATCCCCTTACGTATGGGATCGATGGGATAAGGGCGGCTCTGACCGGGGCACCTCCATTCCTGCCGCTATGGGTCGACTTTACAGTCATCTTGGCTTTCGCTCTGGTCTTCTTGATCCTTGGCGCCCGGGCTTTCAACAGGATGCAACTGAGCTAAGCGGCGTTCCATCCCCCTCCCTTCTCTATCTTTTTTCTTTTCTTTCCCCTCCTTTCCCTTCTCTATTCCCTTTTTTCGCCATCCATTTTCGTTGCTGGAATGTGTAGAGGCGGGTGGAAGGAAGGAATTTTTCCCTCTTCATATAGGCGGACTAGGGAAGGTCACTGCTCATCCACAACACTCTGTTTATAATGCTAACTGGAAGAAGTGCGGGAACGCATTGTTCTCCTCCGAGTTATGGTTATATAGGTTAGGCAAGGATGAAAATACCACCGACTTCAAGCGTGGCGCATCCAACTCAGATTAGCTTAGCTTTTAATATTCAAAGCGCCGATAGATTGGTCGGTGAGCGTTTTTGCCACCGGCAGCAGTCAGGAGCATAAGGGACCTGATCTTCTGGCAGTACGCGAAGATAATGGCGGAGTCCTCCGGAGTCGGCAAGACCAACTATGGCTTCGTCATGGACCGGTTCAAGAGGCTCTCCTCCGGCGAGATCTCATGGTCAACCTCTATCCGGGAGTACATGCGGGAGCGCGAGAGAGCCGGCGAGTGCATCTACTGCGGCACCAAGGAGAGCCTGACACTCGACCACATACTGCCCAGATCAAGAAACGGCCCGGAATCTGCAGACAACGCGGTGTGGGTGTGCAAGCACTGTAACTCGTCGAAAGGCGACAAGCGGCTCTACGAATGGTACACGCTGGATAGGCGGGACGGGCGGCGGTTATATACTCTCTCCTGGCTGCGACACTGCCATGCTAACGCCAAAGGCTAGCTTCCGTGCCATGTGCGATGCTGCTATCAGGTATGGCAAATATCCATTAAAGGTCTAGTGATCGTAAAATAGTGGGTGAGGGTGGGTAACCATCCAATCCCCCTCATTTTTTTCCAGAATTAAAAACTTGATTATATAACAAAGATCAACCCCTAACTATTAATCGTCGAAACTGGTAATCAGGCGAAGCATCCTAAAGGTTGTATTAAATTAAATGAGGGCATAGTCCTGCGGCATCGACACCCATGTTGATGATAAACTACGCACTCCTTATCCATTGGTCTGGAGCCGCTCATCGAGCCATTGCCGAAAACACTTCGCTTTATATACGAATCAATGTTAAGTCTTGTTAG
The DNA here is from genome assembly GCA_014361455.1 of Candidatus Methanosuratincola sp. Lineage (GTDB taxonomy): Archaea > Thermoproteota > Methanomethylicia > Methanomethylicales > Methanomethylicaceae > Methanosuratincola > Methanosuratincola mesotaenarum. Next base: position 76,767 of record JACIVP010000006.1, read on the forward strand.
GTAAATAGCCTATGACCAACAAGGCTCTGATAATAATTGATATGCTGAATGATTTTGTTACGGGGACACTGAAATGCGAGCGTGCCGCCCTCATAATCCCAAACCTTAAGAAGTTAATATCGGCGGCACATGCCCATGACGTTCCGGTAATCTTCAGCAATGATGCCCATTACCCACAAGATGCAGAGGTGGTTAACAAGTGGGGGGAGCACGCAATAAAAGGAACAAAGGGGGCAGGTGTTATCCCTGAACTAAAACCGTCCAAGAAGGATTACATTGTGGAAAAAAGGACCTATAGCAGTTTTTATGAAACTGGACTGGAACCTTTACTCAGGAGCATGTATGGCGGAAAAGGAGCAGATACACTGATACTTTGTGGATTACACACACATATTTGTGTCA
>JACIVP010000060.1 GCA_014361455.1 Candidatus Methanosuratincola sp.
AGGTACTCCAAGCACTGCGAGGTCTTTGTCTGACCCGATTTTCTCGGTCCCGCCAAGAAACACCGCGCACACCACATCATGTTCTCTGTCCAATTCCTCAAGGGCGCTTTTAGTAACTGCGGGATAGTGCTCCCCATCGACCAGTGCCACAACTCGAGCCATTGTCCCAGCCCCTCTCCTCAGAAAGATGAAGCCCCTGCTGATAAGTCCTTCATCGACCTCATATTCGTCATGCTATGGTCCCAGCCATTTTCTTCGATGCTGTGAGGCACACGGCCACTCGTTTGCCGGAGAGGTCCTCGAGCGGCCTGGGCCTAAACACGGTGCGCGCAACGAAGGCATCGGGATTCAAGGCCTTGACTGTATCGTACATGGCTTTCACCTGGGAATCTTCTGCCATAGGGGGTTCGCACATGGTGATGATGATTATGTCCGAAGTCCGGACTCGATAGGGTCCAAGGTAGGATGTTATGTAGTCCAGAGGCTGATGTGCGCCTACGACCAGTATCTGGGCATCGGTGCGCACTGATGGTATGGTGCACCCAGACCCCTCAAATACCACTATGTTCTCATCAGTTTGCTCCGAGAGTCGCGCAGCGCGGTCAACATTCGAAAAATAGGTCTGACCAGACATTCCGCCTCCGTAACGTCTGGAGCCAATTGTGGTCACCCTGCTAGTCAGGGTGTCCTCATAGTGGTCGGACGAGGCATGTTTGCCCTGTCTGCTCACGGACAGGAGATACTCAGGGTTTATGTTCAACTCTGTGCCTGGGATGAGCTCGGGTTCAGCAGGTCCGCCTCTCCCCATGGTCACGACTATGGGCTTGAACTCCTTTGCAAGGACACGCGCCACATAGCCGCCGATTGCAGTCTTGCCTATACGCTTGCCGGTGCCCACAACGGATATGCTGGCTTTCTTGAGAGTCACGTTCTGCTTGGGCGGGCGGAACTCGAAGTCTGCTCCGGAGTAGACCACTCCATGGGCCAGCACCAGACTTGCGATGGCAAACCTCTCACGGTATCCAAGTACGGGTTCATCGCTCAGGTCAATGACCTGGTCCGGCGTGTATTCCTTTACAGCACGGGATATGGCCGCGAGGTAGTCTGCATCTTTCACAATAGGTACTCCAAGCACTGCGAGGTCTTTGTCTGACCCGATTTTCTCGGTCCCGCCAAGAAACACCGCGCACACCACATCATGTTCTCTGTCCAATTCCTCAAGGGCGCTTTTAGTAACTGCGGGAT
>JACIVP010000061.1 GCA_014361455.1 Candidatus Methanosuratincola sp.
ACCAGCCCCGATTCCTTAGTCCGGGTCCACTCCGAGTGCCTCACAGGCGATGTATTCTCCTCAAAGAGATGCGACTGCGGCGAACAGCTCCGCCGGGCACTGCAGCTCATCAGCGAGAACGGCAATGGGGTCCTTCTATATATGCGCCAGGAGGGGAGGGGCATAGGTCTGGCCAATAAACTGCGAGCTTATGCCCTGCAAGATTGCGGCTCGGATACGGTAGAGGCTAATCACCGCCTGGGCTACCCTGCAGATCTGAGGGATTATGGCATCGGCGCTCAGATCCTGGTGGATCTGGGAATAAAGGAGATTCGCCTTCTGACAAATAACCCGCGCAAGGTCATAGGCCTGGAGGGATACGGTCTGAAGATAGCAGAGCGGGTGCCTTTGGAGATCGAGCCCAATAGCATCAACCGTCGGTATCTAGAGACCAAGAGGGACAAGATGCACCACCTTCTCCTTCAGAACGATGGACAGTAAAAAGGAAAATGGGCAAAAGGGGCATCTGGCCCTTATTCGATGGCTATTCGCTTGCGAGCGATGACGGTGGCCTTAGGGAGGGTTATCTGCAGGACGCCATTGACAAGAGTTGCCCGCGCCTCCTCCGTCTTGATGCTGACCGGAAGGAGGACTCTCCTCTCGAAGCGGGTATAGGTCCTCTCCCGGCGGTGGTAGTCCTCCTCATTTATCTCTGCCTCTCTCTTTCTCTGGGCTGAGACCCGTAGCTCATCCTCCACCACTGAGATATCGATATCTTGCTTCTCCACACCGGGCATATCCATGGTCACGACCACTGCCTCGTCGGTCTCGTGAACATCGGCCAGGGGCCTTATCACCCCTTTATTCAGGCTGGGGCCCTCCACCTCCTCCATGAGATCAGCAATGCGCTTTTGCATCCGCTCCAGCTCATCGATATACTTGGATCCGAGCGCATCCAGGCCCAGCTCCTCCATTAATTTATTCATTCTGATCTGCAGCTTGCGCAGCTCTTCTGC
>JACIVP010000062.1 GCA_014361455.1 Candidatus Methanosuratincola sp.
GCATAAAATCATCAGCCCCCTCTTGGGGGAGGGGGCTGATCCCAACAGAAAGAGAGAAGGAGGTGAAGAACAGGTAATTATTCGAATTCCTTGAGCAGGCCGGTGCGAGCATTGAATTCTCGGATGAGCTCGTCGATGTGACCGACCTGCTGGTGGACGCTTTCCCAGTATTCGCGATCGTACCACTGGGCCTGGATCTCTGCGTAAGTTTTGCCCTGCTGTTCGACCCACGTGTAATACTTGAGGTTGTGGATGCGCCGGCGGTCCCAATAGCTCAGCTCTTCCATGTATTCGATGTTCATCCCCAGCAGATAGCGGGCATAGTCCGCCGCGGCCTGCTTCTCTGTATAGTCGCCCCGCTCCTCGCGCAATTCCTGCAATCGGCTCTGGTAGAGTTCCATGGAGTCGGTGAGCACGGTCAGCACGATGTCGTGCTCGCCCAGCTCATACCACTTGGCGAACTTGATGGAGGAGAGCAGGTTGGCGATGCCCGAGATGCCAAGCAGGTCGAGCTTTTCCGGCGCATCTTCGTCCATCACTATCCAGCTGTCGCCGAAGCCGTGGCCGCCGCCGGCTTATATGATCTGGTCTGTTGTGGGCACAACCATCAGCCCGAAATTCGCCGGGTGGGGAAATGCCTGCTGGTCAACCCAGGGGAGGTGATGGGCCGTTTCGGCCATTCCACCTATGCGATTTATGATACAGAGAGTGGGAAAGCCGATTTGCACGAAGTGGGACAAGTCGGCGCATAAAATCATCAGCCCCCTCTTGGGGGAGGGGGCTGATCCCAACAGAAAGAGAGAAGGAGGTGAAGAACAGGTAATTATTCGAATTCCTTGAGCAGGCCGGTGCGAGCATTGAATTCTCGGATGAGCTCGTCGATGTGACCGACCTGCTGGTGGACGCTTTCCCAGTATTCGCGATCGTACCACTGGGCCTGGATCTCTGCGTAAGTTTTGCCCTGCTGTTCGACCCACGTGTAATACTTGAGGTTGTGGATGCGCCGGCGGTCCCAATAGCTCAGCTCTTCCATGTATTCGATGTTCATCCCCTGCAGATAGCGGGCATAGTCCGCCGCGGCCTGCTTCTCTGTATAGTCGCCCCTTTCCTCGCGCAATTCCTGCAATCGGCTCTGGTAGAGTTCCATGGAGTCGGTGAGCACGGTCAGCACGATGTCGTGCTCGCCCAGCTCATACCACTTGGCGAACTTGATGGAGGAGAGCAGGTTGGCGATGCC
>JACIVP010000063.1 GCA_014361455.1 Candidatus Methanosuratincola sp.
ACTCGAAGGGTCCTCATGCCCTGACGAATGGCCATGGCCCGAAGGTCGTCGGAGGTGGCTCCCGTCATCACGGCCCTCCTTATCTCCTCGGTCATGGGCATTATCTCGAAAATTGCCGTCCTTCCTTTGTAGCCCGTGCCGCGGCATTCATCGCAGCCTCCGGGCTTGTAGACGGTCGTAAAGCCATCCAGGCCCAGGCTTTCAGCCACGTCCTGCGGCAGCTCGTAAGGCATCTTGCAGCTGGGGCACAGCTTTCTGACCAACCTCTGCGCCATCACGGCGACCACTGAAGAGGACACCAGGAAAGGAGGAATTCCCATGTCTACCATCCTTATGATGGAGCTTGGGGCGTCGTTTGTATGAAGCGTCGACAGCACCAAGTGTCCCGTGAGGGCTGCCCTGACGGCAAGCTGGGCCGTCTCCGTGTCGCGCATCTCACCGACCAATATGATGTCGGGGTCCTGGCGCAGTATGGACCTCAAGACCTCAGCGAAACTTGAGGTATCCACCTCGATTTCCCTCTGATGAATCAGTGACTTTGCCGAGGTAAATATATATTCTATTGGATCCTCAATGGTAACTATATGACAACTCCTGGTCAAGTTTATCTCCTGTATTATTGCTGCCAAAGTCGTGGATTTGCCATGCCCTGTGGGCCCTGTTACGAGAAAGAGACCGTGGCGTCTCTTTGTGACTTCCTGAATCTGAGGGGGAAGGAGAAGGTGCTTTATAAGGCGAATCCTCTGGGGTATCAACCTTAAGGCCAAAGCTAGGTTGCCACGCTCGAAAAAGCAATTGCCCCTAAAGCGGACTATTTCCCCGTTGGCTAGGGTAAAGTTGAAGCTGAAGTCCAGCTCCCTTTCGTTGTTGAAACGCTCAAGCTGGGTTTCCGATATGAGGCGAGACAATATACTCCTGACGTCAGTTGCCGTCAGAGGAGGATGGTCGATCGGATACAACTGTTCGTCTATGCGAAAGGTTGGAGGAAAACCCACCGAAATATGAATGTCACTGGCATTTCTCCTTGAAGCCTCAGTAAACAATTCCTGAATTCCTAAACGCAAGGACATGACAACACCTCGATCCTCACAGTGTCACCGAAAGCACTTCGTCGGCGCTCGTTATCCCGTCTTTCACCTTTTTGGCTCCCGAGACTCGAAGGGTCCTCATGCCCTGACGAATGGCCATGGCCCGAAGGTCGTCGGAGGTGGCTCCCGTCATCACGGCCCT
>JACIVP010000064.1 GCA_014361455.1 Candidatus Methanosuratincola sp.
GTCGTATATACGCCACATCGCCCACGGTGGAGCTGTGCGATGTCTTGTGGCGTGATTCCACTCGCCTTATGAAGGAGGAAGCGGAGTGGCGCACCAGGAAAAACCGCCGCCGCGGCCTCCCTGCCGTATCCCCTCTGTATGACGAAGCGGACGTAGATCAGGCGATGGTTTTGTTTCAACCCACTACCTATGACGACGTCTTCGACGTAGCGCCAGGAATTCGCGTTCGCTTTCGAGACGCGGGGCATATGTTAGGCAGCGCCATACTGGAGGTGTGGCTCAAGGAGAACGACGAAGAGGTCAAGGTCGTATTTTCTGGAGACCTTGGGCAGCAGGAATCCGTCCTCGAGCGCGACCCTGCCGTCGTCGAAGACGCTCATTTTGTGGTGATCGAGTCTACCTACGGCGACCGCAGGTAGCTATCACGTCGAACTCCTGCTTGCTGCCGGTCTCGGGGTCCTTGATCGACACATTGTGAGTGACGATATCCACCTCGAGGTCGAAGCGGCGCTTCAGGGCAAAGGGCAGTCCAGGATATACGATGTCTTCCACCAGAGTGCCCATTTTGTTGGCCAGCTCTCCCCAGCGGCGATTCATCTCATTCTTAAACGTGCGCATCTCGTCCTTGAACGCCAACATTTCGTCTTTGAAGGCCAACATTTCGTCCTTGAAGGTGCGCATCTCGTTCTTGAATGCCAGCATTTCGTCTTTGAAGGTGCGCATCTCGTTCTTGAATGACAGCATTTCGTCTTTGAAGGTGCGCATTTCGTCTTTGAAATCCTTCATTTCATCTTTGAAGGCATGCATCTCGTCTTTGAAGGCCAGCATTTCGTCCCTGAAGAGTCGCATCTCAAGCTTCAGTTGCTGGGTATCCAAGATCGAGGCTTCCATCAGCTTTTCCAGCTTCGCGAGCCTGAGCTCATGTTCTTTTCTGGTTTCCTGGAGTTCCTGCACGTCCTGCAATACGCTCATGGGAGCACCCCCTCTTGCAATTTCATTTTAGCACATAAAGTGAATGTGGATGTGAGAGTGGATGAGTAGTGATGAGTGATGAGTGATGAGTGAGGAGTGATGAATGATGGATGAGTGAGGAGTGATGCGGGAGCCGGGTTAGGCGAGCTCGCCGAGGTAGGCCTTGCGCACGACGGGATCGCCCAAAAGGTCTTTGCCTGGGCCCTCCATGATGATGGCGCCCACTTCCAGCACATAGGCCCTGTCGG
>JACIVP010000065.1 GCA_014361455.1 Candidatus Methanosuratincola sp.
CACCCACTGGGAACCGACAACTTCGGGAGAGATGTTCTCAGCAGGATCATGAAAGGTTCACAAACGGCCTTCTTAGTGGGTCTGATCGCGGTATCGGTGGGAGGTATATTCGGGGTTATCATAGGAGCCATTGCCGGTTATTTTGGCGGAATACTGGATGAATTCATAATGAGACTGATGGACGCGATGATGGCCTTTCCGGGAATTCTCTTCGCCCTGATGTTCGTCTCAATCTTCGGGGTCGGTATAAGAAACACGATCATAGCGATAGGTATCATGTCGATTCCCTCTTTCGCCAGGATAACCAGGAGTGGATTCATTCAGCACAAAGAGTTCGAATACGTTAAAAACGCACGGGTCAAGGGCGTCTCGAACTTAAGGATAATGTTCAGCCACATATTTCCGAACGTGCTGTCTCCTATAATTGTAGCGGCCTCGATGGGCTTTTCCAGCGCCGTGCTCTCAGAGGCGGCCCTGAGTTACCTGGGTCTTGGGATTCAGCCGCCCGATCCTAGCTGGGGCAGGATGCTCAACGAGTCGCAGTCCTTCATAGCTCTCAGTCCATGGTACACCATAGCGCCGGGGATCTTCATAACACTGATAGTTCTTGGTTTCAATTTCCTGGGCGACGGTATCGCCGATCTCCAGGACAGGCAGCAGTAGGTGTAAACGTGGAGCGAACGATCTCAGAGGGGACTCTCCTCCAGGTCAGGGATCTTAAGATCTCCTTCACCACGGTTAAGGGCGACTTACCGGCGGTCAGGGGGATCTCCTTCGACATCGGGAGAAACTCCATCGTTGGCCTGGTCGGTGAATCGGGATGCGGCAAGAGCGTGACAGCCCTGGCCATCATGAGACTCCTTCCAAGTAACGCTCAACTCTCTGGTACGATCGACTTTTCCGGCAGGAATATCGTCGCGATGCACGAGGAAGAGATAAGAAAACTGCGCGGAAGCGAGATCTCAATGATCTTCCAGGAACCGTTGACCTCACTAAATCCCCTATGGAAAGTCGGTAGACAGATCGACGAGAACCTGAAGATGCACACCAAAATGAGCGGCGGTGAGAGGTTTCGAAGCGTTATTGATATCATGAGAAACGTGGGATTACCCGACCCGGAGAGACTCTACCACAAATACCCCCACGAACT
>JACIVP010000066.1 GCA_014361455.1 Candidatus Methanosuratincola sp.
AGGTGATAGCTCCCCTGCCCATTGTAGGTCATGCGGTTCTCTGCGTAGTAGCTGACACTGAAGTAGCAGCTCTGCCCGGCGCAAACCTCCTCCCTCAGGTGCACCGGCAGCCATCCGTTCTCGACGTTGAAGTTCGTGCCGTAGTTTAGGGGCCCTTTCTCGTCCTCCGTCGTGATGCCGTACGCGCCGTCGCCGACGTAAACATACCAAAGGTCCCGAGATTGGCTGACGTCTAGCCATGTAAATCCGTAGTCCATTGAGACGCGGACCGTCTTCTCGTCGATGACCGTCACCGTGGTGTTGAATCTGTTCACCATGTGGTCTTTTGACTCGATGATCTCGCGTGGCGCCGCGAGGGCATGCGCCCCGGTCGCAGTTACGGGTATCAGGAGGGAGGGCGCAGAGACAGAGACAGAGGCAGAGGCAAGGCTGGAGATGGATGTAGGAGCAGAGGCGGAGGTGGATATAAAAATGGAAGTGGATGTGAATGCGGCTGCCTGGCTGGAGTACAGGATCGAGGAAGGCAGCATTAAGAAGATTAGAAGTAAGGCAGCGCAGGCAACTCTGCAATCGAATGACAGGTGATACTTGCTGTTGCTACGTGTCATTTGTGGACGCCTTGGCAGTCTGTTCCAATTTCCTCCTCCTCGACCTTGAATTTATCTTTAAGCGTTCCCTTGTTTTCATTCAAAAAGAGTATAATTTCTAAGTTTTCTCATAACCTCTTCAAGTTATTTTTCTGGGGCATGGCCTTTAACTTTATCGGATCGGCTTCGCAGCCTTGGCGGTGAGAAAGCGCAGGTGGGACCATTTCTTTTTGCGTATTCGCCCACGCTGTTAGCCTGCTGCCTATCCTCCAGGAGCCACCTCCACAGGGGCACGAACCGCACCCGCTTCCCATCGACGAGCTCTTCCCCACCATAGTCCCACGTGATCACAAGCAGCTCCCTGCACCCAAGTTCATCGGACGCAACGAGGAGCGCCTTCAACTCCCGGTCTGCCACGTCGTCCCTGATGGCGGCGTATGTGACCTGGATCAGCTCATCCACCCCCGCCCCCCTCTTCAAAACAAAGTCGACCTCCCTCTGCCTATAGTCCCTCCAGTAGTATAACTCAAGCGAGGAGTCTGTCGCCCTCCTC
>JACIVP010000067.1 GCA_014361455.1 Candidatus Methanosuratincola sp.
ATGCTTAATACATCTCCTTCCTCCATGACGAAGGCATTTTTAGCGGGCACCCCCATCTCCTCGGCAAGCTGCTTGTGCTTCACGAGATGTCTGTATTCGCCGTGAAGGGGAACGAAATAGGTGGGCTTTATAAGGCTCAGCATCATCTTAAGCTCTTCCCGAGAGGCATGCCCAGAGACGTGTATATTCTGTTCCGCCTCGTATATAACCTCGCATCCCTGTTTGAAGAGATCATTTATCGTACGGTGAACGAGCCTCTCGTTTCCCGGAATGGGGAGAGCGCTTATGACCACCAGGTCCTTCGGTCCGAGCTTGATGAACCTGTGGTCTCCGCGGCTCATGAGCACCAGCCCCGAAAAGGGCTCTCCCTGGCTTCCCGTCGTTATGACCACCAACCTGTTGCTGGGAAAGCCTTCGATCTCCGAGGGCTGGATGAACACGTCATCATCGACATCCATATATCCCAATTCCCTCGCCCTGGCGACGTTCGCTATCATGCTCCTTCCTATTAGAGCCACCTTTCGGTTGAACCTAACCGCCGTCTCTATGACCTGCTGAACCCTGTGGAGATTGCTGGCAAAGGAAGAGATGATAATTCGCTTGTTCCTGTAAAGCCTGAAAGTCTGCTCCATCGTTTTTCCCACCATTCGCTCCGAAGGGGTAAAACCGTCGCGCTCCACGTTTGTAGAATCCGACAGCATTAAAAGCACGCCCTTCGTACCAAGGGATGAAAGCAGGGCATAATCCGTCGCCCTTCCGTCTATTGGGGTTGGGTCGAGCTTGAAATCCCCTGTATGAAGCACCACGCCCAAGGGAGTGTGTATAGCGTAGCCTACGCCGTCAGGAATGGAGTGGCATATGCTGAAGGGCTGAACCTTGAAACAGCCGAGATCGATCACGTCTCCCGCCTGGATTTCCTTAGCCTTAAGCTCGTATTTTGGAGCCCTCTCTTCCATCCTGCTTCTTATGAGCCCCAGAGTGAGCCTGGTAGCGTAGATAGGGCAGTCCAGCTCCGGGAGGATGTAGGGTAAAGCCCCTATGTGGTCATCATGTCCGTGGGTGATTACCATCCCCCTTATCCTTTCCTTGTTGGCCAAAAGGTAGGCCGGGTCGGGTATCAC
>JACIVP010000068.1 GCA_014361455.1 Candidatus Methanosuratincola sp.
GCGCTGAAGCAGAGCGACCCGATGATGAGCATCTTGAAGAATTTTTGGAGCCGCCCATCATTGTTGTTCATGTACCTAACAATTATCTTGTATATGGTGTAAGCAAGTACGACACTGCATAGAGGCGATGCGATCCAGCTGATGACTATAGTTCCGAATACGCCGAAGTTTATGCCCCCGACTCCAAACTCGACGAGACCGTACCCGATTACTGCACAAATGATTGCATGCGTCGTGGAAATCGCCATCCCTCGCATGGTGGCGACGAAGATCCAGATGTTTGCTGATAGGATTATTGCAAACGCCCCGGCAACATCAATTTCTGGTACGATCCCTTTCCCTATTGTCTTCATGACCATTGAACCCTGGAGCACTGCCCCAAAAAAGACAAAGATGCCGAAGAGGAGGAGGGCCCTCCTGATGGTCAATACTCCCGATCCCACAGCAGCGCTCGTGGGGTTTGCAGCGTCATTACCTCCGAGGTTTATGGACATCACGAATGCAAGGAGGAGCCCGAGCGCCAGTAAGATCATCGAAACGTCCATTAGACCACCTTGCACCGGATGTGCTGTTTGACGTCTAGCATCATGATCTATTAAAAAGATTTCTTTGAGCCATAGACGCCTCGATTTCAAGAACAGGCTTTCAAGAACAGACAAAAAAAGAGGGCACGTCTCAATGATGGGAAGCCTTAACCTTAATTCTGCCCTCCTTAAGATACTGACGGTATGCAGGTGCTAATAAGCGGTTCTGGAATTGAATTCTGCCTAAACCAAGTATAAAGTACATGCTTGGCGCAGGGCTCGATTTATGAGTTCAATTCCTTGAAAGCCATTGTTTCTTCAATCCTTCTCCTCAACCACGATCAGCGTTTCAAAGATCTTCTTGAGGATTGCTTCGTCCTCGGAGAGCCTGTGATCGCTGGCCCCTCCTTCAATAGCTATCAGTTCAAACTCGCTTATGCCCGTCCTTGCGGAAAGCTCCTCGATTGTCATTCCCTTGCTGTACCTGAGCGTCCTGAGCATCAGCCCTGGTTGACCGCTCTTCCTGTACACTTTTATAAAATCCTCCCACGTTGCCTTGAAGACCAT
>JACIVP010000069.1 GCA_014361455.1 Candidatus Methanosuratincola sp.
TTTTTGGGCCTCCCGCTCCCGGAGAAGCCCCACGAAGTCGTGCACAGCGGCATGTGCCTGGTGCCAGAACGCAGAAGGCTCTTCGGCGCGCTCACGGTGAGCGAAAATCTCGTCATGGGGGCATACATGAGAAAAGACGCCGAGGGCATAAAGCGCGACATGGAGCGGGCTTTTGAGCTCTTTCCGGTCCTCAAGGGGCGGCTGAATCAGATAGCTGGGACGCTCTCAGGCGGAGAGCAGCAGATGCTCGCCATAGCGAGGGCGCTCATGAGTTCACCGCGCATGATGCTTTTGGACGAGCCGTCTTTGGGGTTGGCTCCCATCTTGGTGGATCGCCTTATGGACGCCATCGTCGCCCTGAGGGAGTCCGGCATGACCATCCTTATGGTGGAGCAGAACGCCGATAGGGCTCTGGAGATCTCCGACAGGGCCTATGTGCTGGAAGTGGGCGCCATCATCATGGAGGGCCCAGGCAAAGACCTTTTGGGCGATCCCGTCGTGCGCAAGGCCTACCTCGGCGAGCTTGCCTAACCCGGCTCCCGCATCACTCCTCATTCATCACTCATCACTCCTCACTCATCACTACTCATCCACTCTCACATCCACATTCACTTTATGTGCTAAAATGAAATTGCAAGAGGGGGTGCTCCCATGAGCGTATTGCAGGACGTGCAGGAACTCCAGGAAACCAGAAAAGAACATGAGCTCAGGCTCGCGAAGCTGGAAAAGCTGATGGAAGCCTCGATCTTGGATACCCAGCAACTGAAGCTTGAGATGCGACTCTTCAGGGACGAAATGCTGGCCTTCAAAGACGAGATGCATGCCTTTAAAGATGAAATGAAGGATTTCAAAGACGAAATGCGCACCTTCAAAGACGAAATGCTGGCATTCAAGAACGAGATGCGTACCTTCAAGGACGAAATGTTGGCCTTCAAAGACGAGATGTTGGCATTCAAGGACGAGATGCGCACGTTTAAGAATGAGATGAATCGCCGCTGGGGAGAGCTGGCCAACAAGATGGGCACTCTGGTGGAAGACATCGTATATCCTGGACTGCCCTTTGCCCTGAAGCGCCGCTTTGACCTCGAGGTGGATATC
>JACIVP010000007.1 GCA_014361455.1 Candidatus Methanosuratincola sp.
CAGTAGCAGATCTCAGGAAAGAGTATGGGGATTTCGGATCCGGCTATCCAAGCGATCCGAAGACAAGATCATTTCTTAGGATGACTCTTGAGGCTGGCAAATCCCCGCCGATAATCAGGTTCTCTTGGAAGACAGTGGCAGGGATGAGGAAGATCAGTTCTCCTGATCCGTGATCTCGACGCCAAGGAGCTTGGCTAACTCCCCAAGGTGCTCGACCCGATTGATTTCGTTTATCTTGACGACAAGGATATCCTTGTTTGGCGGGGCCTTCTCATCGGTTACGAGTATGGGGGGTGACCCGAAAACCTTGCCCACCTCGATCGCGTTCTCGATTTTGTTCTCCAGCCGATCCTCGTTCATGCGCTCTTCGAAGGTGAGAAAGCTGACCCCAACGTTCTTAACATAGATGTCGATGGGCGCATAGCTGAAGCCCAGAGCCTTGCATCCTATCTTTTTCAGCTTCGCATGGAGCTGCCTCGCCACGACCCCTGCTGGATTCTTATCGGGGGCCTCGCCCTCTAAGTGCCAATCAAATACATTTATGCCAGCCACTACGCTTCTCCCAAGGATCCTCTCGAGACGCTCAACAGTCTGGATTGTGGCACCCATCTGATCCCGCTCGTATTCGTAGACTGCCTTCCTGCTCACGCCTATCATGGTCGCGAGCTGGCCTAGAGAGAGTCCCTTCTTTTCTCGGCACATCTTCAAAGTCCGACCATCGATCCTGAAATACAAGCCGCCCCTCTTTGAGTAAACTGGAGGGAGTCTCTTCTTCAGCGCAGCATCCCTGAAGGCTCTCGGGTGAATCACATTCACCCCGAACCGCTCGTAGAGCGTGTCTTCCTCAATCACCCCCTTCTGCATTCTCAACCCGATTATGAATGGTGAGGCGCCGAAGGCAACTGCAAGCGACTTTAGGTCTTCGGCGGAATCGCGCCTTTCAGAATCAACATTCTCGGAGGTCTTGATCAGTAGCTTAGTGTTGTCCTTCTTGGCCACAATCTGGAGGCAATATTCCTGGGATGTGATCTCGGAAGCGACAAAGCTGGCTTCCTCGAGAGCCCTCAGGACGCTCCCGACAAGACCCGCAGGCTGCTGCCTCATAAGTATTCAAATTAGTCTATCATTGAAGAAGGATATAAAGTTGAGCGGTTATGGGACCATCGCCTTATGTGACACAGAGCAGTGGCACCTAGATCACAAAGCCAAACGCGACAATTGAAGGGAACTTCCTTGCCAGCTCCAAAACCTCGGGCCGGAATAGGTATTTGTTGTTGTATGGAGGGCGCTCGAGGAGACGGTTGACAGCTTCGACTTCATACTCGTTTCCATCTATCATGTACGTCCCCCGTTTCATGGACGAGTCCCTGAAGATCACGATCGGGAGGCGCACAATGCTCGAATGGTCCTTCGGGACGGCACTGGCGAACTCACTCAGCTCGAGTTTATTGAAAAAGATCGTCTCGTCCGCGAGGTTTTTGTACGCAGGCGTTCGCTCTTTCAAGAGATCGGAGACGGCCCTCCTCTCCTTAGGCAAGGACTCGTTAAGCTTCTTAAGCTCGACTTCCCAGAAGATCCTGTCCGCCCGATCCCCTTCTTCGCTCATCATCAGAGCTGCTCTCCAAGCACCATTGCATGATCCTTTTCAAAGGGTTCAAGATGCTTCAGGTCGAGTATCTTAAATGATCTGTCTTCGAGTATCTTCACTTCCTGCCTAAAGACCTGGGATGGATCCATCGTGACATCGACGCTCCTAGCCTTGATCGCGATCATTATCTTGCCTCCTTTCTTGAGGTAATAGTCCGAATTATCCGCCAGCAGTTTAGCCTGCTCCGGCTGCGCGACATCGCAGTATATTACATCGACAAGCTCAAGGAAGAAACGGTAGGAAGAAGGATCCCTTGCATCGCCAAGGATCGGCACCATGTTTTCTCTTCTTGCGGTGACTTCCAGAAGCTCGCGTATCACCCTGGGCGCAAATTCCACACAATAGACTCTTCCCTTTTTGCCAACGATGTCAGACACGTGGCTTGGAGTGGTGCCACTGGCTGCTCCCAGATACAGAACCTTTGATCCCTTCTTTATAGGGACGGACTTGATCCCCTTTTCTATGGCTGCCCCGAGTTTGCTTCTATAAGGGCTCCAGATCCGATATTCAGTTTCCCTGATCTGGTAGAGATCCTCGCCATAGACCTTGAATCCAGGAGTGAGGTTCTCCGTGGCCAGCTGCTTGCCTTCATCTGTCTCTACGTAGAAAACCCCCTTGAATTGCGGGTGTTCTACCACGCTTACCATCGCTTATTCCTCCTCTTCTCCCTTCGGAACTTCCTGAATGTTTTTTCTTGCTTCACAGGCTTTACAGGTGGCTTGGCATACTTCTTCTTTATCTCGGCGATCCGTTTCTCCACTAGAGATTTGAGCTTGTCAGCAATGAACTCCCCGCCGAAGGCGTCGACGCGCGCGGCGATCGAGATCTTTCCGGCGAGCGCCCTCGCGATCTTGCCCCTCTGCCACCGCTCAGCGCTGTGCAGGTACTGGTGCTGAAAGATTATCCCGTGTTTTGGCGGCCTCGCGCCTGTCTTCAGTGATCTGAAGAGGGCCTTCTCTGCTCCGAGGACTTGGATGGTGCTTGCTGGTTTCTTAGCAAGGTTCTCCAGGCTCCCTGTGAGCGCGATCAGCCTGGCCCCAAGAGTGGCGCCGACCAGTTCCCGCACATTTGGCGCTATCTCCTTCATGACCTCGTCGATGTACTTCTCCATCGAGTCCCTCGACTCATACGTCTTGAGATTTATTTCAGCCAGGTCAACGATCTGCTTTAGGTCGTAGTCATTCACATTAGCTCCCATGGACTTCATTGCCGCCTCGTAGATAGCCTTCCCTTTGTTTTCAGCCTGGACGACTCTAGAAACAGAGTCTGGGTCTATGTTGCTGCGTCTGCCAAAGTTCTTCACTATCAGCATGTACTGCCGGTGATCTGGGACCAGGCTGTCCAGCTCCGGGAAGTGGAGCCCATACCACTCCCTGACCCTCGAGACTGTGATATTCACATTCTTGTCGATCTCGTCGAGCGCAGAAACAGCCTGCGCCACGAGCCTGTCGCGTTTTTCGGACGCAACCCTTATCTTTGTCCTCACGATCGACTCAGAAGTCTCACGAAGCAGATGATCAACGAAGACCTGCTTCTTCCCCGCTGACAGAAAAGCACTCAAAGGAGAGGCCCTGAATGCCATCCCAGCGGGGCTGGGGGACTCCGAACGGGACGTCACTCCAAATCGCGTCCTTATCGCCTTTGCTTCCAGCTCGTCTTCGAAGACAAGTTCGTCGTAACCCATCTCGACAAGATCATGGACAAGGACCTCGAGATCCTTCGAGAATCCCCTGTTCTCCAGGTCAAGTATCTGTGATGATGCCTCGCTGGAGCTTTCGAAGATCCTTGAGGTAATGAGCTTCAGGTCCTCATCATATGCAAAGAACCCGCCGAAGCTGTCGACGATATAGCACTTCAAAATGCGCGCACCAGACTCATCTTTATCAATGCCTATTTATAAAGCCCAACTGTTGGTGCACCAGCTCAGAAGAATCCGGCTCATGAAGGAAAGGGTGGGAGACAAACAAGAAAGGAAGATCATTGTATGCTTCCTCTGAAACCATGGCAGACCAAGTAGACCTCCGAGCTCGAGTCCCTAGAGGCGCTCGGCTTAAAGATCTTCACGCCTGAGAAGCGGGACTTCACTTCCTTCCTGAAAGGCTCAAAATCCGATCCCATCAGAACCTTGATGACCATCTTCCCGCCAGGTCTTAGGAGCTTATCGGCCAGTTCGAGAGCGACAGCTGCAAGCACTATCTGCCTACCATGGTCAACATCGTGTATTCCTGTGAACTTGGGTGCCATGTCTGAGGTTATTACATCAACCATCCCGCCAGATATGCTTCTTAAGCTCTCCTGCAGATCGAGCGATCTCGCATCCCCGCGCAGTAGCACGGTATTCTTGTAAGGCAGGGGCTCGATCTCGCTTAGGTCAACGCCGATTACGAGACCCTCCTCGCCCACAAGATGGCTGGCGACCTGAAGCCAGCCCCCCGGAGCAGCGCCAAGGTCTAACACAATGTCACCGCGCTTCATCACCCTGAACTTGTGGCATATCTCTAACAGCTTGAGGGCAGACCGCGAACGGTAGCCCTGTCTCTTGGCTTCCCTGTAATAGAAGTCACCTAAGACAGAGTCCTTGCCAGGCATCTCATTCTTTCTCCGAGGAACTAGCCATCTTGATCTCCTCAGACCGTTTGTACTTCATGAGCTCGCTCCTGAGCGACATCGTAAGCTTCGTGCAGTTCACCGGGGATATGGGCTGACCCGGTCCACATCTGGAAAGATCGTGGCATGTGAAACATGCACACCAGACGACATCAGATATCTGCACCTTATGTTCTTTCTTGATAAGTGTGACCCGGTAGGTCTTGCGGCGCTCTCCGGTGAACGGCTCCCGCTTGACTATGCCTTTCTTTTCCATCCTCGCCAGGGCTCTGGAGACCTCCCTGCTGCTCGAGCTTGTGCTCTTCCAGAGGTCGCTCTGGAGCAGACTTTGACCAGCAGAATTCTGTAATGCCTTGATAAGCCTCTCTTCCAGTTCTTCCACAAATTGCACTTCCAAGGTTGCACATGTAAAAAGATGACAACTAGGCTATAAATAGATCTCAAGCGTGAGCCTGTCGATAAGCTCCTTGTACCGGTTCCTGACAGTGACTTCAGTCACATTTGCGGCGCTCGCAATGTCCCTCTGAGTCCTCTTCACCCCCATGAGGACGCTGGATATGTAGACCGCGGCCGCTGCAACTCCGGTTGGGCCCCTCCCTGAGGTGAGACCCTCACTGCTCGCAAAACGGATTAGCTCAACTGCCTTCTGCTGGACTCCCCCGTCTAGGTTCAGCTTGGAAACCAGCCTAGGTACGTAATTAACCGGATCCGTAGGAAGAACTTTGATCGTGAGTTCGTTCGAAACGAACCGGTAGCTTCTTGCGATCTCCTTCTTGTTCGCCCTTGAGACAGAGGAGATCTCGTCAAGGGTCAGGGGGATGCTATACTTCCTGCAGGACGCGTACAGTGCAGCCCCAGTCATACTCTCGATCGACCGCCCCCTGATAAGCTGGCTCTCCACGGCTCGCCTGTACAGAAGCGCGGAGGCCTCCCTGATGTTTCTGGAGAGGCCAAGCTGCGAGGCCATCCTCTCCAGTTCCGAGAGGGCGAAAGCCAGGTTCCTCTCGGATGCGTCGGAGACCCTTATCCTCCTCTGCCACTTTCTCATCCGGTAGATCTGCGCCCTCTTCTTTGAGGTGATCGACTTGCCGTAACTGTCCTTGTCTCTCCAGTCTATCATTGTTGAGAGGCCCTTGTCGTGTATGGTCAAGGTTATTGGCGCCCCAGCACGCGATCGCTTGTCCCTCTGGTCGCTGTCGAATGCTCGCCATTCTGGTCCAGGGTCCAGGAGCTTGTCGCTGAGAACCAGACCGCATACCCTGCAGGTGACCTCGGCCCTTTCGTAATCTCTAACCGGCGTCCTTGCCCCACATTCCGGACACACCATTTCATCAACTTCGCGAATATCTGTTAGATTTTTTTCCATGGTTCCTTGAACTCCTCCTTGCCTTTCTTCGATGAGGTTCCTCCGAGAAGAAGTCCGATCCATCAACCTCAGCGACGGGTTTCCTGGAGAGCTTCACCGAGACGTAAGGGTTGCCAACAGGACCGAAGACGTCGATCACTACCCCAACAACACCAAATTCCTTGATAATGACGGCAGACCCGATTCTTGGGGGGGTTTTCGCTCTTATCGTTAGAAGGCCGCTTTTGCCGATGTGAATCCCGACCCCCAAGTAGTTCAAAATGCCAACCCCAATACTAAGGCGTTCATGAGTATATGCCAATAGTCTTTTATATCCTTTACTTGGATTATTACTTGGTTTTTAAATAACTTAAACATTTTATAAGAAGATAGCAGGAAGACCACTCTACTTATAGAGTGGATGAATTGCATGAAGTCTTTTTTCTGTTTCGCAACATACCTGCATTGTTTCCGGTGAAACATGCCCTGCTGTTCCAACACATTAGCTTGGGAAGTTTTCTTTTCCAGTATGCGTTTCTTAGCTCCGGTAAGCCTTGGCAAGGAAGCGGGAAGCCAACCATTTTTAATGAATGGAGGAGGTCACAACTTCTTTTTCAGAGATCTTCTTCTGGATATCAATCCAGATATTCGGATCAACAGTTCGCCCTTCTTTGCATTGCCCTTTCTGCTAACAAGGACCCTGCCCGTTCTCTCCCACCAGGCTGAAGGAAACTTCTTGTCGCTCTCAATCTGGGCAGCGCATGACAGTTCCTTGCAGGCTTCAAGGATCTCCTCCGCGGTCGGCGAGTCTACTGCCTTCTCTTTCGGGATCATCCGCCCCCTAGACCGTGACTTCGAGGAGTCTATGTATTGAGGCCAGACTATGAACTGCCCCTCTCTCTTTCCCAATTTCATACCACCGAGACAACGATATTAGGATGCATATTTTTAATAAAGTTGATCCCAATGCATGAGTTCTCCCTAGCGACCAGTCTTATAGACTACGTCTCGGAAGTCGCGAAGAAGAACGGGATCGCAAAGGTCAGGGAGCTGCACCTCGAAGTCGGGGATATGACGCATATAGACCCGAGGCAGTTGAGGTTTTGCATCAAGATAGCAGGCCAGAACACGGTCGCCCAAGGTAGCCGCGTCTATATAAAAAGGAGGTCGCCCGTGCTGAAGTGCCTCGGGTGCGGTGCCTCCAGTAAGCTGAAGAGGGGAAAGAGCATCTCCGACTACAGCATGACATGCCCTGCTTGCGGAAGCGAGGATGTGGAGCTGGAGGGGGGAAGAGAGCTCCTCCTGAAGAGGATAAAGGGCGTCAAGAAAGAGGATCCGGGAGAAAAATTCACTTCGTGAGGATAGCGTTCAGTAGACCGTCCTGCCCCGGCCTCGACGAGACTTTGGCCTCACCCAGCTCGGTCTCGATTATCGCGCCTTTTGTGATTACGCCCCTGCGCGAGTAGTCCACATTCGAAGGGTTGGACTTCACTTTTGTTATCTTGACCTTCTTGGTCGTGTTCGTCTTCAGGTCTGTAACGTTTGCATAGACCACCTCGTCCAGCCTCAACTTGGCATTCCCGCCGTAGCTCCTCGAGATCTTCTTAACATCCTCGTCCGCACCGAGAGTGGTCTCGGTCGGAGCGGCACCCAGCTCGTACTTCCGCTTCTCTCTATAGCGGTGAATAATCCCGCCTGTCGGCTTTCGCCTATCCCGACCTTGGTAGTAGCTCATCGATATCCCTCATCCTTAAGACACCTTTACCAGAAGGGCATACAAATATAAGTTTTTTGAAGCCAATCCAAGAGGGGTGATCGTTTTGAAAGACCGGATACAGCTGAGCCATGGTGCCGGTGGGAAGCTCATGGACGAACTGATAAAGGATGTGATCATACGCAACATCAGTAACAGGAAGGTGGGAGGGGGCGTAGGGCTCGACGAGTTCGACGACGGGGCGACCATACCCTATGGGGGAGTCCAGATCGCGGTCTCGTCCGACGGGCACATAGTTGATCCTCCGTTCTTCCCTGGGGGGGACATCGGAAAGCTAGCGGTCTGCGGTGCGATAAACGACCTAGCAATGATAGGTGCGAGACCAATTGCGTTGACCGACACTATGGTAGTGGAAGAGGGCTATCCGGTCGAAGACCTCTCGAGGATAGTAAGGTCGATGAGCGATACCGCAGACCATGTCGGCGCAGCGATAGTCCATGGGGATTTCAAGGTCATGCCGAAAGGAAAGCTCGATAAGATCGTGATCTCGACCACGGGGGTTGGGATAGTCGAAGCACATCCAATATTGGACTCGGGACTCAGGGATGGGGATGTCATCATAGTCACCGGTCCGATAGGGGATCATGGGATCGCAATAGCCTCGCTCAGGAGCGGGCTCAGCTTTAGCACATCGGTGATCTCGGATGTCGCCCCCCTTTGGGATGTGATGCATGTAGCCATCTCATCCGGAAGGGTGACAGCGGCAAAGGATCCGACGAGGGGGGGCGTGGCGATGGCGCTCAACGAGATGGCGGAGAGATCTGGGGTCAGCATCTGGGTGAGTGAGGACGACATTCCGATAAGGCAGGAGGTCGTGGGTGCCTGCGAGATGCTCGGTCTTGATCCGCTGGAGCTCACATGTGAGGGGAGGGCCGTCATTGGCGTTGGTAGTGAAAATGCGGAAGGCGTGCTAGAGGCAATAAGGAAAGTCCCGGAGGGGAGGGGTGCCAGGATCATAGGGATCGTGCGCGGCGAGAGACCAGGATATGTGATCATGGAGACATCGGCAGGGGGAAAGAGGGTAATAAACCCGCCCTTGGGCGAACCTACCCCAAGGATCTGCTGATTCGCATTCATAGAAAACAGGACTATTCCGGCTGGGAGAAGTAGACGCCCCAGTTCAGTCTTGGGATCATAGCCATGAGCACCGCAAGCTCTGAAAGCCTGACTCGATCCATGGCGCCTTTTGAGAAGTAACCTATTGCCCCCTGCTTCCTACCAAGCCCCTCAATTCCGGTGATCGCTTCCATCACAATCCCAACCTCACATCTCCTTGAGATGACCTGCTTTATGACCGCTGGAGGGTATTCGAAGGCGGGTCCTCCGCCAATGGTGACTTTCCCTGACCTGTCGACTATAGCAGCATACTGCTGATCCATCCATCCGGATATTGAATGCGGCACCTCGATTATCCCCGCCTCGATCCCGACGCCCATTTCCGCACTACCTTCCTTGTTGAGCGCCCCTTTTGCCCTCCCAATCGCGCCGCGGACAATCTCGTCAAGTCCCATTGGTTGTGGCGGTACAACGGAAGCAACCTCCCTCATGACAACTTCAACGCCGGGGAAGAACTGGGAGAATACATTCCTCACTGCATGAACCTTGACAGGGTTTGAGGTCCCCACTGCTACTATCAACTTCACTGGGTTGGTTTGAGGTCTCTGCGACACTTTCAATCATCTCAGAGAAGCCCCATTTCTTCAGGGATGGGGCAACTGACCACTGGAGATAATCATAAAAAGGAACAGATAAGAATGCTTCTAGCGGTGCTGACAAGTGGATCATAAGCAAAGGATCGCCGGCCTGGTTTCGGGCATCGAAGAGAGGGGGATCGACGGGGCCATAATCACTGGTCCCGAGAATATCCACTATTTGACTGGGGCACCTTTTGTAAGGGGAAGCTATGGCAAGATCCTGTTTGTCGGGATTGGAGGGACTGCCTCGCTGATAGTGAGCGACCTGGACTACCAGGAGGTCATAGGCACGGTAGACTCGGCAGAGATCGTCAAGACGGATTTCATGGAGAAGCCCCTGGACAGGCTGAAGAAGATCGTGAAGGGCACCCCAAGGCTTGGCTTTGAGGAAGACCTGGTCAGCGCCGCATTGAAGGAAAGGATCAGTGCCGAGTTCAGGGTGGAGCCACTCCGGGGGATTCTCGAGAGGATGAGAGAGAGAAAGGACCCCGAGGAGATCGCGGTGATCGAGATGGCCCAGTTCATAAACGACAGGGCGATCGAAAAGGCGCTAGGAAACCTGAAGGCAGGGATGAGCGAGCTGGAGATTGCGGCGGAGCTCGAATACAACCTGAGAATGAAAGGGGCGGAGACTTTCGCGTTTGAGACAATAGTTGCCTCGGGGCCCAGGGGAGTCTATCCACACGGTATGCCTGGAACTAGGAGGGCATCGAGTGGAGATGCGGTCGTAATAGACTTTGGCGCAAGGTACGGGGGATACTGTTCGGACATGACGAGGACTTTATTCTTTGGGGATCCCAGCGCCGAGGTAAAGAGGGCTTATGAAGCCGTTAAGGAGGCACAGGAGAGGGCTGTGGAGAGTGTTAAGGGCGGGGTCACGGGTCGGAAGGTCGATGCGGTAGCGCGGGGCATACTCGAGGGCAGGGATCTCGGGAAGTTCTTCGTCCACGGGCTAGGCCACGGCGTCGGGATCGAGGTCCATGAGTTCCCGGTGGTCGGGCCGTCGAACGGGAGCCCGCTGGCGCCTGGCAATGTGATCACGATTGAGCCTGGAGTCTACGTCCCTGGCAGGTACGGCATAAGGATTGAGGACCTTGTGGTTGTGGAGAAGGACGGAAGGAGAACTCTGACCAAGTTCACCCGGGAAATGGTAGTTATATGATGGCTTTAACTGCGATCAAAGAAGGAACGGTGCGGAAACAAAATAAATGGAATGTGACAATAAATTCCGCGTCAGAACCAGTAGAGAGTGCCCGCAGCATGAGATCGAATTTAGTCAACTCGATCAGGGGATGGGTGCTCAGCTGGGTCTACAAATACTATGAGAAGAAGCTCTCGAACAGCGTGAAGAACGGGCAGATCCCCAGGCACGTGGGTCTCATACTCGACGGCAACAGGCGCTGGGCGATGGAGCTTGGGCTAGATCCCTCGCAGGGGCACCACTACGGATTCGAGAAGCTGAAGGAGGTGCTCCAGTGGTGCTGGGAGATAGGGATAAAGACTGTCACGGTCTATGCGCTCTCGACCGAGAACCTGAACAGACCAAGGGAGGAGGTCGAAGCACTTATCGGGCTGGCAGAGAAGGCCTTCAACGAAGTGATCACAAGCAAAGAGATCCACGAGAGGAAGGTGAAGATCAGGGCCCTCGGGAGGCTCTACTTGCTCAATGAGTCGCTGAGGGAGGCGATCAAGAAAGCAGAGGAGAGCACTAAGGACTACAATGACCGCAGGCTGAACATCGCGATAGCCTATGGCGGGAGGGCTGAGATACTCGATGCTGCGAAGAAGATACTGGCGGATGCCATAAACGGGGACCTCGAGGTGAACGAGATAAATGAGGAGGCGTTCGCGAGGTACCTCTACACTGCCGAGGATCCGGATCCGGACCTGATAATCAGGACCTCCGGCGAGGAGAGGCTGAGCGGATTCCTCCTGTGGCAGAGCGCGTACTCTGAGTTCTACTTCATGGACGTTTACTGGCCCGAGATTAGGAAGATAGATCTCTTGAGGGCAATAAGGACCTACCAGAGGAGGAAGAGGAGGTTCGGCGCCTGATCGTTCAGGTCAAAAACAACGCGAGTTGCAGAGATAGATTGAAGAGGCGCATTACCTGCATGCAGTGGTCAAATCTGATCCACCGGAAATTTAGTTGGGTGTGATTGTTTAGAACTGCCAGTAAAAATATTCAACGCTAAGTTAAGTTGGTCTACCCTTTTCCGGAGATTGCCAGCACTCTTGCACCGACCAGGATTGGAGAAAGTCAAAATTCTAAGCTGCCGATAGGACAAAGCAAGCCAGGAACTTGATACCCATTGCCGTTCTTCTCTCACAGGAAATCGGTTAAGCGCGCCGATCCTCGCTAAAAAGTTAAGATGGAGTCAAGTCTCCAAAAAGTATTGACTATGGGTTCTCCAGCACAGTGATCAGCAGCTTCGCCTGATCCATCAGTATAGTGGTTCCAGACGGACATAGGAATTGACTAAAATAACCTCCTGACCCGTTACTTTGAGGCGCCCGAGAACCGCAGAACAGCATAAGGGCACAGACAACCGCGACATGATCGCAAACTATCCTTTCCTTCAACTTGAGACCATGATCAGAAAACCCAAGTTCTCGATCAGTTCCGATCCAGTGTACCGTACCATCAACCATGAATTCTGTTAGAATAATTCTTTTTGTCAAGCTTTCCTTCAGAATAAAAGGTTCAATGGTGCCCGAGGCCGGATTTGAACCAGCGACACTCCGGTCTTCAGCCGGATGCTCTCCCAGGCTGAGCTACTCGGGCATCGCTCGATTATTTAGGGCTGGGTTTAATAAGCCTTTTCGGGGGTCAGATTTTTATTTCCTTGCAGCCCTCCTTATCATGGGGCAATGATCGCTCAGAGTTAATTTGACCGCCAGGGATGAAATGAAGGCGTTTGCGATAGCCCCTCTGGTAATTTTCCACCGCATCTTCAATCTCCGAAAAGTTAAATATCCCCTATGCAAGATGTTCACAAAGTTGCGGCCGTAGTCTAGCCTGGTCTAGGACGTTAGCCTGCCAAAGGCTAATGCCTGTAGAACGCTAAGGACCCGGGTTCAAATCCCGGCGGCCGCACCATGTTTTTACTTTTTATCTCTTCTGTGCCGCGACAGAATCGTAGAGTTCGGATGTCCTTCTCGACACCATGTCCATTGTGAAGCTCTCAAGAACCCTAGCGCGTGCGTTCTTGCCGTAAAGACTAATCTTGCCGGGATCGCCGAGCAGGTTGTTAACTCCCCATGCAATGTCTACGGGGTCGTATGGATTTATGTGGTATCCGCATTGGCGATCTCCATAGTTGATGACGATCTCCCTCATGCCGCTCACGCCCCTGGCCCCAACGACCACGGGCTTCTCCATCGCCATTGCCTCCAGCGCTACAATGCCGAACGGCTCGTAGATGCTCGGGAAGATAGCGATGTCCGAGGCCGCATACACCCTTATTCTCTCATCCTCAGGCATCATCCTAAAGTCGAAAGCGACTTTGTCTCTGATCCCCAAGTTCTCGGAGAGGCACAGGAGTTCGTCTTGAAGGTCCCCCTTGCCGATCACTACGAGTTTCGTGTTAGGGAACCTCTGAAGTATGTGGGGCATTGCCATGAGAAGCCTGTCCACGCCTTTTACTGCGGTCAGCCGCCCGAGGAAGAGCAGCATCCAATCCCCATCTGAGACGCCGTAATGGGAGCGGATCCCCTGTATCTCTTCCATCTTCACCCTGCCTGGGGAGTACTTCGATGTGTCGACCCCGTTCCAGACAACATCTATCTTATCCTGAGGGAAGCCGCAGGCGATGAGCTCGTCGCGCATGACATAGGAAACAGTAATTACCCTGTCGGCGAAGTTGGCGGCCTTCTTTTCGAGATCGTATATTATGGAAGACCCCCTCCCGAGGCTCCGCCCCCTCTCGGTCGAGTGTATGTGGAATACCATCGGAATTCCGGTCGCCTTTTTCAGGGTTATCCCAGCCATCGCAGATAGCCAGTCGTGCACTGAGAGCAGGTCAAAAGACCTCCCTTCGTTTGGGATCAGATCATTCACTATCTTCGTGCTCACGAGGAGGTTGTATACCAGAACCCTCGAGAAGAACTTGGCAGCAGTCCCGGATCGCCTTATCTCCTCGGATTCGAACTCAGGAATGGTCTCGGAAAAGTCGATCAGCTTCGGTCGGTGGACCTCGATACCATCAATCGCCTCCCTCGTCTTCAGTTTGCCGTCGTTCATCGTGAAGACAGTAACATCGTGCCCCAGGCGCCTGAGTCCGATCGAGAGCTCATATGTAAATGTCCCGAGCCCCCCGACGATCATCGGGGGAAACTCCCAGGTAAAGACCGCAATCTTCAAGCAGTACACCGCAGAGTAAACGATCTTTAATTTTTCATAATTAAGGATTTGGTCGGCTCACATCTGGAGCGGGGGTGTCGAATGCCGAAAGCATATCAATTCCTTGCGATCTCATAGCTCCACGTGACTTCAGCGACATTGCTTAGCATCGCAGCTATGGGACAGACCTTAGTCATTGTGAGCCTAATTACGTGGTCTACCACATTGTCGTCCAAGTTCCCCTTCAGGATGAACCGCAGTACTATCTTCTTGAAGAACCGTGGGTGCTCGTCCCTGCGCTCCCCGTCTATGATCACTTCATAGGCCTCGAGTTCCTGCTTTCTGGCTTCGAGCATGGTCACGATGTCGATGCCAGCGCATCCGCCCAGGGCGATGAGGAACAAGTCCATCGGCGTCGTGCCCTCCCCTAGCCCGCCGTAGTTCTTGTGTGCCTCCATGATAGTCAAATGCCCCAGACTGTCCATCCCTTCGAACTTCAAGCCTCCGGTCCATCTGATGGTGGCATGGGGCAAGGTCGGTCACTGCCAAGAAGCATAAGACGTTTACTTTTATCTTTTATTGAAGGGGCAACGCGTTTCCGGAAAAATCATCTGGGCAGGCATCATGCACTCAAGATCCAAATCATTCAAAGGTCATCGGGACAATTCATCATAGCCCGCCCAATAACCTGATCGCAGATTGGGATAAAAACCTGATCTTCAACCTTGGCGGAGGTTCTTCCTGGCACCCGGGAGCATGCCGTTCCTCTTAAGCCGCCTCAGTGCGGAGCTGACGCTGCTTGGCTTTGCGTTTAGGATCTTTGCTATCTCGTTCACGGTCATTTCACCGTTCTTCGAGATCAGATCGTAGATTTTGTCGTCGAGCGACATGTATGCCGGAAGCGAGACTATGTTGATGTGGGATATGGACGCTCCCATGATTACCGCCGCAGGTGAAACCTTTCCGGAGATGTCCGTGCATTCCTCCAGGAATATGTTGAGTAGATCTTCATCTACTTGCACGAGTCTTCCTGTGATGATCTGCTCATCCATAAGGTGGACTTCGACTATGCTGTTGATGTACCCCTTGAGGCGTTCCACAACGGAAACTTTATCCTTTGTCTGCAGTCTGATCCCCCAATCAGGCTATTAGTGATCAGGTAGGTTAAAAAATTAGCGATCTCGCGATCTGGTTGCGCCGTCTGGGCGGAATCCAAATTATTTATTTTTACCGACCTCCTGCAAGGAACCCACGCGTAAGCACAGGGATGGAAAAACAACAGCCCTTAAAAATATGTTTCTAACTACTTAAAACCAATGAGGTTGGCTATCCAGGCATGTATCGTGAAATTGACCTGAAGGGAGAAGGGAATCTTGATAGTGAATGTTCTGACCTCCGGCATCTTCGAGGGGGTGAAGATGACCCATTGCATTCATCCAACAAACAGCAAACCCTTCGCTACAAGAAGATCGAAGCGAGATTCTCCCACAGCCTGAAGACATGGACTTCGTTTCCTTTCTTCTGCTCCCTCATCGCCTCTGCAGAGTTAAACAATGGGTACACCATCAGCTTGAGAAATGAATTAATAAACTGTGGGGAGTGCAATGCTGACCTGAACGGAGATGCTAACATCGGTAAGAGATTTGAGAGACCTTTGGGCTATATGCATTTAGAGGGGACTTCCTGTGAACAAGCCCTTAACCAGTCTGCGCTGGAAGGCCCTTGTGAGATAGGGGTAGCCCATATCTACAAATGGAAAAAGTGATTCAGGTACACTGGTGTTACAATTTGGAGCGGTTCGTCTGCATCCACGGGCACTTTTACCAGCCGCCGCGGGAGAACCCATGGCTGGAAGAGGTTGAAGTCCAAGATTCTGCCTACCCGTACCACGACTGGAACCAGAAGGTGACTGCAGAGTGCTATGCGCCCAACACAGCATCGAGGATCATCGGTTCCGACCGCAGGATAGTCGAGATAGTCAACAACTACTCGAGCATCAGCTTCAACTTCGGACCGACGTTGCTAGCATGGATGGAGAGGCATGCGCAAAACACGTACGAGGCGATTATTGCGGCCGATGTGAGGAGCAGGAAGGAGTTCTCCGGGCACGGATCAGCGATCGCCCAGGCGTACAGCCATATAATAATGCCCCTTGCGAGCCAGATGGACAAGGTCACCCAGGTCAGGTGGGGCATAGAGGATTTCGAGGCGAGATTCGGGAGGTACCCGGAGGGGATGTGGATCCCCGAGACCGCGGTCGATACCCCTACTCTAGAGGCGCTTGCCCAGGAGAGGATCAAGTTCACGATCCTCGCCCCGCACCAGGCGAAGAGAGTTAGGAGAATCGGATCAGGTAGCTGGACAGAGTCGCACAACAACGCAATCTACATCAACCGCCCCTACCTATGCAGGCTCCCATCTGGAAATTCCATCAACATCTTCTTCTATAACGATGCAATCTCGAAAGAGCTGGCGTTCGGCGGGCTTCTCAACGACGGCGAGGTGTTTGCAAAGAGGATACTCTCCGGATTTACCGAGGTGAAAGAGAACCAGTTAGTAAGCGTTGCGAATGACGGAGAGACGTATGGCCACCACCACAAGTTTGGTGAGATGGCACTCTCGTACTGCTTGCATTACATAAGGTCAAACAGGCTTGCAAGGATAACCAACTTCGGCGAGTTCCTCGATGTGAGCCCCCCAGAGTACGAAGTCGAGATCGCGGAGGGAACCTCCTGGAGCTGTGAACATGGCGTTGGGCGCTGGATGGACGACTGCGGCTGCAATACTGGGGTCTGCCCGATGCAGAAGTGGAGGAGGCCGCTTAGGGACGCAATAAACTGGCTCAGGGACCAGGCTGTGGAAGCATACGAGATCGAGATGAGAAAGTATTCGGAAGATCCATGGGGACTGAGGGAGAGATACATAGCCGTGGTACTCGACCGGTCTGAGGAGAATGTCGACTGCTTCTTCAAGAGGAACTTCGGTGCAGAACTAGGAAAGGACGAGAAGGTCAAAATCCTGAAACTGCTCGAGGCGCAGCGGCATTCAATGCTGATGCAGACCAGCTGCGGGTGGTTCTTCGACGATATATCGGGCATAGAGACGATCCAGATCATGAGGCATGCGGCTAGGGTGATCCAGCTCCTAAGGGAGGTCACGGGCAGGGATCTCGAGCATAGTTATCTGGAAAGGCTCCGTTTGGCTAAGAGCAACTACAGCAGATTCGGGGATGGGGCGAAGATATATGAAAGCTTCGTAATGCCCTCCAAGGTCGAACTTCAGCGGGTCGGGATACATCATGCGATCTCATCGATATTCAACGGGGAGGGCGACGGACCCCACAAGGTGTACTGCTATCTCGTCGAGGACAGGGTTTACGACCGGCAGAAGCTGGGGAATAAAGTCATTGTGATGGGCAACTCAAGGGTGACCTCGGAGGTCACCCAAGAAGAAGGCGAGATCTGGTATGCGACCCTTTGGCTAGGGGACCACAACATATTCGGGGGCGTCAGGAGGCGGATGGATTATCGTGAGTTTTCTGCGGCCCAAAGAGACATCCACTCCGCGATCCAATTGGGCGACACTCAGAAGGCGATCAGCCTGATCGGGCTCAATTTCGGGGTGGAAGGATGTTCATGTTCGCTGACTGACCTCTTCAAGGACAGGCAGATCGAGGTGCTCGAGAGGATCCTGGAAGGCTCGGTGGGCAGAGCCAGGTCGCATTTCCAGGAGGTCTACGATGACAATCTCGCAGTCATGACCTTCATGAGAGGGCTGTCACTCAAGGTTCCTCCTCCGCTCATGGCGGCAGCAGAAGTGGTCTTGACCTACAACCTTATTGATGCCCTTAAGGCAGAGGAACTGGACCTTGGGGTCTTCGGGAAACTTGTAGAGGATGCATTGAAGCTTCAGACCGAACTCGACAAGGACCTGATCGGGCTGGAGGCGAAGAAGTGCATAGAGCTCGGGCTGGAGCGGTTGACGGAGACGCCAGAGGACCTGAACAGGATGGAGAGACTGGAGCAGCTCCTCAAGGCAGCCGAGAGGCTGCAGCTTGGGATCAACTACTGGTTGGCACAGAACATGCTATTCAGGATCATCTCGAAGTGGCAGGGGCACATGAAGAGCAGGGAGGCTTCTGGTGATCCCGACGCCAGAAGGTGGATCGAGAAGACCAAGGCTCTTGCGGAGCTATTGGGGATCAAGGCTTGACGGAGCGGACGAGGTTGGAACCTGCCTTTGGGATCCGGGCGAGCGGAATACTGCTGCACCCCACTTGCCTTCCTTCTGAATACGGGATAGGGGACCTCGGACCGCAGTCATACCGTTTCGTCGACCTGCTAGCCGAGACCGGGCAGAGCTACTGGCAGCTGCTGCCACTCAATCCCACAAGTCCGGAGTACGGAAACTCGCCTTACACATCTAGCTCAGGCTTTGCGCTGAACCCGCTACTGATAAGCCCCGACATGCTAGCAGCCGAGGGGCTCCTCGGCGTGGGAGTGCTGAATGGAATCAGAGTCCCTGAAAGCGAGAGGATCGAGTACAGGTCGGTTCAGCCCGCAAAGTACGATGTATTGAAAAGAGCCTATATCGAGTTCTCTAGGAGGAGGAAAGACTACTCTGATGAGTACGAGTGCTTCTGCGCTCGGAATGCGCCCTGGCTCGAGGACTACTCGGTCTTCGCGGCTATCAAGGAGGAGACCGGACTGCCTTGGTACCTCTGGCCTGAGGGGCTTAGGAGAAGGGATCCAAGAGAGCTCGCATCGATCAGGAGGAGGCTAGGATCGGTCGAATTCATAAAGTTCGTGCAGTTTATTGCGTACAGGCAATGGTCGCATCTGAAAGACTACTGCAAGGATAAGGGCATCAGGATCTTCGGGGACCTCCCTTTTTATGTAAGCCATGATAGTGTCGATGTCTGGGCTAACCCAGGGCTGTTTAAGCTCGACAGCAGAGGGATGGCGGTCTACGTCAGCGGCGTCCCCCCTGACTACTTCAGCGATACAGGGCAGCTATGGGGGCACCCTGTTTATGACTGGGAGAGGCTGAAGGAGACTGGATTCGAGTGGTGGATGCGGAGGGTGGAGCACAACCTCGAAATGTTCGACCTCCTCAGGATCGATCACTTCAGGGGTCTCTTGGCATACTGGGAGATCCCCGCGTCCGAGAAGACTGCGATCAACGGCAGGTGGATCAAAGTTCCCTCAGAGGAGTTCTTTAGCGAACTGAGGAGGCAGTTCCCCACATTGCCATTTGTGGCTGAAGACTTAGGGGTGATCACGGATGACGTGAAGAAAGCGATCAGGGATCTAGGGATCCCAGGCATGAAAATACTGATCTTTGCGTTTGACGGAAAACCCGATAACCAGTATCTACCAGAAAACCACGAGGTCAATTCAGTTTCTTATACGGGAACCCATGACACAAACACCGTGAGGGGCTGGTTCAACGAGGAGGCGACGCATGAGGTGAAGGAGAACCTATTCAGGTACCTAGGCAAGAGGATCAGGGAGGATGAAGTGAGCATCGAAATGATAAAATTGGCAATGGGGTCAAGGTCTAGGCTCTGCATAGTCCCGGTGCAGGATGTTCTGAACCTCGGAAGCGAGGCAAGGTTGAACATACCTTCTTCTCCCATTAACAACTACCTTTGGAAGATGAGGGGGCATCTCCTCATGAAGGAGAGTTTTGCAGAGTTTTCCCGGATCTCCCAAGAGACTGGAAGGTCTAAACTGGGATGATTGAGACAGGATCATCCAGGCAGGATCTCTTTCAGCCGATCTTTCAGGAGCCAGCCAACCACAATGCCTGCAGAGACCCCTACGAATATGGCGATCCCCCACGCGAGCGCCTGGGCGAATATGTTCAGAATCGTCACGTCGATCCCGAGCTCCGCCAGCGAAATGGTGATCACCACAAAATAGAGCACCAGCTTCAACAGGTTCCCTAGCAGATCCGTGTAGAAGGCGGGAGCACCTTCGTGGGAAAAGCTCTTCTTCACGAGCTCGCTAGCCCAGTCTGAGAGCGCACCACCAAAGATGAATATGACCAGCGCAACTATCAACTTTGGTATGAAGTTAAGGACGGCGTCGATTGGACCCCCCAGATATGGAATGTTAAGGCTCTCGAGCGCGAAGAGTATGCTGACTACGTATATCGCCCATTTGCTGACGGATTTAATCAGCTCTGAAGCGGTGAAGCCGGATTTCAGGACCGCCCTGCCGATTGCCGTCTTCCTCATGGTGGAATCGAGACCAAACCTACCAACAAACTTCCCTACGATCTCGCCGACGAGTCTCCCAACCACGTACCCTAGGAGTATGATAGCTGCGAAAATGGCTACATGATACCCGACGAGCTTGAGCTGCTCCAAGAACCAGCCGTAGTCGATTGTCTGGGATGCAACGATCAACAGCAGAAAGCACCACGATAGGTTTTGATTTTCATGTTATTTAAAGCTAATTCAGGTATTGGGCTTGCGTTGCAGTTCTGAGGTTCTTAGGCGTCAGAGTGGCTTGGATCAGGATTGATGAATGAATAACTTAAAGGCGCCACAGCAAGGCGTATACGCAAGGAGTATCCCCAAACTGAAACAAAGAGATTGTAGGGCGATCCCTTCTGTTCCGGCTCATCTTCTGGCAAGCAATGGTCAAGTCAGCCTTGGCGTGCTTAAGTGCGTGGAGGGGCAGCAGTGGGAAGAGAATCAAAACTTATTTTAGAGCGACCCTCTTGATTATTTATTATGAATGACATCTATGAATTGGCTCCTTCAATGAGGCTCTTGATAGCGATGCATAACATCTCCTCCGTGGACCCGACGAGTGCAATGAGCCTCGACGATCTGAAGATCGCCTCGGGTATGTCGGATCCTGAGCTCCAGAGCGCGATCAGAGAGCTCCTCTCCTACGGCTATGTAGAGTCGAAGGGAACTGCATATTATCTGAGCAGGCTCGGGATATGCATCATAAGGAGCGTCTACACTTAGCGTCCATACTTAGGTAATCCAGATGAGGACGGTAATGCACATAAGCTGGGAATACCCGCCTTGGGTCGTCGGGGGCCTTTCTCAGGAACTGAAGTCAATCCTTCCGGAGCTCGCCAAGAAGGTAAGAACCATACTGGTCGTCAGGGGCGATAGGGACGAGGTGGCTGAGATCGACGGCATGCGGCTATTCAAATCAGCATCCTCGATCAAGTGCAGTCCCCACATACTTGCGTACATACATGCCCTGAACGTCGACCTGGTGAGGGGGGCTTCGACAGCCATCCATGAAGAGGGCGAGGTGCCGGTGGTGCACACGCACGACTGGGTGAGCTGCCTCGCTGGGGTCTACCTGAAGACCTGCTTCGGAGCCCCTTTGGTGACCTCAGTGTACACGACTGAGTTGACCAGATCAAAGGCCTTGGACTCGCTGCTGAACATGGGCATCTTCGACATCGAGAGGCATTGCTTCAGAAAGTCTGACCTCGTCGTTGTTAAGTCTCACGAAATGCAGGTGCACCTGATTGAAGATTTTGGGCTGGATAAAGAGAAGATAGCTTACGCTAGGAATGCGGATGACCTGATCAGTGCCTACAGGAGGCTACAGGGCTGAGGATCCTGACAATAACCTGGGAGTATCCGCCCCACATCGTCGGGGGGCTCGGGAGGCACGTCCACAACCTGTCGATCCACTTGGCATCTAAGGGGGTCGAGGTGACGGTGCTAAGCTTCACGGATGGGACCTCAGAGGAGCATGAAAGAATGGACGGAGTGGATGTCGTCAGGGTGAACCCATACGTAATGCGGTATCCTGACTTCATCTCCTGGATAGAGGGGCTCAACATGCTGATGGTCGAGAGGGGCGCCAGCCTAGGCAGTTTTGACCTTATACACGTGCATGACTGGTTGACAGCATACTCGGGCATCGCACTCAAGCACATATGGAGGCGCCCCCTCGTGGCCACAATACACGCGACCGAACTCGGAAGGCGGAAGGTGCTGACAAACAACAGCGAGAGGCACGTGCACGAGATGGAGTGGTGGCTCACCTACGAGGCTTGGAAGGTCATATGCTGCAGCAGGTACATGATGAATGAGGTGCACTCGAATTTTTGGTGCCCGACCGATAAGATCTCCGTGATCTACAATGGGTATGACCCGAAGATGGTAAAAACAAGGAGTGCTGGTCAGACGCGTAAGGACGGGAAGACTGTGCTCTTTGTCGGGCGCCTGGTCTACGAGAAAGGTCCGCACCTGTTGATAGAGGCGGCAAGCCTCCTCAAGGAGAGGGACCTCAGAGTCATTATAGTCGGGGAAGGCGCGATGAGGCCTTACCTGGAGGGGCTCGCGAGGAAGCTCGATGTAAGCAAAAAGGTGACCTTTATGGGGCGTGTTAATGATGAGACCCTGCTCTCGATCTATGAAGAGGCTTCAGTCCTGGTCATACCGAGTCTCTACGAGCCGTTCGGCATTGTCGCGCTGGAGGCAATGTCCCTTGGGGTCCCAGTGATCGTCTCGAACACTGGAGGGCTCGATGAAATAGTCAGGGACGAGCATGAAGGGCTAAAGTTTCAAACAGGCTCATCAGAGGCGCTTGCCAAAGCGATTGCTAGGATCCTCGATGACGAAGGGCTAAGGAAACGGCTGATAGGAAATGCCAGGATCAGGGCCAAGGAGTTCGCATGGGAGACGACTACGGATCAGACTTTTGACGTATACAGGAAGGTTTTGGAGGAGTACAACTCCAACAATTGGAAGCCGAAGGCGGATTAGATGGGATATGCAGTAGGACTGGACATAGGCGGAAGCTGGATCAGGGCAGCCCTAGGGGACAAGGAAGGGAAGATATTGAGGAAGTCGGTCCGCAGGGTTGCGTCCGGGAGCGAAGACCAGTTCATTTCGCAGGTGATCGAGATGGTCAGGGAGGTCTGCAGAGGGGATCCGGGCGAGGTGGAAGGCGTGGGAGTCGGTGCGGCAGGAAGGCTTGACATTAGGAGGGGATCGATCGAGTTCTCCCCGCACACCACGCTAAGTAGGATCCCGCTGAAGGAGACGATAGAGGCAGAGTTCCGGAGACCGGCGGTGGTGCTCAACGACTGTGTGGCAGCAGTCATGGCAGAGAGGATGGTCGGGGCAGGGAGGGGGGTAGAAAACCTAGTTTACATAGGGATCGGGACTGGGATCGGCGCGGGAATTATCGTGGACGGCAGGGTCATTCTCGGGAAGGATGGCAATGCCCACGAGGTAGGGCACATGATCGTAGACCTGGATGGGAGGATCGCGTGCAGCTGCGGCGGGATCGGGCACTGGGAGGCATACACATCAGGGAGCGGGATACCCAAGTATGCGAGGTACCTGTCCGGCGGATTCGCCGGCGCGGGCGGGTTGATCGAGAGGATAAGATCGTGCGGAGAGAAGGTCTTGGCGAAGGAAGTCTTCAGCGCAGCTTACGATGGCGACCCCTTCGCGAGGTTCGTGATCGAGGAGGCTGCGGAGATCAACTCGAAGGCATTAGCGAACGTCGTTAATCTTTACGACCCACAGACGGTCACGATCGGGGGAGGACTAACCCTAAAGAATCCGTCATTGACGGTCGATCCCATAATAAGAAAGATGCCGCCACTATGCTTCAACGTGCCGCCCAGCGTGTCAGTAACGCCCCTTGGCGAGGAAGCCCCGCTACTTGGCGCGCTGCTCTCTGCGTTTGGCTCTGTCCGTTCCAGGCTGATACCCCAACTGTGATGATCTCAGAAGAAACCCCTTATCGCCGCAGCGTACTCCTCAGGGAAATCAGTCAGCCCCACCTCCCAGCCGTAGAGCTCAAGGAATGCCCTGTCGCAGCCGATGCGCCTGGATCTGGCCATGATCCTCACGTGTAGCCTGAAGGCACCCTCCCCAGACCTCGGGGGTAGGGAGTAGACCCCCATTGTGACTGCCCTCAGCCCCATGCTCCAGTACCCTTTCAGGACTCTGGAGATGCCATCTGCAAGACCAAAGACCTGATCGGTTTCAAGTTCCAAGATCGAGGAGAACTGCCCGTCGGACACGCCGATGACTTCGCATGCCCCCATTGGGGCCCACGGGGCTATCCATGAGAACCCATTGGTCCTCCCGACATACCTCGGAGAATTGACCTCCGCCTCAAGAAATTCTTCCCAGAAGCATCTGCCCTCCCTCACGCGGTACGCCATGGAGGAGGCGAGACATTCCCTTATGGAGGAGACGGGAGACTCGCCTGCGATCGCCTGGAAGTGTGGGTGCAGTATTGAGGCGCCAGCCTGACTGAGGTGATTCCATCCAAGGAAGTGGAATGGGCGCCCCCTCTCGGATGCCAGGCGGATGAAAGAGGCGGATGCCAGAATCCCTTCGGCAATCTCCTCCTTGGTGAATGTTTGAATTTCCAGTCTATGTTCTGGTGTGAAGACTACGACAACATGGAGGGAAGAGAGCGGGTACATATTTGGGAACACCACTGCTCTGCCTTCCCTGATCCTCCCTTTGGGATAGAAATCCTTGGGGAATGTCGGGGTGGCGCTTTCCAGGTTCCCCGGGCAGAATGGGCAGCCGTTCGCGTGCTCGGGCGGAGACGCACTCTCTTGCTGCTTCGGTCTACCCCGCCGGGCCCGGTTAATCCTGGTTGCGGTTCCACTCATGGGGTCTATCCGGATCTCGATCTCGCAGGACGCGGCAGCCCCTGTCCCAGGCAGAATATACTCTGCACGTTCAGTGTAGCGATCCAGCCTTAGCAACTTTGGCACCTCCAGACTGGAGCTGAGAATTTGCATCTTCTATTGCCGAGGCGATCGCCTGAACCAGCGCCTCCCTCGGATCATCTGCCCCCGCACAGCCCTCAAGCCGCCTTATCTCCTCTGCAAGCTGCTGGTTTCCGAGGACTTCGCCGACCCACCTCTTCAGGTCCCCCCTCGAGAGGTGGAAACGCAGAACCGCCACATCGACAGCCTGGACCGCTGCCTTCAGGGAGATCAGGTTGGCAGCCTTCACCCCTACTGGCCTGCCCATTCCGGCATGGAAGTGGAAAGCATGCGCATCTGGGAGGTCCCCATAGAGCATCCTGTAAGACCCTGCCTTCCCGCCAAGCCTGGCGTATATCTTGGATCTGAAGTCTGTGAGGGTCCACAGGAAGGTTGAGAATGCCTCCACCGGGCTGCTGAAGTGCGAGAAGTAGGAGTGTATCTCGCCGTCAACGCCCCCCTTCAGGCTCATGTAAAGGAAGTTGTCGCTCTGTCCCAGGAGCCGCCACATCCGCAGATCCTCCGCGGACTTTACTAGGTGGTGAAGGTAGCGCAGGTTTTCAAGGCAGTACCGCTGAAGTTCGTTCCCAGTCCATGCGGAGAGGTCCTTTTCCGAGTCTGCCGCAGAGGAGTAGTCCTTGGCATCTATGACCCCCATTGGCTCGAGGGTTTTGGCTGCCTGACCTGGCGTCCCCCAGCACACCTCAGGCCTCTTTTGTGCCTCTTCGGGCAGAGACTCGAGGAACCCCATTATCCCGCTCTCCTTCCCAAAGTACTCCCCGAATGCCTCTAGATTGAGGTCCAGGAGGACGAAATCACCCTTCTGGGAGAGGACGAGGTCCATGTAATAGCCAGGCTGGAGAGGACCACCGTCAGGACCTGCCTCAGTAAACCTGAAGTTCACCATGTCGGACAGGAAGTAGTTCCTCGGGATGAGCCTTAGCACATCGCTTCCCGAGTTCCCCGAGTTTAAGTTTCCCGAAGCATAGAGGAAGTTCGGGGACCTGAAGCCTAGCAGCCTCCCCGTTCCTTCTATGATAGCCGAGTTGAATCCAAGAGCCCGCATAACCTTCCAGACGTCATCCCTCGAGATCAGACCAGTATTCTTTGCTGTTTTCGAAGCCTGGTTGAAGAGCTTTTTAGTAGCCATCTGCTGCATATCCAGCTGGCTGGCAAGGTCCTCAGAGGATAATAGGCATGAGAGCGAGTTGTAGTACGGCTGGGCGATCAGCTCGCAGTAGCTAGTATCGACAATCTTCTTTATCTTGTAGACAAGCTCAGGGCTCCATGCTGCTGCCTGCTCGAGGAGGGTGCCGGACATGCACAGGGCACACCTAAAGTCCCCATCTTCCAAGGGCTTGAGTATCAAGTCCAGCGCTGGCAGGTAAGCGTCCCTCGAGACGCGCAGAAAGGTCTCCCTGTTGAGATCGTCGTCAAAGAAGCTTTCAGGCTTTGTTCCAAGCTGAAGCGCTCTGCCGAACTGCCTCTTCAGGCGCCTTGGCTGATGCAATTCGAATACGGGCAGGATCAAAACCATGCCAATACCATCAGTAAATAATCTGTTGAGGTATTATTTCAACTTTGGCAGAGGACGGATAGCTTTTTAATGAGCCATACTGTAAGTATCGGCGATCGTTATGAGGTTTGATGTCGCGTTCATTGGTTTCGGGACGGTCGGCAGAGGTTTTGCGGATCTACTCCTAGAGAAGCAGAAGTATCTGAAGGAAGCACTCGGAATCGAATGGAGGGTCGTTGCCATCTCGGACATAAGGGCGGGATCCGTGACGAGCTCGACTGGGATCGACTTGAGGGATGCTTTGAGGCTTGCAGACGCAGGGAAGAGCGTGGAAGGCATTGAAGCGGAGAAGAGGGGGCTGAGCGCGCTCGAGACGATAAGGGAGAGCGGCGCGAACCTCATCATAGAGGTCACTTGGACTAATATAAAGGATGGGGAGCCAGGCTATACGCACATCAAGAATGCGCTAGGGATGGGCAAGCATGTCGCCACCACCAACAAGGGACCGATCGCGCTCCACTACAGGGAATTGATGAGGATCTCGTCAGAGGTGGGTGGAAGGCTGAGGTTCGAGGGAACAGTGCTGAGCGGCACGCCTGTGTTCAACTTGTTCGAAGGATCGCTCGCAGCCAGCGACGTCTCATCCATCAGAGGGATAGTAAACGGCACGACCAACCTCATACTCTCTGAAATGGAGAAGGGGAGAACCTACGCCGAAGTCTTGAAGGAGGCGCAGAGGATGGGGTATGCGGAAGCTGATCCAACGATGGACGTCGAAGGCTGGGACGCGGCGGCCAAGGCGGCCATACTCGCAAACCACTTCTTTGGGGCTGACATAAGACCAGACATGGTATCTAGGAATGGCATAACCGGGATAACATTAGAGGAAGTAACAGGAGCGATCAAAAAGGGCGGGCGAATCAAGCTGCTGGCAAGGGCATGGAAGGACGACAGCGGCGAGGTAAGGGCTGAGGTATCGCCGACCTGGCTCCAGGAGGCGGACCCGCTGGCGAATATCGGAGGCGTTACCAACGCGCTGACCTTTAACACAGATACGCTGGGTGAGATCACAATCGTTGGGCCAGGCGCAGGGAGGAGGGCCACTGGTTACGCACTCTTGGCTGACCTGATAAGCATTGCAAAGAGCTTGCTTAGTTAGCGCGCACTGCGGGCTTCCATCTTTTCAGGTTCAATCAACCAAGCATCTCGCTGTAAGACGCGAAATAAATAAAAATACCGTCGGACTTCCAGCATACGGAAAGGGCTGGTAGATTAGCGGCAGATCACCTGCCTTGCACGCAGGGGGTCGTGGGTTCAAATCCCACCCAGTCCACCAACCTTTTTGCCCTTGAAGGCAAAAAGTTTGATAAAAAACTTTTGGAATTTAATCATTTATATAAATCGTATTTATTAAATACCATATATCCACTATATTATGCCATGTCCCGCCTCGGAGAGCTCTTCGACGACCCCCTGATGGTCTATAAGGTCAAGCGGAAGCTCCCCCTCCTCTTCCAGATGGCCGAGCTTGAGAGTGCCAGGGCGGGGAAGATGGGGATGGAAGTCGGGTCGCTCCGGGAGCGGATCCTGGTAGCGCTCCTCATCCACAAGTTCGGGAAGGACGCTGTGGACACAGACATACCGATCACCGAGACTCAGGTTGACGTCAGGCTCTTCGGCGCCCCCGTCTCTGTTAAGACAATCACAGGCAGCGGAGGGATCAAAGCCGTGTGGACCGTCGACGCCGCGAGCGCAGCCTACTTCATCAAGAACTACGAGCCAGAATGCGACGTGCTCCTGGCGCAGATCAGGTGGGGCTGCACCCACGCCCAAGAAGCAATACCGGGAAGCCCGCACCACCCGGGAGGACTCTTCCTGATCCCGCTCGATGTGCAGCAGAAAGTGTTCTCGGAAATGGGAAGGGAAGGGTACCTGAAAATGCCAAAGCCTGGCACTAACCCGAGGGGCGTCGAGTTCTCAAGAGATGCCATAGCGAAGCTACTTCGGGATCCCGGGACCAGATGCATTACTGTCGCCTGGAAGAAGACTTCGATCCAGTACGATCCCTACCATAGGTGGGTCGATCTATGGGCAAGTGATTAACCGGTGTACGAAAAGAGTTTCTTCTGATTCACGATCTCAGAGACTCTCTTCTTCGCCTTCTTGACGTACTCCTCCTCGATGTCCACGCAGATGAAATGCCTACCGGCCTTCAGTGCCGCCACTGCAGTGGTCCCGACTCCGCAGAACGGGTCGAAGACGACCTCGCCATTGAAGGTGTAGAGTTGGATGCACCTGTAGGGCAGCTCGACTGGGAACGGTGCCGGATGACCGACCCTCTCGGCGGACTCCGGCATAAACCTCCAGACGCTCTTGGTAAACTCGAGAAACTCGTCCCTCGTAATGGTGTCCTCTTTTCCTTTTTTCCTCCTCGAAAACTTCCCCTTCGAGAATACGAGGATGTACTCGTGGGTATCCCTCAGCGTTGGATTCGAGGCAGACTGCCAGCTGCCCCAGGCGGTAGATACACCAGCGCCTGCCCCCTTGTCCCAGATTATCTCGCCGCGCATAAGAAAACCAACTTCAAGCATACAGTCA
This sequence comes from Candidatus Methanosuratincola sp., assembly GCA_014361455.1. Lineage (GTDB taxonomy): Archaea > Thermoproteota > Methanomethylicia > Methanomethylicales > Methanomethylicaceae > Methanosuratincola > Methanosuratincola mesotaenarum. The sequence goes on from JACIVP010000007.1 coordinate 28,259, forward strand.
ATTACGAACTTGTGGTAGGGGATATATGGCTTCCTTCCCACATTGGCTATATTGACGCAGGCGCGGCCTCCTGGGACCAGAACGCGGTAGGTCTCTGCGAAGACCTTCTTAAGCAGGTCCAGGTAGGCAGGTAGGTCTAGGTCCTCGTCGTACTCCTTCCCGACATTGTATGGGGGCGAGGTGACCATCAGGTGGACGCTCGAATCGGGAATTATCGAGAGCGACCTGCTATCTGCCAAGATGATCATGTCGAGCACATCGGACGGCACGGGGTTCTCTACCTCGGGGGCTTTTTCGTTAAAGTTGGATCCGGAATAGAGCGACCTGGCGTAGAACTCCGATGAATCGTGGTTTTCCCTCTTCGAAACCCCGAACCCTTTAGTCTTGGTTCCATTCCGCATATCTCTCAATACAATTGGGGAGTGTATAAATTAATACCTGTTGTTGAATTGGTGTTCAATCTACAAACCGCCGCTTCGAACACGCTGGGCGCACATTTACTATTATGGGATGGGTATACTGAGGGGTTATCATCAAAGCCTGTCATTGACCTAGGTTCACGACCTGATCCCAAACCTCAGAGATAACATTTCCTGTAGTGTTCTTCAAAGCTGTGAGGTTTGGCTGGCTTTTTATAGTATGAATTATTCTCGAGTTGCAAAGTTCGAATATTTCATCAGGTATATGTGAAGGCTGTTGAGAAGTGAACTACCACCTAACAAAACAGCGGCCCGGGAGGGGAGGTTAAAAATATTCAGCAGCTTAACAAATTATTTAAGTTAGCTAATCGTAGAAGTTATTGGTGGTTAAACCACTGGAACTCCGCCCCAAAGGATGATGCCCGTGGATGCGGGATGGGACGAAGGGGAGGATCACCATCTTTTTACAAAACTATTCTAAGCGGCTTAAATATATACCTAATTATGCTTAAGGCGTTCTGCTACAGGCTCTACCAGACCAAGGCACAACAGAAAGCTCAGCAAGACGTTGGAGTCGCTGAGGTGGGTCTACAACGAAACATTAGCAACCCGAAGGAACAGCTATGAGAAAGATAAGAAAAGTGTCTCGCTGTTCGAAACAAATAAGTTGCTGACCCAGTGGAAAAAAGACCGCCCAGAACTTAACAGTGTTTTCAGTCAGGTCTCGTAGGATGCACAATTCAGAGTAGACCTTGCGTTCAAAGCATTTTTCCGCGAGTCAAAGCAGGCGAAAAAAGGGTCGGCTATCCGCGTTTCAAGGGGGAGAGGACGATACGATTCATTAACCTATACGCAGTTCGGCTTCAAGCTTGAAGGCAACAAGTTAACTCTTGCAAAAATAGGCACAATTGGAGTGAACCTTCATCGTCCAATACACCTTTCCTTGACCAGAGCCAGGATATCCGCCACGTCTCCCCTGCATTCGCCTGCCGTCCTGCACCTGCGCATCTTCAGCAGCGCGAGCTCCAGTACGTCCTCGCACTCCCTCGCGCTCACGGTTCACACCCTCCTTCCCGTGGAACTTGCCCCAGTGGACCACGAGCCCCTGCTGGTCGAGATGCACCCTGCAACATGGCGTGGGAGGGGCAGGCAAAGAGGAAGAAAGGGGGATGGGTGACATCGAGGCGCTGGTCGAGGAAAGGGATAGCTAGATTGTCAAGAAAGATAAGAATAAGAATGCAAAGTTGACCAGCTACCCCAAACGTCGAAAGGAAAGGTAATGAAAAAGTATAGGCCACTCACTTGTCAAGGATTTCCGTGGGCTGCTTCTGCCTAGGGACCTTAACCACGAGGAACCTGAAGATCCCTTCACCAGTGTTGCGCAATATATGTGGGACGTCCTTGGGGCTCTCTACGAGCATATCCTTCTTAACTTCCTGCTTCTCGTCACCTATCTCGACGACTCCCTTTCCTTCGAGTATGTAGAAGAAGACGTCCACAGGCGTGACGTGTTTCTTTAGGGACTGCCCGGGCGCCAGAGCCATGTGGATCACCTCGGCGTTCTCGGTGTCATAGATCTTCTTCGCCTCGACGCCGTGGACATTCTGGAAGGTGCCTGCGGCTGCTACATTGGTTACCTTCATTGAAACCACTGATCCGCTGGGGGCAGCAGATCTATTTAGAGGTTTTCCTTTGTCAGGTCCGGATCTTGGCAAGACAGTGAAGCCGCAAGCGGCTTACTCACTTATTTAACTTCGTCCAGGCATTGTTAGAGAATTCTATCGCCTCAATCACCCTCACGCCCAGCTCATCATCGGTGCATCCCTGACAGTACATAACGAATCCGTCGAAGGCAAAGAAATGGACATTCTTGACCTTGTATATCCGCTGCGGCTGGGCTATCCTGACAAGCTCGAGGAACTGGTCCCTCCTGAACTTCACCCTGTATGAGCTAGATTTTTGCGCTTCGGATGCGCCTCCATACATTATATGCATCACCATCTAAGAGATGCCCACCACCTGCATAAGAAATTAACTAATCTGCGGTCAAAGCGCTCTGCATAGCACAGTCAGCTTACCAGAAGTTCTTCATAGAAAAGGGAAAATAAAATTAAATTAGGCTTTCAGTGCTTTCGGCAGGCTCTTCCCCCAGCCACCCTTGACCCTGTTTTCGTAGACATTGGCGATCACTCTGTGGAACTCCTCTGCGTCTTCCTCGAAGTCTATGTTGTCCGTACGGTAGGCGCAAGTCCTGCGTTTAAGCTCCTCCTCCAGAGCCCTCTGGCCGAAATTTATCGGCATGTCCAAGGTCTTGCCCCACTGGTCCTTTATGTAGTAGATGCAATTGTCCTTCTCATTGTACCAAGTCCTCCTCTTGGCATCGAACATGAGGCCGTTCTCGTCCAGGCGGAGGGAGTGCCCATGGACGGTAATGGCCCTCACCGCGTTTACGGCAGGGTCGAAGATCTCGGTCTCGAGCAACTCCTTAGCGACCGCCTCAAGATCGCGCTCTCTCATCTCCAGAGGTATCCTGCCGGAGAGAGCGCCGACATCGCAGCCACGGTAACGCCAGTGGTATAGCCTTGCCCTTATGGTTGACATTATCGGTGCGAAGTAGATCGAATCAGTAAACTGGATAAACTTGATCGCATCTCCAGCCTTTGCGCCTGCAGTTGGTTCGACGAGCTGCCTTATCGGGCAGTCTGGCTCGCCGATCTCGTCCAATGGAGGGTGGATAGAGAGGTATCTCTCGCCTGGCGACCTAAAGCCCAGAAGTCTGGTGAGCTCCTCTTCCGTTAATGATCTTATCTTCTTAAGCTTGTTATCTGGGTTGAGGTATCTCCGGCGGTTTTCAGCCACGGTAGTTTTTCCAGGGCAGAACTGTGGAGTATACTTTTTACTGTTTTGCTCTTTCTGGACGCTTCTCTTCCCAGCCATCTCACTTCCTCCTTAAATTTGATTTCAAAGCAGCCTCCGCAATGCTCTCAAATGGGTTCTTGAACTCTGGAACCTCTTTGAATATCTGGGAGAATATCCCAGAGCTCTTCTCCGGCGGGTATGTGAGAGTGCCGGCGTCGAGTGCAGTGGCCGCGCAGACGCATGGCATGGCAAAGAGCTTGGTTGTCTTCAGGTTAGGGTGGTTTGCGTTCATCAGACCAACCTCTCCTCCGCCATAGAGGGCATGTGTCAGGAAGTCTAGGAGCAGACCGGTCCCCATGGCCCTTCCGAACTCCACGTCAGGAAGCCCGCTCTCATTGAGAAGCATCTCGTTATAGTTCACCATCACGCTTGAGACGCTATGAGCACACCTCGCCGCGCCGCAGTTGACCATCGAGGCCGCAAGCATGCCACTCGCCGCGTATGCGTTCCACAGATCGAGGTCTGCAGGCTCATAGATGGTAAATCCGGATGGTAGTTTCTCTTTCACCTTGACCACGCCCCTCTCCAAGGCCCTCTCGATTATCTCGCATATGACCCTCCCGGTGGTACCTTTTTTGCCCAAGACTCTCACCGTGTCGTAGACCAGGTTTTCAGCATTCAAGCATTCGTATGCGAAGCCCAAAAGGTAGAGGCGCCTGTACCTTCCCACGAGATTCCCAGCGTTCACAAGATAGCTCATCTCGAAGCAGCCTGAAAGTGCGGCGGATTTCATTGCGTTCTTGTTTGCGATCGAAACAATCACATTCGAGGAGATGGTCCTCCACCCGTATCCCAGATGCTCGAGCCTCAGCGGAACCCCCAGAGCGGAGGTTATCGCACCACCCTTGAAGTCGATCGTGCTCGGGTATCTACCAAAGATTGCCGTCGAGCAGGCCTGCGCCTTGAGCGGATCGACTTCAAACTCGTCGACTATCGCCTGTGCGGTTGCAGATCCGCCTACGAGTGCCGGAGCAGTGTAGTCTGCGGAGACCTCCATTATGCTCTTTGGAAGCTGTATGAGCAGCCTCTTGCCCTTGTCGAACAGCTCCACCCTAGTGTCGTCGTGGTTGGATACCCTGATGAATCCTTCGACGCGCTCGCGTATGTGTTCGGCTTTATCCAGTATTGCGATGTCAGGAATGGCATAGTGCGGCAGCTTGCAGTATTCCCCGCCGATCTCACCGGTTCGCAACGACCTCTGGATTTTATCGAGGTCGATCACAATGGTCCGCTTCATCTCATATAGTATCTTTACGATTGCGCTGTTTCTTGAAGGGTCAAGACCCTCAACCGGAACCTTTTCGGCAGCTAATTTACCCGTGTCGTTGTAGATGTTAACGTATTCGGATCCAAGTGTTGCATCATTCGTCATTTTGGGTCACCTCTAGTGTGGAGGTATCACGGGATCCCTCTCTCCCTCTGGCATGAATTCGCGTAGCGCACCTTTCACAAGCGTTCTCCTGATGTTTCCAAAGTCGAAGCCCGAAAGGTTCTCAGAGAAGGCTATCTTAACCAGCGGGTTGCACGCGTATGCACCTCCGCGCGCAATATAGGCGCCAGCTATCGCGGACGGGAATGTGGTTAAATTAGCCACGACATTGTAGTCGGGGTAGCTTGCATTACGCATCTCCATCACCTGGGACTGGTCCGTGAGCAGGGTCCAGTCGTTCGCGTGGCCTTGGTTATGGAACTGGTCCTGTGCGAAGAAACCTAGCCTGCCCGTCCGCTCCTTTCTTATCATCTGGCTTAGGTGGGCGGCTTCGACGCCTATCATCGGGTGGCCCGAGGCGAGCCCGCCGATGATTGCAGTTGAATAGGCCATAACCCGAGATCTGAGGGAACCGCCAAAGAGCATCTCGCAGACCAGTGGTGAGGAATCGTAGATGTCTTGGCAGTACTTCGCCACCACCTTCGCGACTTCTTCAATCGTGGAGATCGTCCAAGGTGCTTTTCCGTAGCCGCCGTATTTTTCCTTGACCCAATCCGCCATATGCTCAACGATGTTGTCAAAAACATCGTTGCTCATGAGGAATAGTACCCTGATCGGGGCCCCAAGTCCCCCTGAGAGCATCTGCTGTAGCCAGCCCGCATCGAGCATTATCGAAGAGATCTCGGCGACGTCAAGAAGGTACTTCACCGGATCATCAGGATAGACTCGGTCGGTCTGGACAATGTCGCAGATGTATCCAAAGGGGATCCCTCCTGGCGAGTTCTCGCCCCTCCCGTACCGGACTGCGATCGTGTCGCCTATCCCGATTATCGTTCGGTGTTTGAGTGTGTATACGAGGGTGTTGATTGCAGTCTCCCCTGAGATTCCGTAAACGTTGGCGAACGCGGAGAGGCAGGTTGTTGATACCCAGCGCTTGGTCATTGCCGACCCGTAGTTCCTGACCGCGATTGTTGGTATTCTCGCCAGAGCGAAGATCTTGTCACCCAACTCTTTCTTCAGGAAAGTGGCCTTCTCAGGAGAAAACAGGCGGTTGATGTCGAGAACTATCCTCTTGTCCAAGAGGTCAGTAACCCTGTCGTCACCGCAGAAGAGCTTCACATAGCCGTCCTTGACCAAGAGCGGGTTTATCTCAAACATGTGTTCCTGGACGGCTGCTGCGCCTCCTATGGTGTGGTTCCAGACCTCCATCACACGGTTCAGCGTCTCAGGGGTGACCGCCTTCCCAAGTCTCTTCTGGAGTATCTCGTGCACTGGGGTTAGGTCCATGATCGCAGTTCTCGCAATGTCGTCAAACAGCTGCATGATGGCAGCATTGTTGCATATGTGCATGTCCTCTCCTTCGACGAGGACATTCTCCTTGCTTATCAAGTATGGAGCGATCTTCCTCTGTCCGAGCGGGATCCCCAGATCGGGGTTATATCTCGGAATCCCCATCGTATTCTCGAGCTTCCTGGCGTACTCGTAAAACTCCCTTTTCCTCTTCGACTGCCTCCAAGCACCGTAGCAGTAGAAAGCCGTGCGGCGCTCCTTGTTGGACTCTTGGAAGACCTTCTCCAGTGATTTTATGTAGCTCGGAGTGGTTTCCTTTTTACCATTGCTTTTAACCAAAATGCTCACCAAAATGTTTCATGTCTTTTCTTATAAATGAGGAAAGATTTTTTATGAGTATCGCACCGTCTGTGTCGGACTTTCCTTGACTCATCCTGAACTCGAAGTCGCACCTTGGGCAGCGGAGGTTCGGGCAGTTGAGAACAGACTCCCTGCACCCCACGCATGCTATACCCCTCGACTGGAAGATCGAGAAATGGTAGTGGCAGTGCGGGCACTCGTATATCTCTGCCGTTGCTTTTGATACGTTTCTTACCAGTATCTCTTCCCAAGGTTCAGTCATTGTACCTCTCCTTTTTTATTAAAAAATGGCAGGATTACTTTGGCCTGTACTTCTTCGCGGAGATTACGAACGCCTCGATGTTCTCAAGCGGTGTAGCCGGCGGTATGCAGCAGTCCGCTACGTGAACATACTTACCGCCAGGGTAGCATGTTTCTAGCAGCCGGTTGACCTCTGCTTCTATCTCGCTCGGGGACCAGTATGCCAACTGATCCGATGCGCGGAATGTTCCACCCACAGCAACGCAAGGAGAGAACTCCGCAAAGAGCTTCTTCTTCTGCGCCATCGTCGCTGCATCCTTGTAGTAGCCCCATACCAGAGTGGGCATCTCGTCAAGACCGAACCTTGTCATGTCATCCACGACTAGGTCAGCGCTAGGACCGGAGCAGATGTGCCGAGAGTAGCTGAGGAAGCCCATCTTCTTGGCCGACTGCAGGTACTGCCTTTCGTATGGGACGCAGAACTGCCTGAAGTGCTCAGGGCTGAGGACGGTCTCGCTGCCTGCACCTGATGTAAAGCCTGTAGCTCCAGCAGACTGCCAACCTTCGATGATATTTATGCAGGCATCCGTTGCAAATTTGAGGAGGTCGTGGACAAACCATGGTCGGCGCATTATGTCGAAGGATATGTCCCAGAGCCCCCTGATCCTGGCAGCTACTGAGAACGGCCCGACTGTCCCTGCACTGATCGGAGCGTAGTTTCCGAAATCACGTACCACTTTACGAAGTGCATTGTATATACAAGGGAGATCGCCATCAACCCTCGGATCAGGTATGTGTACCCTGTCGAGATCCTCCGGAGACTTGATGACATATTCTACGGGAGCGGGCAGCTGATCCTTGAAGTACTTATCCTTTGTGCCTATAGCCACTGCCTCGACGGTTGTATAAGTAGTGACAGTAATGATATCTGGCTTGAACTTCTCGGTGAGTGCTTTGATCCCCTTGTACAGCAGAATCCCGTTCTTATCTCTCACAACGTCCGCGACGGTCACCTGTGGCAGACCGAGCCCTGTCTCCTTACGGCCAAGCCATCCTATGCATATCCTATCGGTTGGTTCGCCCTTTAAGGTCGCAGAAACCCGGTCGAACGTGCTCATCTCATCCTTTGTAAATTCAGACATTCTAGGCACCTCCCCTATTTACAAAATCGTGTATCTTGTTAACAGCATCTATGGCGTCTTTCGCGTACATGATGTTCAACTCTTCGGCAAGGGCAGGGCTGGTCGCGTAGCCTCCAATAATGAAATTGGTCCTATCCCCTCTGACCTGCCTCACCCGCTCTACCGTCTTCCTAAGCGACATTAACCCAGGAGAGACTAGTGCGGACATTCCTACGATGTCGGCGTCGAATTCTTGTGCTTTTGCTGCGAAAACATCGGCAGGTATATCTACGCCAAGGTCATATACGTCGTGTCCTGAGACCTCCAGCATGGTCTTCACTAGGTTTTTGCCGATGTTGTGGATGTCGCCTTCCACAGTGCCTATGACTATCCTGAGCGGCTTGCCTGCCTTCGGTTCCGACTTGAGCTTTGTCTCGATCAATGCCAAGCCTTTTTTGAAGGCGTCAATCGTCACAACAAGCTCCGGCAGAAATGCTTCCTTGTTTGAAAGTTGCTCCCCCATGTGGAGCACGCCTGTCGAAATAATGTCGAAGATTTTCCTTGCACTTAAGCCCATCTCTAGCAGTTTATTGACGCAACTCTCCGTGGCTTTGACGTCACCCTTAATAACGTTCTGCTTCAAAACTTCAGCGAGTTGGGTTTCTTCGGACACTACCAAAATAGACCACCATTTATGTTTATGAAGTTATATTAAATATAAATAATTTTTTTTAGATGGCTTATAAACTTTCCTATAAACTTCTGCATCATGACAAGGCTTAAAGATCAAAAAGAAAGTGCTATGGATCATTCAGACTCCTTCGATTTGAGTGTGCCATGATGAATGCTTATTACAATGAGTATTTGAAGGCCGACAGGCTTGCTTTGAGCCTGTGTCCATAATGGATGGGAGCGACCCAGACCCATAATTAGCACTGTCCTACAACAACCTGACCGAGATGGGTAGAGGCGGGGTACAGGCATAGATCTCGACGAGGGCAGGAAATGATGGAGAACAGAGGCAAAAGAAAGGATGAAAATGACGGCGCCTAGCATAGGGACGCCCTAAGATGGGAGAGAACAAAGATGTGCTGGCAAAGGTTAAGTTTTTCGAACTAAACATTAGCAATCAAAATGAACTTGTACATTTATTATCATTTTTTGTATACTTTGTAATACTTTGTAATATAATTGCTTGAAAATAAATCGAAAGGTTATAATATATTTGATCATTAGAATTACTGAAAATTTGGGATCAATAACTTTTTAAAATCATCGCTTCCAAATATTAGTTGGCGAAAAAAATGTCTCAGAGAGAAGAGATGACACCATACGAACGGCTAATGATCGCCTTTGAATTGAAAAAGCCAGACAGGGTGCCAGTGACCCCATTTGTCCGCGAATGGTGCGTAAGACAGGCGGGGTATAAGTTCTCTGAAGTAATGAGCAACACGGAGAAGTATGTCTATTCCCAGCTGTACTCGATAAGAAAATATGGCTACGACATGGTCTTAGACTTGCTTGCAGTGCATGCTGAATCTGAAGCAATGGGAAGCGTGCTGAAAATTCCAGAGGATGCGCCTCCCTCGGTGGACATACCAGCAGTAAATGACTATTCGAAGGACCTCCCCAAACTCAGGATACCACACCCGAGAAAAGACGGGCGACTGCCGCTGATATTGAAGGGAACTAAAAGACTGAAGGAGGCCGTAGGCGACACAATACCTGTGATGGGCTACGTTCAAGCCTGTTGGAGGCACACATGTATGATGAGGGGGACTGAGAGGGCGCTTCTTGATATGAAGAAAAATCCGGACGCGCTAAAGGAGCTGTTGGACATAGCCACTGAAAGCTGCATCGTCTATGGGGAAGCTGTGGTCGAGGCGGGCGCAGATCTGATATGGGTATCGGATCCAACATCCTCAGGGGACATGATTTCCAAGAAGGCTTTCGAAGAGTTTGTCTACCCGTTCCTCCGCAGGCAAATAAAGGCCTTCAAGCGCATGGGAACCAAGGTCTTCCTTCACATATGTGGCAATGTGAACGACAGGCTAGAATCGATGGCGAATACGGGCGCAGACGCGATAAGCGTCGACGAGAAGGTGGATCTCGCGAAGGCCAAGACATTGATCGGAAACAGGGTCTGCATCATGGGCAACATCAGCCCTGGCGTGACGCTCCTCCAGAAGACGCCCCAGGATGTGGAACAGGAGTGCAAGGTGGCGATTGAGAAGGCGATGGAAGGGGGAGGTTTCGTACTCGCCCCAGGGTGCATCATACCAGCCGCAACTCCAGGAGAAAATATTGCAGCAATGGTGAATTCAGTGAAGAAGTATGGTGTCTATCAGTAAGGGGGTATTGAAAATTACAGAAAAAACAGAACTTTTCGAAAAACTGGCTAAATGCGTAGTGGACGGCGACGAAGAAGGAGCCAAGCAACTGGCGGAAGAAGCGATCAAGAACGGCATCGACGCATATGAAGCGATAATGCAGGGTCTAGCAGTTGGAATGAACAAGGTAAGTGAGCTCTATGAGAAAGGCGAGTACTATGTTCCGGAGGTTCTCCTGTCCGCGAGTGCCATGAATATGGCGGTGGAGATTCTGAAACCACATATAAAGATAGATAAGACTACAAAACCGATTGCGGTGGTACTCGGAGTTGTTGAAGGGGATATACACGACATTGGCAAGAACTTGGTTAAGATAATGCTGGACGCCGCCGGGTATAAGGTAATAGACCTAGGGAAGGACGTGCCAATCGGGGAGTTCGTCAAGGCTGCGAAGGAGAATGGCGCAGACGTGATAGGGATGTCTGCCCTGATGACCACAACGATGCCAGGGATGAAGAAGGTCGTGGAACAGCTCGTTGCAGCAAACTATAGGGAGAAAGTCAAGGTGATGATCGGAGGCGCGCCAACTACCATGGAGTATGCAGAAACCATAGGAGCAGACATGTGGGGCAAGGATGCTTCATCGGCGGTGGGCATTGTCAAGCGCCTTACCGCACACTAACTTTATTTGGGGTGCGCTTATTCCCGAGGTATATCTTGACAAGGTCTCCAAGAAGTACAGGATAGGACGCAGAGAGGTCGCTGCCATCGACGGTGTGACGCTGCAGCTGCCTGAGAGCGGCATTGTAATCATCTCCGGCCCTTCGGGCGCCGGGAAGAGCACCCTGATCCGGATTATTGCAGGTCTTGAAACTCCAACCTCAGGATCCGTCTACGTGGAGGGGGTCGACCTCACACGTCTTGGCGCATATGAGCTGGCCTGGTTCAGGCGGAAGAAGTTCGGATTCAAGCCACAGGATCCCAAGCTGATACCGCATCTGACTATCTTGGAGAATGTCGCCGTCCCACTGATGTTCAATTTTGTGGAAAGGGAAAGAGCGCTCTCCATTGCCAAGAAGTTGATTGAAGAAGTCAACCTTAGAGAGAGAATAGACCATAAGCCGGAAGAGATAAGCGGCGGCGAGTATGAGAGGGTGAGCCTTGCCCAGACAATAATAGGCTCCCCGCCAATCGTAATACTCGATGAGCCGACCGCGCATCTCGACCCAGACAACTCCAAGAGGATAGCAGACCTGATAAAGATGAAGCAGAAGGAGTCGAACTCGTTGTACATAGTGACGACGCTTGATTATTCGATTATACAAGAGGCTGACAGGGTGGTCTCAATTTATAAAGGCAAGATAATAGAGTGCTGATCCCTTATTTGCCCTCATTTTTTTAGACTTAGCAATGAGCTAGTCGAGCTTATCTGCCCGCCTCCTGCCCTTGTATACCTTATACTCGATCACGAGCTGCTTTATCAGTGTGCCAAAACTGAGGGCGACAAAGGTATTCTCGACATTTTTATCCCTTTTCCTCTCCCAGCAGTTTAGAGAAGGGCATTTGCCTTCCCTAAATCTGAGCCTTGCAGTCACGAGTGGTAGCGTCTCATCTTCGCGGAAGACCTTGACCGGATCAAGCCCAGTCGAAGCAATGAATGCTGCCGATTCCCTTCCGGCCACTCCTAGGTATCTGCACACCAACAACAGCTCTGCCTCTTCATCCACACTTGCCGAAGTGCTTACGACTACAAGCTCAGAATGGTCATTCAAGACATCATCCATGAATTCCTTCAATTCATAAATCTCCGACGGGGATATAATCGATGGAATTTCTGTTTCAGAAAGCGGTCTGAAGGCGCGCCTTCCAAGAAGGCTTACGTTAAGTGATTTGAAGGCGGAATACAAGGGAGGTACCACCCCGAAGAGTATGCTGAGAAGAAAAGTGTAGAAGACCTTTACATTCAAGACCTGCCCTATCGGGATGATCAATGCAAAAGCCAGCCCGATGAAATATCCTATCAATGACAACGTCAGAACCCTTAAGATCCCAAGCTTGAATATATCTGAGGGCGAGACGCCCAAGTAGACAAGCACATCGAGCTCATCTTTTGTGTCGTATTCCAGTGCCAATGAGGTGGTTATAGTCAGCAGCGCAGTTATCAGGAGCAGCAGCCAGAGGGTCTGACCTGCTGCGAAGGTCTCGCTGAATATCAGTGTGTAAGTAAGAACAGATATGCTAATTGCCATACAGATGCTCAGCGGCGCCCTTTGAATCGCCTTAGTGAGAGCAAGTCGCAGTATTATTGATGTTTTTGGATCCAGAAAAGATCTGAAGTTTACCATGCTAACCCTTCCCCTTCAGCAGAGTGCGGAGGGAAAAGACACTTACCAATATCAGCAGGGCGGCAAATAAGAACATCGTCTGGAAAGATCCTGCCGCCCAGATTACGACCGCGAGGATAGGACCAATGGCAGACACCAATGAGGAGAACAGGCTGAAATTCTGTTCATCGCATTGCTTCAGTGCGTTTACGGTAGCCATAATGAAGGTGGTGTATGCGCTGAGATCGATGAGGGTGACGAGCCACAATAAAAGGAAAACTTCAGGGGTACTGGAGACTGCCAAGAAGAAAAGTACCAAAAAAAGTGAGAACCCGACGGTTGTCACCATAGTCTTGTGGAGGAACTTATGCGCGATCAACAGCCTACCCATCATGTTGGTTATTATCAGAGATGCGGTTATGAGCCCACCCACCAGAATGGGACTGACCTCATACTGCACCACTGTCAATATGGGTACCAGTGCAGTCCCCACAGATCCCCCCAGCGCCGTCCCTGTGGCAAGCAGGGCATACCTAACGGGGATTCTAAGGCTGAACTTTTGGCTGCCGACAGGCTTTGGAACCACGATCTTGAGCGACGCGAAGAGAACCCCTGCCCCAATCAATGCGATAAGTGCTGACATTACAAGTGGGGAGTCTTCCCCGAAAATCACAATTAGGGCGGCCCCAATCAGAGGGAATAGCGAGAACAGCGAGGCTCTTGCGGGCGTCATTATTTTCGAAACCGGCAGTGAGAGAAGCCCTCCGCAGGTCACGCCAACGAGGGCTGTGAAGAATATCGCAAAGTATTCATAACCGAACCCCGCCAGCACTATTGTTGTCACAACGTGGGAGGAGAGGAGGAGGCCTGCAACCCTCGATAAGGTTGAGGAGGACCTGTAGACGTAAATGAACCCTAAAGTGAAGCCCATGAGGTATGCTGATAGCGAGATTGCCACTATGAGCAGGTCTAGAGTTTTATACCATAAGATGAGGGCAATAAGGTAGTGGCAAGTCATTGCTGAAGGGAACGAAGTTAAGAGTGCCAGCTTAAAAAGCGATAAGTAATTGATTGGCACTCACCCCTAATCCTAAACAAAAAAAATTTTAATATCAGCCATATATATAATACTTCGGGTCGCAGATATGGAAAAAAAGAAATTCACTGTAATGCAAGAACTGATATTCGAAGGCATTCTTCGTAAAGTCTCAGATATGAACAAACTTGAAAACACTGAAGTGAGCAGCGGGGATATTTTAGGATTCATTGCTAGTGAAATGACAAAAAAGAAGGACACGGGTATAAAGGGCGCGGTAGCTGGAACCAAAGGCTGGGCAGACATGTTCCGTCTTGCACTGAAGGACCTTGTGCAGATGGGCTACGTGAAGGAGAAGAAGGGTCTGATCAGCTCAAAAATTACGATGACGAAGGCAGGCCTGGAAGCTTACGAGGAGTACAAGAAACAGACATGAATAAAAAAGGGGGAAAACATAGGGGGCTGAGCGACTCCCTAATCAATGTTATATTCAATTCGGTGGCTGTAAACCATCGATTCTTCCGCGGGTATGAGTCTGTTGTTAACATACTTGGTTCGCTCTCGGTAGTCTTTACTCTATCTTTTCTGACATTTTTTTTTGCCTCCGGATACATCCCGCCGACCCTTGCGCCGAATATTTCCAGCCCCTTTGAGTTCGCACTGCTAATTGTAGGGGCATGCGTTTCCCTGATCCTCCATGAGGTTTCACATGTCATCATTCTTGCCAACCATGGCATAAGGGCCAAGTCAATGGGGATCTCGGTCACCGGGATCTTTGGGGCTTATGTCCAGGCAGACATGGACCTTGAGACTTACAGGAAGGTCAAATTGCCGTTCTACTCTTGCGGCGTAGGATCTAATCTCCTCATCTTTCTCATACTGTTCGTCTTGAGTGACACAATAATGCCCGCAATCACGCCAGCGGCAGCCGTGAGCTGCTGGTTCCTGATCCTCAATTCAATCCCAGCCCCACTCATGGATGGAGGAAAAATCTTCGAGTCTCAGCTGGAGTCGATGCGGATAGAGAGGTACACGACTCTTATCTCGGTTTCGATTCTCATGGTCTGGCTTTTGGCTGTTGTATACAGATTTGCTATTTTGTAATTTAATGTATACAAAAATCTGTTTGTAATATATTTGTACCTTAATTTAAGGTAAAGCATTACCAATCTATGGTCTTAAATATATTATATAAAATTTTTCCAAACGCTTAAATATTTCCAATAGAGAATTCAATACAAAATAAAGAGGTATTTTGAATGGAAATGACAACTGCCTATCTTATCATCATTGGCCTTGCGTTCTGGCTCTTCGGAATATTCGTCATTTCAACACGCCTTGAAAAGAGCTATTTCACCCCAGATCCCAACAGAAAGACGCCGGCGTGCGCATTCAGGGACGACTTTGACTTCTACCCTGCCAACCCGTACTCCCTATTTGGGGACCACTGGGCTGCCACCGCAGGCGGAGCTCCTCTCTCTGGAGGAGTGGCAATCGCCCAATGGGGTTGGGCGTCAGGATTACTGTATGTGCTGCCCGTTAACATACTGCTAGGTTCTGTACACGATTATGCTTCAGGATTCGTAATGATGCGGCAACGCGGGCAGACTGCCAGTGAGATCTCATACAAGTGGATCACGCCCTTTTCAGGACTCTTGTTCTCCCTGCTCGGCTACCTCGCAATTCTGAGCTTCTGCACATCATTCGCCAAGCTCGTAATCTCCGGTGCCACAAGCACTCCAGCTCTGTTTATACCCATAATGCTTCTTGCGGTTATTGGACCTCCTTCGGGGTATCTATTGTACCGGAAGGGGTGGCCGATCTGGCTTGTAGGTGTCATTCAGTTCATAATTTTCTTGGCAGCGCTCTGGGTAGGCATGATGTACCCAGTACTTATGCCAACGGAATTCTGGTATGTATTCCTTGTGATTGTTGGTGTTCTAGCAGCTTGTCTCCCCAACTGGCTCTACTCTGAACCAACAAACTTCATGATGTTCCTTTACATGGCAGTCGGAGTTGCACTGGTCTTCGTAGGTGGACTTGTGTCGAACATTCCTATAACGGACTTCCCTGCACTGATATTCTACGACCCAGCACTCACGCCGAGCGGATGGTTCTACCCCGGCATCGCAATGATGGTGTCCTGCGGCGCACTCACAGGAATGCACGTTTTTTGGATCGGTTCATATACCTGCAAGCGGTTCCCTGAGGAAAAATGGGTCAGAATAATCGGATACGGCGGAGAAATCCTTGAGAGCGTAGGGCTTTGGACAGCTTTCATTGCAATGTTAGTGCTTCCAGTTTCGGTATACCTACCTGCCTTGAAAGCAGGATGGACTCAAGCCTATGGCTTAGGATTCGCAAAGATAGTCGGGGCGATTGCGCCTGGAATCGATTCTAGCACATTGGTGCTCCTTGGAATGTGGGTCGCAATAGTATTCATCATGAGCACATTCTACTCTGGCTTTAGGAACATGCGAGTCCTAGGGCTAGAATTCGTGCAGCTCGCGACAAAACGCCAAATAACCAAGCATGTGAATGCTTCCAGGTGGCTTGCAGCAATAATCACAGGTATCTTGATGGTCGCGCTGGCACTCACCGGCGCTTACTTGCAGATTTGGGCCCTCTTCCCGATCCTGTCCACATCACTAGCAGTGTTCTCATTCATAGTTGTGGGCGAATGGTGCGTCCTACACGACAAGAGCCCGACAATATGGCGTGTAGCCGCGTTCGTCACATTGTTTTTAATCTCGATGCCAGCATCGGTGTACGGTGCATGGTGGAACTTCCAAGCAGGTGCAATAGTTCCTGGGCTCGTTTCCCTACTTGCAGTGGCAGTGACACTGCTCTTCGTTGAGGAGTGGCTGAGGCGCAGAAGGCGCGGCTATACGCCAGAAGAGAAGGAAAAGTTCGTGAAATTCGAAGAGTTCTAATAACCATTCTATCTTTTTTTACTAGGACATGATATGACATTAAAGGACGGTATCTACAAAGTAAGTCAAGTCGTATCAGGGAGAAGGTAGACAGTCCGCCAGTATTTTCTGCCGCCCACGTGAACTTCACGACCAGCAGTGAGACATCGGACATCGGAGTGGGCTCGACTTTACATACAAACTTCGTCGAGATAGAAAGAGGCTGAGCGTGGACTCTGCCTTCGAGAGATCCTCACCCGTGTTTATGTTGAGGAAGGTCCAAGGGGGTATCAAGGCTTCTTCCATGCTGACCAGCACCGGATCCATCGCCCCACAGAGGCTACGCATGTTGTTGAGCCCCTGTGCCTCTGGCAGTCGCGAGATCGAGTGGAGCTGCAAGGGGTTCGATGTAGCCGTTCTGCCACGCTGGAACCGCTGCCCCGTGGTCTCCGATCCTAGAGGCTAGTACAGAAGGGAGGTGCGGATCTAGGAATGGCATATCGCAGGTGATGAGAAAAACCAATTCGCCCGGGATTTTCCGGAGACTATGCTATCCGATCCGGGAATCTGCTACGTTCGGAGTCTAGGATTATTCTAGGAACACGTCCGGCCTTGGAACCGGCGTTTGAGAACTGCCCCGGATCTCTGCCAAGCAGGTACACCTCGTCGCTCAGCCCGAAGGCGTACTCCAAAGAATATTCAAGGAGGGGGCGCCCCCCAAGTTCGCGAAAGGCTTTAGTGACCCGAGGCGGCGCGAGGGTCCCCCAGCAGCTATTGTTAGTCTACTCAAAATGGCATTCCCACGGGCTTGATCTCTAGAGGGAACTGCTCCTTCAGGGTGAAGCGGTGGGTCGGAGGGATCGACTTTTCATAGTGTATGAAGCTGCCTTCCTTCCCCTCAAAGAGCCCCTTTATCTCCTCGAGGGTTGTATTCTTTGTCAATGAGTCTATTCCCCCGTGGAGATCAGTATAGTCGTCGTTGAGCCGCGGGCGCTCGGCCTCAACTATCTGGACTATCCTGCCTTTACCGTTCAGGTGCGATTCGTCCCACTCGGTCTCGTCGACCAGTACTTTAAAGGTGCCCGAGGCATAGGATTTCCTCCACATTATGTACTCGTAGGTCACCATCTCTGTGAATATGTGCTCTCGGATCATAAACTCCCCCCTCCGAATGATCGTCAATTAGAGATAAAAAGATGATCCACAGCACCAGGCTCGCTCAAATATGCGATATGTTGATATTTGTGAGAGAAGTAATGACTCCGTGGCAAGCCAAGATGATAATCACCAAGAAAAAACCCTTTGAGTCGCTCAATGAGAGCCTCAAGCCCTTCAAGAGGGTCTTCATCATTGGGTGCGGCACATGCTCCACGGTGTGCCAGACAGGCGGGGAAGCCCAGGTGAAGGAGATGGCAGAGAGGATAAGCGAGAAGTGCGCTGGCTACACGGTCGTGGAGAGCCCATGCGACATGAGGGTTCTGAGGAGGGATTTGGCTCCGAAGAGGGCTGAGGTGAACTCGGCAGATGCAATACTTTCCCTCTGCTGCGGGGCCGGAGCGCAATCAGCGGCGGACTTCACGGGTAAGGCAATAGTGCCAGGCCTGGACACGCTGTTCATCGGGAAGATAGAGAGGATTGGCAACTTCTACGAGAGGTGTAGGGCGTGCACCGACTGTATAATCCTCGAGACCGGAGGGATCTGCCCCTACTCGAGGTGTGCCAAGGGGTTGCTCAACGGCCCCTGCGGGGGGCAGGTCCAAGGGAAATGCGAAGTGGGAGGGTACACGAGGGAGTGCGCATGGGTGCTGGCATACAATGCGCTCAAGCAGCAAGGGAGGCTCGAAGTTTTCCGGAAGTACAGGCCTCCGGCAGACAAGTCAAAGAAGCCCCAGGAGATCATTACCAAGTAGGCGGAGTATATGAACCGTGTCTTCAGCAAGCTGATGTCAGAAATTCAATCGGGAAAGTTCGTCTACACCGGAGAGATCTCGCCGGGCAAGACCACAAGGATCGAGGGGCTGATCAGGTCCGCAGGTGTGCTCGGGAAACACGTAACAGCATGCAATGTCACCGACAACCCGAGGGCAAGGGCAAACATGAGCAGCCTGGCTGCATCCATCGCGATCCAGGAAAAGGCCGGCGTGGAGGTCATATGCCAGATGACTGCAAGGGACAGGAACCGCATTGCGCTGACATCGGACCTGCTTGGCGCTGCAGCGTTGGGAGTAAGGAACGTGTTGGTGATGAGCGGGGACCACCCTTCGCTGGGCGACAACCCGTTGGCGATGCCCGTATACGATCTTGACTCCGCACATATGGTTGAGCTGGTGAGGAGGATGGTCGACGAGGGGACCGACCTAGTAGGGAATAGGATAGACGGGGAGGTCAGGCTCCATGTGGGAGTCGTTGGGAATCCGAATGCGGATCCCATAGAGGTCGAAATCGCAAAGCTCGAAAGGAAGGCAGAGATCGGCGCGGAGTTCATCCAGACGCAGGCCGTCTTCGACATCGAGGTGGCGGAGAGGTTCCTCGACAGCGTGGAGGGGATCGGCGTCCCAGTCCTCATCGGGATCATGCCGTGCAGGTCGTTCCGTACGGCGGAGCAGATCGAAAAGAATGTTCCCGGGATCAGGATCCCGCAGGAATATTTGGAGAGGCTGAGAGGCGCGGAGGAGCTCCCCGACCTTGCATCCAAGGAGGAGAGGGCTGACTTCATAAACGAGGAGTACTTCTCCAGCATGATCTCAGACTTGAGGAGGACTGGCAGACTGGCGGGCGCCCACATCATGGGGGTCTCGTACAACCAGATCGTGGGCAGGATAGTCGAAGCTGTTCAGAAGAGGGAGGGGGGAAAAAGAAGTAAAAGAAAGGGATAGTGAGGGGTATGGGGAACCTGAACGTCGCGGTCTTGGGGAGGGAAGGATTTGGCGCCAGGCTGGGGAAGAAGGGGACTTCGAGCGACATTACGTTCTACAACCTGAAGAGGGGCGAGGACACGGTCACATTCGTCGAGCCAACCAAGTATCCAGAGAGGCTTGCTCCGCTTTTCTTCGCGGTCTCGATTGCTAAAATGGCGGTGGTTGTAGTAGACCAGATAGGCCCGAGTTTTGGTGAGATGGCACTGATGCTCCATTCTGCGGGTATTGAGAGGGGATACATCTTCCTCTCAGGGGTGCAGAGAGATAAGGTTGCACAGCTGGTTAAAGGAACTCTCTTAGAGGCATACGAGATCTTCGATGGCGACGTGAACAGCTTGAGGGAGACGATGATCAGCCATGCCTCGCATGGAATGGAAGCGGCGGCGGCGGGCGGAGGGGCTGGAGGGTGCGTCGCAGTGGACCATGCCTTCAATGTCAAGGGGACGGGGACGGTCGTGCTCGGGACAGTCATGTGTGGGACGGTCAGGAGGCATGATGAGATGAGGGTGCTACCGGGCGAAAAGATGGCGCAGGTCAGGTCAATACAGAAGCACGATGACGACTTTGACTCTGCATCAGAGGGGGACAGGGTCGGGCTTGCTCTGAGGGGTATTCAGCCTGAAGATCTTGGCCGCGGGAATTTGCTGACAAGCTGTAGTTCATTCGAGACAGCGCACAGGCTTGAGGCGCAGGCTGAGTTACTGAGGTACTGGCCCGGACCGATGGATGCTGGGACGGTTGTCCACGTAGGGCACTGGATGCAGTTCGTGCAGGGGAAGATCGAAGAGGTCGGCGCAGAGAGAGACTGGCACAGACCCGCCTTAAAGGTCTCGCTTGGAAAGGCGATCGCGTATCTGCCAGGAGCGCATGGTGTGCTGATGCAGCTGGACGGCAAGAAGCTGAGGGTTGCAGGAAGAATCCAGCTATCTGCCCCGAGGAAGTAGGGCAGTCCACGCCGTCAGAAAAAAAGAAAAGGAAAGCTATAATCCGTGGGCAAAAGCACATGGTGCACTGAACATTTTTATAACTGGGATTTTATTTTTGTAGGCATGAAGCCAAGGGGTATGCCAATAATTCCCAGACCGTTCAGTCGCCCCGGCCCACCACCGTTGGGCTCAGAGCAGTCATGAAAATGCCAAGGCAAACAGAATTCGCAGAGGCGTCCTGGACGTTGTGAACCGGAACGGCATCAGCGAATCGCTCTGAATCAGAGATCTGGTGAGGCTGCTCTGAAACATGCAAAGAAGGTTCAATGATGGGCCCGCCCGGACTCGAACCGGGGACCTTCGCCGTGTGAAGGCGACTTTAGGCCTTTTTCAGGTGTCCTAACCAGACTAGACTACGGGCCCACAGAACGCAGCATTTGAAAAAACATACGCATGCTTAGCGCTTCAGCTCGCGCCGCTTTGGTCTCAGTTCCTTGCTCCGGCACCTTCGGCATTTATCTGCAGATATCGGGTTCCTCGCACCACACTTCCTGCATATCTTGAGATAGAGCAGGTGCTTCTGCGCCAGTTGCTGCTTATCGGGATCTTGGACAGGCATTGATGACCACCGTTTTTAATCCATACACAGGCATCTCAATTATAAATTTTTCCACGGGCGCTTGAGCGATGAGATCGCTATGTGGGAAGAGGTTGAGATCACCCCATCGACCCCCGATACTTCTTCGAGGAAGCGATCCAGCTGTGCCTGGGGAACGATCGCCACCAAGTCGATCTCACCTGTGACCCTGTAGATGTCGAGCGCCGGGAGGTTTCGGATCTTTTCGTAGACTTCTTCCCTCTTCGGAGGGTGGATCTTCAGGAAGACGAATGCCTCTGCAGTGCCCACGCCCAGGACTTTAAGCGCAGCTTCCGTCAGATCGATAAATCCTCTGCCGGTCCTGATCAGCCCAGCGTCCCTGAGCTTCCGTAGGTGGATGTTAAGCGCCTGCCTAGTCAGGTCCAGCCCCTCTGCAAGGTCGATCTGCTTTTTCTTTATGGTAAAGACGATTGTCTGCTCGCTCATCTCGAAGAGCACCTTGAGTATTTGCAGTTGTCTGTCTGTCAGGAAAGGCTCTTCATTTTTTGTCAAAGTGAACCCCTTGGCTTTACATTTGAAAGCAAGCATTTAATAAACCTTAGGTGTTAACTGACCAAAATATATTTATTTAAGAAACAAATAAACCCATTAGTCATTTTGATCAACGCTGGGGGAAACCAGTTGTCACAGGAGAACGCGATACTGATCGGTAAGAAGCCACCGATGAACTACGTCTTGGCTTGCCTCACAGCCTTCCACGAGGGGGCAGACGAGGTTGTGATCAAGGCACGCGGGAGACCGATCAGCACCGCTGTCGATGTCGCGGAGATGGTCAGGAGAAAATTCATGCCATCAGCTGTGATCAGCGAAGTCACCATCGGGACGGAAGAGATCCAGCTTAAGGAGGGAGGGGTCAAGAGAACCAGCTCCATCATGATCAGGATGAGGAGGAGAAAGTGAGGCGTTTCTTTTGAAGACCCCCATCTGTTATTTCTGCGCGAAGAGCGGAGTTCTGTGCCCCAGGTGCCAGGAAAAGCTGGACAAAGGGGAGATCACACAGGCCGACGTTGAGGTTTCGAAGTGGTTTATCGACTATGAGGCGAAGAACCCCCAGCTCAAGGATTACGCGATCCTGAGGACGGTCAAGCTCCCAAACATGGTAATAGTGATGGTCAGCGGAGGGGGCAACAAGGCACTGCTCTCGAAAGTGAGCAAGCAGCTGAGCGACGAGAAGAAGACCAGCGTCAGGATCGTTGAAAAGACCTCGAGCATAAAGAGGCTTTTGGAACAAATTGTGACGCCTGCAAGGGTCATGGGTGCGAACACAGTGTGGCTCCCGGACGGGAGCTGGGAGAGCACTATAAAGATGCCCAGATCGGACATGAGGAAGATGCCGATCGACCCAAGGTCGGCCGAAGAAGCCATCAGGATCCTGACCGGAGAGGTAGTTCACATCGTCTTCGAGTGATTGGCAGCATTAAGCTTTTTACACCCCTGATTTAATTCGTTTTGAGGCGCGGTTCCTTGTCAATGAGGACTCATTACACATCTCAGGTCATGCCAGAGGACGAAGGGAGAGAGGTCACCATTGCAGGATGGGTTTATAAGATCAGGGATCTCGGGAAGCTCAAGTTCATAGTGCTGAGGGACGGCATGGGCATAATCCAAGTCACACTCAAAAAAGGGAGCGTAAATGAGAGCCTGATCTCGTTTGCTGAGGATCTGAGGGAGGAAGATGTGGTCCTCATCACAGGGGCTGTCAAGGCAACCAAAATAGCCCCTGGAGGGAGGGAACTGGTGCCCTCTAAGATTGAGGTTCTCTCAAAGACCCTTGGTCCTGTCCCGGTTTCCGTGTCTGGCAACATAGAGTCGAACCTAGACACCAGATTTGACCACAGGGTGCTAGATCTGCGCCGCCCGGAGGTCGCGGCAGTATTCAGGGTGCAGTCAAAGCTCCTGGAAGGGATGCAGGAATACCTTTGGAAGGAAGGATTCCAGCAGGTATTTACCCCATGCCTGATGGGCGCAGCCTCCGAGAGCGGGGCGGAGGCCTTCCCTGTCGTCTACTTCAACAAGAGTGCATTCCTGAGGCAGGACCCGCAGCTCCACAGGCAGCTCGTGGTGATCTCCGGCATGGACCGGATATACGACTTGGGGCCAAGCTGGAGGGCTGAGTTGAGCCACACCCCTAGGCACTTGTGCGAGCACAGAGGTTGCGCGGTTGAGTTGGGGTTCATCAGGGACGAATACGATGTGATGAAGGTTGAGGAAGAGCTGGTGAGGAGCGGTGTTGCGAAGGTCGTAAGCAACTGCAAGGAGGAGCTTGAGCTGATCGGAGTCGAGGTGGTCGTCCCCCAAGTTCCATTCCCGGAGGTCAAGTTCCCAGACGTTTATTCAATACTCGAGGAGTATGGGAAGAAGATCCCCTATGAGGAGGACTATGACCGGGAGTCGGAAACCATTCTTGCTAAGCATGTGAAGGAAAAGTACAAGTCTGACTTCTTCTTCGTCAACCGCTTCCCATTCAGGGTTAAGCCGTTCTATGTGATGAAGGTAGACGGGGACCAGACGTGGGCCAGGAGCGTTGACCTGGTCTGCAAGGGCCTGGAGCTGAGCTCAGGGGGACAGAGGGAGCACAGGTACGACAAGATAATCGGGCAGATAAGGAAGAAGGGCATGAGTACGGTCGGGCTCAAGTGGTTCACCGAGTTCTTTAGGTATGGGGCCCCGCCCCACGGCGGCTTTAATATAGGGATAGAGCGGCTCACGATGCAGCTGCTCGACCTGCAGAATGTGCAGGAGGCTGCGCTCTTTCCGAGGACACCCGAGAGGCTGCTGCCTTGATCATGATCAGAAACCCGCAGTAGCAGGGTCCTCAGGCTTCATGAGCTCCCTCAGCACTACCGTGGCAAAGCACCCCTTCGAGAGGTCCATCCTCAGCACGATCCTGAATAGCCCCGGGTTCAATTCATCGATCTGCGGTTCGCATGAGCCGAAGCCCCTCGGCCAGAAGATGGCAGGGCGCACTGTTCCCTCGAACTTTGCCCCCTGGACCCACGTGAAGTCTGATGGTGATGTACCCTCCTCTGAGAGTATTTCATTGTAGATCTTTGCGTCGATGCCGCTCAAATGCGTCCTGAGCCCGGGGATGTGCACCATAGGCACCGCCTTCCTTGATGCAACCCAACGCTGCAGCCTCACGAGATTCGAGCTTTCGCACTTGATCGGTCTTGAGGGCAAATTCGACCTGTCCAGCGGGGAGGCTAGGTCCCCTTCGGAAATAGCAAATGGGCCTACGATCTCGAGCCTGCGCGACAACGCGAGGTTGAAGAGGTATGACTGGTAGGCATTCACAAAGAGCCGCCTCAGGTCGATCGGGAGGGCTGTCATTGCGCCTTCGTAGTCACAGGGGTGTTCTAGCAGCCTCCTAATGACTGCCCTTTCGAGATGGAGGGACTTTGGGAATGATGACTCCGCCCTCCGCAAATCCCAGGTCTCCCTCAACTCTTTTCTTGCAAAGTACGCCTCTTCCGGCTCTCCGTGGTAAGGCGAGGCTAGGAACTCTCTGATCGCCCCCTCAAAGTCTCTTTTCAGCAGCAGTTTTCCTACCTTGTGCGTGTTCGGCCTGCTGACCCCGAATCGCTGGTGCCCGAAGTAGTTAGGCACCCATTCCGGCACCTGGACTGCCCCGTGTGGAAGGCTGGCGAGTGCCCTGACCGTAATGGTGAAAAGGTTTCCAGAGAGATCCCCCGGCATCACCGGCCATCTTGCAGGGCCGACCGCCCTGATCTCTACGCCTTTGATCTCCGAGGGCGGGGACCAGGTGCCATAGGGGAGGGCGACGGATATGAGCTGCGAGGTCACGGCGTTTTTGTCCTTTATGCCTGCATACCCAACCCTTGCCCCCAGCCTCCGTTCCAATAGGGAGATCAGCGGGATCAGGTCCCTCGATCGCTTCTTCAGGACTGCAAGGGTGAAAGCGCCCACGCCGCGATCGAGATGCTCCAGAGTCGAGTTGACTAGAAGGCCCTCGGGCGAGATCTCCTCCACTATGAAGTCATCGGGGGTCTGCCGCAGCCTGCCGCCTATCGGCGGCGCCTCTGTTGCGTAGTATAGCATGCCGAGACTGGACTCGAGGCGGGATCTTGTCTTGGTCAGCGGCATCTTTCGATCCTCAGAGGAGCTTCAGTCTTCCAGTTATTCGGTCTATGGCATCAGAAGGGGCCGGACCTATCCCAAGGCAGGTGACAGTACCCGGATCGAGTTCAGTGAGGCCGGCGTCCTGGATCAGTGCATTTGGGATCCCTTCCCTCTCGGCCCTCCCCTTGAGCTCGATCATGTCTGCGAGCGAGGGGGCCTTCAGTACGACCTTCTTCTGGCCTTCCTCAAGCCATGCCTCGGTCCATCGTGGCTTGGCACGCGCCGTGGCGATGTAGGATGATATTGAGGCGTGTGCAACCTGGGCAGCAGTCTTGCCCTTGCTCATCCTGAGGTCCTGCCGAACCACGATAGCCTGCTTGAAGTTAAAGCTCATATCGACGCACTAGTTTTTTAAAATAAACGAGTGTAAAAAGGATATCGAGGGTGCAAGTTGAAGGATCTCCTAGTTGTCGGCGGGGGACCTGCCGGGCTCTCGGCTGCGATCGAGGCTGCCAGGCTTGGCTTGGAAGTGGAGGTTGTGGAGGAGCATGCCGAGGTGGGGATCCCGGAGCACTGCACCGGACTGGTCAGCCTCATGGGGATGCATGAGATCCTGGGCACGGGGGCACCGATCATCAGGGAGGTAAAGGGCTTCAGGGTATACTCGCCATCGGGCAAGGCATACACCGTCAGGGGGGCTGAGGCAAAGGCCGCGGTGATAGACAGACCAGCTTTCGAGAGGGAGCTGCTTCGGAGGGCAGAGACGAACGGAGCGCTAGTGACGCTCGGTGCTCGATTTGATGGGGATGGGGGGTTCAAGACCCTGATCAATGCTGAGGGCACAGCAAGCAGGATTTCCAGAAGGTTTGGGTTTGAGATCCCAAAGGCAATCCCAGCAGCGCAGGTAGATCTGGAAACGAGAGACTTCGAAGAAGACCTCGTCGAGATCTACTTGGGCAGCTATGCGCCAGGTTTCTTCGCCTGGACAGTGCCCAGGAGAGAGGGTGTGAGGGTCGGACTGGCGTGCCAGGAAGGCATCCCGCTGAAGAAGGTTGAGACGATGCTGGAGAAGTTCGAACCGTGGAGAAGGTTCGCTGGCGCGAGAAGGTCGAGACCTTTTTTTGGAAAGGTCGTAACTGGAGGGCCGCTGAAGAGAACGCAGAGGGGGAGGGTTATCGCCGTCGGAGATGCCGGCGGGTTTGTGAAGCCGACCACGGGGGGCGGCGTGGTGCTCGGCTGCTTTACTGCAAGGCTGGCGGCTAGGGTGGCATACAGATTCCTGTCCGAGGGGGAGAGAATCGATGCCTTCGGGACTGGCTGGAGGCGGCTCTATGGCCGGGAGTTCAAATTGATGAAACTCGCAAGAAAGGTCTATGACAGGATGGAATGCGAAGAGGTCGACCGAGTGCTCGAAGCACTTTACACGAGCGGGGCGCTGACGGACGCGATCAGGTATGACATGGACCTGCAGGGGAAAGCGCTCTGGAGGCTGCTGGAGTCGAGGGCAATCTTCAGCCTTGTGCCCTCGGTGCTGAGGGCGATTTTTTGACCCTATGTGGTGCAACACTGGGGTGTGCCCTGTTGGAAATACTTTATATATGAGCGGACTTCTTAACCTCTTACTCCGGTGAAGATCAATGAGCGAGCTCGAGTTGCCGACCTGTCTCTCCTGCAAAGATCCTATCCTTCCGGATCAGAAGGGAGTGAAGCTGCCTTGCCCGAACTGTGGTGAGGTAGTCTTCTGGAGGTGCAGGAGATGCAGGGACTTGGTAAACAACTACAGGTGCCCAAAGTGCGGTTTCCAAGGACCATAGGGAGGTTTTGGGATGTCAAAATTACTTGCAGTCGTCAAGATTCTTCCAGAGGACGATTCTGTGAGCTTAGAGAAGCTTAAGGACGACCTAAAGGCAGCCCTCCCAAAGGGGGAGAAAGACCTATATGTGCACAAGTACCAGGAAGAGGAGATAGCCTTTGGGCTGAAGGCATTGAAGGTATTTGTGATCATGCCTGGAGACTACCCGGGAGGCACGCAGCCCGTCGAAGACGCCTTCGCCACGGTCAAGGGAGTTGGGCAGGTAGATGTTGAGATAGTCCAGACGCTGCCCGGCTAATGCTTTTTTGCAAAAAAGATTTAATCATATTTGCCTCAAGCCTAAATAGGTAGGCAATCGGTCATCAGACTCAAGTTTTAAAA
Source organism: Candidatus Methanosuratincola sp. (assembly GCA_014361455.1). Taxonomy (GTDB): domain Archaea; phylum Thermoproteota; class Methanomethylicia; order Methanomethylicales; family Methanomethylicaceae; genus Methanosuratincola; species Methanosuratincola mesotaenarum. Next base: position 55,415 of record JACIVP010000007.1, read on the forward strand.
GAAGTGGTGCACAGCATGGAAGGATCTAAAGAGGTTGTACTCAGAGTAGCTGAATCAAAACAGAGGGACGTTGGCAGGGGGAAGGTTAGGATTGATGCTGATGCCATGAAGAAGATAGGCGTCAGCGTAGGCGATGTCATAGAGATAGAAGGGAAGAGGAAGACTGCTGCGATAGTCTGGCCCGCCTACACCGAGGACCAAGGCATGGACATAATAAGGATGGACGGGCTGATCCGAAAGAATGCAGGGGTCGGAATAGGAGAGAAGATCACAGTAAGGAAGGCCGAATCGAAGCCCGCCACCCTCGTCAAGCTCGCACCCCTCTCATTCACGATAAGCGTCGATTCAGGGTTCGTCAGTTTCGTGAAGAGGAGGCTTGCTGACACCCCAGTGGTCGAGGGAGACAATGTCCTGATACCTGTTCTCGGGCAGGCAATACCGTTCGCGGTAGTCTCAACCAAGCCATCCGGGATAGTCATGGTTACAGAGGAGACCACGCTCACGATCCTTGAGAAGCCCGCGGAGGCTGCGAAGGTCCCACGTGTGACCTATGAGGATGTGGGAGGGCTTAGGGACGCCATCGAGAAGGTAAGGGAGATGGTAGAGCTGCCACTGAAGCACCCTGAGCTCTTCAAGAGGCTCGGTATAGACCCACCGAAGGGAGTGCTGCTGTACGGACCGCCGGGATGCGGAAAGACGCTGCTCGCGAAGGCGGTCGCGAACGAGACCGAGTCGTACTTCATCGCGATAAACGGCCCAGAGATCATGAGCAAGTTCTACGGCGAGTCGGAGCAGAAGCTCAGGGAGTTCTTCGACGAGGCGAAGCAGCATGCGCCTGCGATAATATTCATAGACGAGCTCGATGCGATAGCACCGAAGAGAGAAGAAGTCACTGGAGAGGTGGAGAAGAGGGTAGTGGCGCAGCTGCTTGCGCTGCTCGACGGCCTCGAGACCCGCGGCGATGTAATTGTGATCGGGGCAACAAACAGGCAGAATGCGATAGACCCTGCCCTGAGGAGACCCGGCAGGTTCGACCGCGAGATCGAGATCGGGGTGCCAGACGTCAAGGGTAGATACGAGATCCTGCAGATACACACCAGGAACATGCCGCTGGCGAAAGACGTGGATCTGAACAGGCTAGCAAGCCTGACGCATGGGTTCGTAGGGGCTGACCTGGCTGCGCTCGCAAGGGAGGCCGCAATGAAGGCACTCAGGAGATACCTGCCGGAGATAGACATCCAGCAGGAGAGAGTTCCGCAGGAGATCCTCGAGAAACTTGAGATCACAATGGAGGATTTCATGAACGCGTTTAGGGAGGTCACCCCAACCGAGCTCAGGGAGGTCTATGTCGAGATACCCAACGTAAGGTGGAGCGATATAGGAGACCTCGACTCAATAAAGCAGGAACTGATAGAGGCGATCGAGTGGCCGCTGAAGTACCCTGAGAGATTCAAGAGGATTGGAATAAAGCCACCGAAGGGAGTGCTGCTGTACGGACCGCCGGGATGCGGAAAGACGCTGCTCGCGAAGGCGGTCGCGAACGAGTCGGAGGCGAACTTCATCACCGTAAAGGGGCCAGAGATCTTCAGTAAGTGGGTTGGTGAGTCGGAACGGGCAATAAGGGAGGTGTTCCGCAAGGCGAGGACGGCAGCACCCGTGGTCATATTCTTCGACGAGATCGACTCAATCGCGCCAATTCGGGGCAGTTCGAGCGACTCGATGGTCACGGAGAGGGTCATCAGCCAGCTATTGACCGAGATGGATGGCCTGGTAGGGCTCTTCAACGTCATCATAATAGGCGCGACCAACAGGCCAGACATCATCGATCCGGCATTGCTTCGTCCTGGGAGGTTCGACAAACTGCTGTATATCCCAGAGCCGGACAATGAGACGAGGATGCAGATCTTTAGGATACACACGAAGGACATGCCGCTGGCGAAAGACGTGGACTTCGACAGGCTCGTGGCGATGACCATAAATTATGCGGGATCGGACATTGAAGCGCTGTGCAGGGAGGCTGGGATGATGGCGCTGAGGGAGGATCCAGAAATCAAGGAGGTCCAGATGAAGCACTTCCTGAAGGCAAAGGAGAAGATAAGGCCGACGATAACTGAGGAGATGCTCAAGTACTACAAGGCCTGGGAAGAGAAGAGCAAGCAGTCGCTCAGGGGCAAGCCACCGCTTATCAATTTCATATGATGCAGACGGGATAAGAAAAAGAAAGATGATGGGAGACGGGAGAGAGAGTGGTTGGTGCTGCAGTTGACGGAAGATAGGATCAGGTGGAGGACTGAGTCGCCGGAGCTGATAGTGCTCGACTTGCTTGCGAAGAGGCAAGGAACGCTCAAGGAGGAGGAACTCGTAGGGATGCTCAAGGCGATGATGAAGGACATCTCGATGCTCGAGATAAACAAGATACTGATGAACCTCGAGCTGCGGGGCAAGATAACGGTCTCTCATATCAAGAAGGGCAGGGTGATCACGCTTCTTCAGCCTAAGTAGGAGGGGATAGTCCCTGGGGGTAAACCTGAAGGACATTGTCAAGCACACCCCGGTATCCCTTGAGGGGCTCGGGGGACGCACGCTCGCGATCGACGGCTACAATGCACTTTATCAGTTCCTGGCAATAATCAGGCAGCCCGACGGGACGCCACTGAAGGACTCGAAGGGGAGGGTGACAAGCCACCTGAGCGGTATCTTTTACAGGACGATCAACCTCCTAGAGGTGGGAATAAAGCCTGTCTACACCTTCGATGGTAAGCCGCCAGAGATGAAGGCGGAGGAGATCGCCCGGAGGGTGGAGACGAAGGAGAGGGCAAGGGAGGAGTACAGGAAGGCGATAGAGAGAGGAGACCTGAAGGCAGCCAAGAAACACGCACAGGCGACCTCAAAGCTTTCATCGGAAATGGTGGAACAGTCGAAGATGCTGCTCAGCCTCCTCGGAGTGCCTTGGGTACAGGCACCCTCAGAGGGCGAGGCCCAGGCAGCTTACATGGCAATGAAGGGGGACGCATGGGCGGTGGCGAGCCAAGACTACGACTCGTTGCTTTTTGGAGCGCCCAGACTCGTCAGGAACCTGACGGTATCAGGGAGGAGAAAACTGCCGAACAAGCCAGTCTACGTCAGCATTGAGCCCGAGCTGGTGGAGCTCATGGAAGTACTGAGGGAGAACGGCCTGACCAGGGAGATGCTCGTCGACTTGGGGATACTCATCGGCACGGATTTCAACCCCGAGGGTTTCAAAGGCGTTGGCCCCAAAAAGGCGCTGAAGATACTGAAGGAGGCGGGATCCATAGAGGCAGCCATTGCCCAAGGGCTGATAGAGGGCGATCAGGGCGTGGATTATAGGTCAATTAAAGAGATCTTTCTTAATCCAACCGTAAGGGGCGACTACAGCCTTGCATGGAGAGAAGTCAACATAGAGGGGCTGTTGAAGTACCTCTGCGATGAGTTCGAATTCTCTCCCGAGAGGATAAGGGCTGCGCTGAAAAGGTTCGAGGAGAAGGGCAAGGAGAAGAGGCGTCAGCCGGATCTCATGCGTTGGTTCTAGTTTATTTTTTATTTTAAGGGCTCCAGCCGTACCTGCCGCAGAGGGGGACAAAGACGCATCCCCCGTATGTCCACTCCCTGAAGTCATTTCCGGACCGCTCTACAACTATCAGGTCCTGGATTGAGTATGCCTCACCGACAGGGATGACCATCCGTCCACCGTCCTTGAGCTGCGCCTTCAGTGGTGGGGGGATCCGCGGCGCTGCAGCGGTGACTAGGATCCGGTCATAAGGGGCGGCATCCAGATATCCAAGTGTCCCGTCCCCTTCGATCACAGTCACCCTGTCAGAGTAGCCGCAGCGAGCAAGGTTCGACCTCGCGAATTCGGCCAGCGACCTGATCCGCTCGATGGCGAATACATGCCCGTCTTTAATCCCATGTTGCCTAGGGGCTACGATCTCTGCGCATACGGCGGCATGGTATCCTGTACCTGCACCGACTTCGAGGACGATTTGCCCGGGCTTGAGCGAAAGAAGCTGGCACATGATAGCAACCATGTGGGGGGCGGAGATCGTCTGTCCTTCGAGTGAGGGTAGTGGGGTGTCCATGTATGCCTGCTCGCAGAGGTCGGGGATCACAAATTCCTCCCTGGGCACCTTCGAGATCGCCCTTATGACCTCAGGCTGGCTCAGTACGCCTTCCTCGATGAGGCGCCTCACCAGCTGCTCCCTTTTCTCAGACATCCCCAACCTGAGACACTTCTAAAGATTTATAGAAGCTAGGCTTAAAAAAGCCTTGGTTACCATGCCGAGACTGACATTCCTTGCAGAGGGGGACTGCAAGATCACTGCGAAGCACCAAACTACCTTGGAGATAACGAGAGAAGAATTAAGGACCAAAAAGGGGGACTGCATAATCGCAACAAGGTCGGCTATCGGTCTCGCGGATCTGCCTGAGGACATGAAGCGGGCATTGAGGACGGACGGCGCAAAAGTCACGCTGTGGATCGAGGCAGGGGGGATATCAGATGCCGTCAAGGGTAGAGGGAGCTCCAAGCTGACGCTGGAGAGCGAAACCGATATGGTCGCTAGGAAGAGCGCGTATGTCTGCGGACGAACTCTGATGGTCAATTCAGACAAGTCTGCCTCAGAGATCAGGAGGGATCTAGTGAGGCTGATCGCAAAGGATGGCGCAGAGATCAAGCTGACAATCGAGGTTAAGATCTCGGGGACATAGGCGCTGTCTGGTCATTTCTTTCGGCCGATTTTCTTTCTAGGGTTCTCGAGCTTCTTGAGGACATAGTCAAGGATCAGGTCTGCCCCAGGGCAAAAGATTAGGCGGATTTTTCGCTCTAAGAGGGACGGATCCGTTATCGACTCGGTGCCGCCTAGGTGGAATATCACGGAGGAGGCGAGGGGCTCTCCGAAGATGTCCTTAAGCGCACTCCGGACTATGCTCGAAGTCCTTGTTGTTGATGTAGAGTGCTGCCCTTGACGCGAACTCTGTTGCCATCACCACATCCATCCCACTGGATAGTCCCTTTCAACTGCTCTTTTTCTCCTCTGGCCCCTCGAGCATTTTTATCCTCGTCTCGATAAAAGACGCCATCTTCTCCTGCGTCAGCCTCTCATCATCTTCCTGCCACTTGAGCTGGTCTTGGATCATCCTCAACAACTCGGGCGGGGAGACAGGCTTTATCAGGTACCCGTCTGCACCCATGTTCACCGCTCTGACTGCGTTCTCAAGCGAGGCGTGCCCCGTGACCATTATCTTGCGCATGCGGGGCGTGGTAGGCTTCAGCTTTACAAGGAGCTGCGTCCCCTCCATGTCCGGAAGCATCACGTCCAGCAGGGCGAGATTGTAAGGGGTCATCTCAGACATCTGGATCGCCATCGCCCCGTTCTTTGCTGTATCCACGATGTAGCCCTTCTTGGTCAGGAGTGACTTCAGGGTCTCCAGAATGTCCTCGTCATCATCAACAACAAGTATCCGTTTTTTTTTTTTGATTGTGACATTCAGCAAACACCTTAAGGGACCGTGAATTGTTAGTAGATATTTAGATGGCACTTTAAGATTATTTGTCCTTTCTGAATTACAGGCAGACGCTTTCTCGGTCAGGAAGGAGCAAAACGGACATCAAGAGAGACGATCCATTCCCTAGGCGCTGTGGGCTTTACCACCCTGCTACTGATTATCTCAAAGCCCCCCAATGGCAATGCACTCTCAACGAATTTATTTACGGCAGAGTCGATCGGGGGCGGACCGGAAAAAAGGTACACGTGTGCGAACCCGCCGCTTCGCTTCATGAATTTCCGCGCGGCCGGCAGGAAGGTCAAAGATTGGGCAGGAAGGTTCATGATTATCCGGTCAGCTGTGTTTTGCATCTTGGAAGATAGTTCGAGGGCATCATTACAGATTGGGTAGACTTCTCCCTTGAGCCGGTTGATCCTTAGGTTATACCGCATCATCCTGACTGCCTCCGGATTTATGTCGATTGCATAGACCATGGATCGGTGCCTCCTCGCGATCATTATGGCAAAGGGGCCCACACCCGCGAACATGTCTACCACAGTCTCGCCGTCGCTGACAAGGGAGGCCACCCGGCTCCGCTCGTAGCCAAGCCTGGGGGAGAAGTAAGCTTTGGAGAGGTCAACCATCAGCCTGATCCCATACTCGGAATGGACAGTCTCGCGCCTGTCCTCGCCCGCAAGGTGCTCAAGAAGAGGTATCCGATAAGGCCCGTCGACCTTCCCGGTCTTGAGCAGGACCGTCTTTGCGTGCCTGTGCAGCACTAGCAGTGCTTCGGCGATCTCCCTGCGGTACTCATGCGCCTCTGAAGAGAGGCGCTCGATGACGATTATGTCCCCGACGATGTCGTAAGACCTAGGTATGGACTTCAGAGCGCTCTGGGGAACTTTTCCAGAAAGGAGTGCATTTAGGCTCTTTGGAGAGGGCAAAGAGGCGCCAGGGAGGCGCTTCAATTCAACAGTTACTTCACCCGTCTTGGAGAGAGCACCTATCTCATTCTGATCGGGCAGTCTTGTAATCGGGAAGTATATGAAATCTCCCTGTAAGACTATTCTTTTTGCCCTGTCCAAAAGACCGAGAGATACAATTGCATGCTTTACGCGCTCTCCTGATTCCCTCCTAGATCTGATGCAGAGATCGTCCTCCATCAAATTCGACCCTTTTCAGAACGGTATTTGAAGAGGGGGATATATATCGTTCACATGGCTGTTGCCAGAACGCGCCGACTGCCGCGACTGAAGGCAGTGTCTTGGATTTCACACTGCTGTGTATCCGTATGGGTTGCTGACAGATGCCCCCGAGACTCAATATGCCTAAAGCAAGCACTACCCTCTTCGATCGAGAAGCGCAGACCGGCTCAAGCCGTCTAGCGGCACGATACCCATTGGCCTTCAGCATAGTACCTGTTTCGCGGCTGGTTGAAAGGCGCCTTCCTTGGTGAAGCTTCTTTGACGCGGGCAATGAATGTTCAATGGTGGGGCCGTCGGGATTTGAATCTCCAGAGGCGCATTTGTACCAGCACGCCTCCCGCAAAACCCACTTTTTTATGCCGCTCCTGAATCGGGGCCTCAGGCAGCTCCTTCCTTGTCATGTTTATCTTCTAGGATCAGCCAAGATTATATTGAACGGATCAAGACGACCTCAGAGGATTCCTTCAGCCTTCTCGCGTCATTCGGATAGTTGTGCCAGCCACCCCTCTTAAGCATGCGTTGCCCATAGTCGGCGAGGTGCTTATCCTCTGCCACCATCAACGCATCCAGAAGCTTTAGGCTGAGAAGGGCATATTCTCGAAGCACCTTATCATACCTTTGAGCCAACTTCGCTAATCCTTCAGCTAATCCTCCTAAGCCTTGATATCGATGCATGGTTCTCTTGATGAGCTTGCAAAGCTTAATTATACGGGGGTCGCGCTCCCATAGAGTGTAAATCAACCAACGAAGAATACCGTCCCTACCCGTCTCATAAATCACTTTCATCCCTGCCTGTCTCCTTTCAACCGCTCCAATTTCGGCTAAAAGCTTCAACGAACTGCTGACAGCGTTTCTGTTACATCCGGTGGAGGGCATAACTTTGTTAAAGTGCATCGAGCCCTCTAAATCGATTGTACGTAACACCAGTTCCTGAATCCTGAAGCTGGACCCTTTCGGTCTTCCCATCTGCAGCGTGACGAACCTGACTCTGAGCTGGGCTGTCACCCAGGGAAACGTGGACAAGACATACATGATGGTGGTGGTTCTCCTCGTGAAATCTATGCTTCTTGGAGTGTTTCCTAATGAGGCAGGCTTAGACAACGGCTACCCCTCACCTTGGAGCTACGCCCTTCTGGGGTTGACAAACATTAAAGGCTTCATTAGGTTCCGGAAGAACGCGACAGTCAGGAGACACAACGGGGCAATCTTTCTTGACCACGAGTGCTCCGGTTCTCTTTGTACTGAGCGGTTTGTTCCTCGCGAACACCGTCATTAATCCTGCTGAAAGCCTCCTCTACATCGTTAGAAAGGCACTTTGCTTCGCCGTTGCTACTGCGCTTCTGTCCTCCGGCATCGTCATTTTTTGGGTGGCTCCCCACGAGAAGAAAATCGTTCAGCCACAACAACCTCCTGCACCACGTCCTAAAAAAGAGCATCAACCATACTCTCGTTCCAGACTACTTTTCCAGAGAATTGTAGGTCTAGCTTTCGCCAGTATACTACTTGCGCTGCCATTCATTTTGGGGGATTCGAAGAAGAATCGCTTATTTTCCTCGCCGTCGTGTTTTTTACTCCTCCCTTCTGTGTTTTTTCCATACCATACATGATCGCGGCTCTTTACTTGGTGTTCAACAAGAAAAGGCGAGTCATCGACATACCCGCAATAGTCGTGTGCCAGGTGATGCTGCTATTTTTATTTACACCGAGCTTAGCGACAATGGCGATATTCTTTCTCCCGTTCATCTTGTTCTCCACACCCTTCGGCCTCATCGCCCTTGCGCTGGTTCTGGCGATTATTTTAATAATCATTCTTGTAAGAAGAAGGAAGAAGCGCTCAAGGAGATCATCCGAGCATGGTGCCTCAACCCCGAGCAGATTCTGACAAGGGAAACCCTAACCCAAGGAGCCGCAGTCATCATAACCGCTGAGGATCGAGAGAACCACGGCCTTCAGGTTCTAAGCCGAACGCCCAAAGAAAGACATCATACGCCAGGAAGCTGGCCGAGGCTAGCCGGATGCGCACAGTACTAATTCGCTTCCGGAGTGGCGGGTTCGGGGGGATTCGAACCCCCGACCTACGACTTAGGAGGCCGCCGCGCTGTCCAGTCTGCGCCACGAACCCTGGGTAGAGGAATAAAAGGGGCTTCATTTATATTTTTGTCGGGAGCGCCCCCAGCCTGCTGGTGACAATGTATCCCCCCAGATCGAATACCCTCAAGGCCCTTTCGATCATAGCGGAGTCGCTCGTTGCCACAACATCGCCGCAGGATAGGACCTCCGAATCTGGCCGGGCCGAAGTCCTCGACTCACCAGCCAAGCCCTTCGTCCCCATTGCCTCCAGCGTCCTTTTGGAGAGGTCGCCGCTTCGGCTGATGGGTCGATCGTAGACGAAAACGGTGAACCTGGGCTTCAGGGTGCATATGCATGAAATGACTAGATCAAGGCACTTGCACAGCTCTTCAATAGCAGGATTCCTTCGACCGATCGAGATGTCCCTAACGAAGCCGTCGTCGCAGAGGTAAATGGGGTGCCCGCGCATCGCCCCGAAGACCGTTCTCAGGACGTTGAACCCGTCCACGCTCAAAGCAGCCCCGGACAAATTTTCGGCGGGCACGATCTTCCGGAAATGGCTATCTGCGACTTCCCTAGGGTAGACGCACCGGTAAAGGGCAAGCCTCTCCGTTTTCCCAATGCCGTATCTGTCGGCCACGAACCTCACCGCCGAAGAACGCTTGTACCCCTTCGAGAGCAGGTACCTCAGGTCAGCCGCAGCATCCCGGAAGGTGTCAGTCATCGCTGACCCTCTATATATATCGCGGGCCGCAGCGGTGCCGCCTGCCCTGCTTTCCCATTCGGGTCGTAGCCCGGCAGATCGGCGCTCTGGACCTCGACCTTGCACTTGAAGTACTCCGAGAGGAATGTGGTGCATTCACCGATGAAAGCTGCCTCTTCGATGCCAGAAGCCCTGAGGATCTTCTTCCTGTCCTCCTTGGGGAGCGTTATGGTACAGGAGCAGATCGAGTTTATGAATTTTGCGGCCTCGCCGCCCCTCTTCCGTATCTCTGGATCCTTCATGAGCTCCCGGATGAGGCCCCTCGGGTCGACCCCAGACTCCAAAGCGGCTAGAGCTTTGAGATAGAGATCCCACTTCCACTTCGGCGAGGTGTAGTAGCAGATGCGGGCAGGGGATATCCCGGTGACCTTTATGATCTCGGCGGTGTCACAGATGATGGACTTGAGCAAATCTTCCGTGATCTCGTCGCGCTCACATATAAGCGCCTGATCGGTCTCAGGGTAAGATGCCACAGAAACAAACCCATCTTCCCCAAACTTCTCCCATATCTCCTCGCAGAGGTGGGGGGCGAAGGGAGCCATCATCTTCACGATCGCTCTGAGTACGTACTTTACGATGGACCTGGTCCTCGGATCGCTGCACCGGTCTGCACGCCGCCGGATGTACCACTGCAGATCCTGCTGCAGTATGAAGAAGGCGCAGTGTATCGCCTCCCTCATTCTCAGGCATTGCATTGAAGAGTCGACTTGGGAGACCACCCGCTGTACTCTGCTGATTATCCACTTGTCGAGGTGGTCTGCGGAGGAGAAATCAGGCATCCCAGCATCGGCATAGGAGCAGGCCAAGTCATAGAACTCCAAAAGTTTGGATCGAATGCTCTTTGCCTGCGAGTCGCTAAAGTCCGCATCCTGCAGAAGCTCAGACGCGAAGAGTATGGAGGTCCTGAGCGTGTCGGCGCCGTAGATCATTATTGCCTTGTGGAGGGGGATGATGTTGCCAAGCGACTTTGACATCTTCTTTCCCTCCATCAGGACGCTCCCGTTCACAGCGATCTGCCTAGGCCAGTGCTTCTCAGGGAAGATTGCGACATGGTTAAAGATGAAGAAGGTCAGGTGGTTCGGAACAAGGTCCCTTCCCGAGTGCCGGCTGTCCAACGGGTAGAAGTAATTGAACTCGTTTCGCATTGCCTCAAGGATCTCCCTCTCGATCGGGAGGGAAGAGGGATCTCCCTTACCTAGGAAGATGTAATCGAACACCTCGTCGGTGAGCGCAGATGGATCGAGGCGGTGCTGGTTGATGATCTTCGAGATTGTGTAGAATGCCATGTAGATGGTGGAGTCCGAGAGGCTTTCGATGACCCATGCACTGTCCCACGGGAGTCTTGTGCCGAGCCCAGCCCTCCTCGCGCATGCCTTTTCCTTGAGCCACTCCACCACATTCTCGAATTCCTGGCGGAGGTCGTCGGGCACAAGGGACATGTTCTTCAGATGCTTTCTCACCGTTTCCTTCCAAGACTCGTCAGCATAGTTTATGAACCATTGATCATCCACAAGGTTGACCGTGACCTCGGCGCCGCACCTGCATTGGATCGGCCCGTTCATTATCTCGTAGAAAGGGAAGGCCCTCTTGCTTGAGACCAGATCCTGCTTTATCTTTTCTTTTGCTTTGCTGACCGGCATGCCCGCGTAGACCCCAGTCCCAGGAAGCATCCTAGCAAGATGAAACTCCTTCTGGTAGAGTTCTTTCGTGGCGATCTCGCCCTTCGGATCTTTCTGGTCTCTGATGCCCAGCCTCTTGACCGCATCCTCTGCGGGCACCCTCGAGAATCCCTCGAGTTCTACAACGGGGATAGGCACCAAGGCAGCGATCTCACTCTCATCAAGACCATAGACCCTAATGATCCCTGGGTTTGCCTTGAGATCCCGGAGCGCGAGCAGGTCGTAGGGTGCGTGCGCAGGAACCGACATCACTACCCCAGTGGCGTTGTTGGGGTCAACGAACTCGGCGGGGAGCACCGGGACCAAGGTGCCTGTAATGGGATTCCTGGCATGCCTGCCGATCAGCTCAGACCCAGCAAGGTCCCTTAGACGCAAGATCTGTGGCATCATCCCCTTGAGTTTTTGGACTGCCCTTTCGCTGACTATCATCCGATCACCGTTCGCCTCGACCTCAACATAGTTGGCGCCCGGATTGACCCATATGTTAGTCACACCGAACACTGTTTCGGGGCGCAGCGTTGCGACTGGGAGGGCTGTGCCGTCCATATCGAATTTTATCGCGGTGAACTCGACTATATCTGGCTCTAGGTCCCCTTTCGTATCGTGTTGACCGACTGGGCTCATGCAGGAGGGACACCACCCAACGGGGTGTGCCCCCTTTGTGATGAGGCCTGCGGAGAGGAGGTGCCTGAACTGCCATTCAATGAACTTTGTGTATGCGGGGTCTATGGTTGTGAATTCCCTCCTCCAGTCGATTGAGAAACCCATCGCCTGCATCCCGAGCTTTATGTCGTGGTGGAAGTACTTTGCTATGTTCAGCGGATCCTTGAAGGAGTCTATTATGCGCTCATCGACCTCATAGAGTTTCACAAAGACGTCTATCAGCTCTGCGTCATTTGCGGCCACCCTCTTGCTCATTGCGAGTATGGGGGTGCCCGTGTAGTGGAAAGCCATGGGTAAGAGGGTGTTGTAACCCTTCATCCGCATGTACCTGGCATGGGCGTCCGCTAAGGTGTAAGTCCTTGCGTGCCCGATGTGCTGGGGCGAGTTCGGGTAAGGGTAGGCGACGGTCAGGTAGTATTTCGGCTTTGCCGGGTCAGGGTCTGCCTCGAATATCCTAGCCTCGCTCCAGCGCCTCTGCCACTTCTCCTCAAGACTTCTGAGATCAAGGGGCATGTGAGTATCACCAACTCAAGTCAAGTCAAGTCAAGTCGGGTCAATTAGTCAGGACAGATCAACTAATTGCCTTAAGGATACCCTTAAGCCTTACCGCGACATCATCGAAGCCGCTCAGAGAAGAGGTGGGCACTTTCCCCTGGCCCAAGTCCTGCTTCCCACCCCCCTTTCCAGAGAGGGACTTTGAGAGATCTGCGGCAATCCTCCCTGCATCAACACCAGCTCTTACAGCAGAATTCCCCGCCATTACAAGCAAGCCTCCGTCGGTCAAGGACGCAAGGAAGACAACGGCGTCAGGGTCCCTGCTCACGATGTAAGACCCGATCGCTAGGAGGTCTTCGCTGCGGAGGTTCTCGAATAGGCGGCGATAAAGCCTGAATCTGGCGACTTCCTCGGCTGAAGGTGCAAGGAAAGGAAAGATCTCGGATGCCAGGGCCCTCCTGAGGCGCTCAACTGCCTTCTTGGAATCGGACAGCGACGAGACGATCCCCTCAGCGGACTTCTCCAGCCTGTCCGCCGGGGTGTTCAGGATTGCGGAGACTTGCTCCACCCTCGACTCCAAGCCCTGCACATACGCGAGGGCTGCCAGCCCGGAGGCGAACTCGATCCTCTCGACCCCATCCTGTATGCGCTCCGCATGGATTATCTTCAAGAAGCCTATCTCACCGGTATTCGAGCAGTGCAGCCCGCCGCATGCTTCTGCATCCCAACCATCTATCTCGACGATCCTTATCGTCGGGCCGTAGACGACCCCACCTTGGTAGAGCCGCATTCCGAACTTCTGCTCAGCCTTGTTCCTATCCTCGAAGTATGCCCTGATCGGGCGGCACTCCTCTATGATGCGGTTCGCGAGATACTCCATATCCCTCAGCTGTTCGGCGGTTATCTTCTCGAAGTGGGATATGTCCAACCTGCTCCGCTCGACGTACTTCTGCGCGCCCTCCTGCCAGACATGATCCCCGAGGACCTTCCTCGCCGCACCTAGGAGGACATGGGTCGATGAGTGGTGCCTAGCAAGGCCATTCCTCCGCTCCCAGTCAACTTCGCATTCGACCTCATCCCCAGCAGCCAAGGCGTTGCCACCCTCGACAATGTGGACTACCACTCCCCTCGACTTCAGCGCCTCAACAACACGGACTGTGAGGCTGCCCTTCCTGATTGTTCCGGTATCGCTTAGCTGCCCTCCACCTTCTGGATAGAATATCGTACTGTCGAGCACAACTCTGGCGGAATCCGCATACAGCACCTTGCAGCGAAGGCTTTGTAGCTTCGGCTGTTCGTAGTAGACGAGTCGCGTCTCGGGCAGGCTCGGGAGGGCCTCGAACGGACGGTTGCTCTCCCCCAGCTCGTTCGCCTTTGGGGACCGCTGTTTTTGTCCTGCCATGTGCCTCTCAGCGACCACGGTGTCGAAGGTATCCGGGATCTCCACGGATATCCCTTGGGCCTCGCACACTTCCTTCACGACCTCCGGAGGGAGACCGTTCGAGTCGTAGAGCTCGATCAGCTTTTCTTCTGGCAACCTTCTGGTCTCCCGAATGGCCTTTAGGTTGACCAACCTCCCGACGAGCGCCTTCCCCTGCTCGATCGTTTTCATGTATCGGTCCACCTCGAGGTCGCATACCTTCCTGATGTAATCTGCGCGTTCGGAGAGCTCCGGGAACTGGGACTTCCAGTACTCCACCTGCATGATAAGGAGGTCGGAAAGGCTAGACCTAATCCCGAGGGACTCGATAATCCTGTTTGTTCGCCTTATCAGCAGCCTTGCTAGGTAACCTGCCTTCACGTTGGATGGCACGATGCCGTCGCAAAGCATGAAAGCGAGAGTCTTCGTATGGTCAAGAACTGCCATGGCACTCTCAAGCGGAGAGAGGAGCCTCTCCAAGGAGTCTGGGCTGGCGCCTATCCTCTCTGCCACCTTCGCGCGCATTGCACGCAATGAACCCGAATCGACAACATTCATCAGGCCCGCGTACCGGATGCTCTCGGCGAGTATTTCCCCTTCGGGCATCTCCAACCCAGCGATCGAGAGGAAATCGTCGAAGAGCTCCCCGTAGACTGCCTGGAATGCTGTAGGCGTGCCCTGGGAGACCCAGGTGAAGCGCTCGAGGCCGTAACCGGTATCGACAATCTTGATTGGCAGCTCCTGGTATTCGCCACCGACCTTCCTGTACTGCATGAAGACCAAGGTCGAGAGCTCGATGCCCCTGACGACCCCCTCAAGGTCAGGACCTGCGTCCCCGCCGCCTTCCCACCAGTGCTCGATATAGGAGATCTCATCACCCATAACACCTAGCTCTTTTGTCAGGAACTCATGGTGGTACTTGACGGTCTCTTCCTTCCAGTATGCCCCATCATCAGCGCTCGAGAAGGCATGGTGTGCCATCATCTCAAATATGCTCATGTGGCGGCCCCCAGTCTTGCCCACGTTGTCTAAATCATTCATCCTTATGCATGGCTGGGAGATCGTGAGCGGGTTAAACGGTGGCGGGACTTCTCCGCTTGTGACGTGGGGCTGGAAGCATGCAATCGAGGCTATGGTGAGGAATATGTCGTCCCTCCACCTCGCAACTACTGGATACCTCCTAACCCTGGCGTGCCCGAGCCTCTCGAAAAAGGAGAGAAATGCCTCGCGCATCTCCCCAACGCTGTACTTTCTTCTGATAGGCGGTTCGCCTATGAAAGAGTAAGGCGTGCAGGGGGAATCTCCACAGAGCTCTTTGTCTGGATCCAAAGTCCAGAAATTGCGCCCGCATGACTTACAGGTCTTTCTGTGGAACCCGTTCTCTCTGAAGAATTCTAGGCTGTAAGCTTCAGATCCTGCAATCATTTTGAATACCTTCATATCAACGGACTGATCCATAGTTGGACAAGATAAATAAATCTGTTTTCAGGCAGCGTCCACTTCTGGAAAGCGATCTTCCAGAAGAAGAAACGGTGTCTGGAAATAATGGAGATGGGAAAAATTAGAAGCGAGAAAATGGAAATGAAGGTGGGCCATTTTTCCGGCCCAAGGGCTGTACTCCAGCCAGTTTATCCGAAGAGTGAGCCCAATCCTTCTGCAGTCTCTTCCTCGGAAGCTTCTTCCTTCTTTTCTTCCTTTGCCTCTTCTTCCTTCTTTGCCTCTGCCGGGGCCTGAACTGGAGCGGCTACTGGGGCGGCAGCAACAGGTACTGCTGCTGCTTTGATTGCCTCATCGATGTTGATCTCGCTGAGGGCTGCCACCAACGCCTTGACTCTGACCTCATCCACTGAGATTCCTGCAGCAGAAAGCACTCTCTTCACGTTTTCTTCGCTTATTGGCTGCTTCGCGTTGTGAAGAAGCATCCCGGCATAAATATATTCGATCTTAATCACCCCCAAACAAGCGTAGAGTTATACGAAAACTTTGATACTTAAATCCTTCGCCTGAAACTGAAAAAATAGTGGGGCGAGAGGCTTGTAGCGCGCTGGGAGCCGTCCCTTGCAAAACATCCACCTCAGAGGTTCAGTTCAGGGCGTTTCTTCGAGGCCTCGGCCGCTACTGCCTTTCCACGCGCCGCAGCTACTGAAATGATTTCGCCCATTATCTCAGGGATTGGGACGCCAGCTTCGATTGCAACGCCCTTGGCCTCGTTATATGCCTTCATCACTATGAAGCTTATTGTGTCAGCCGTTGGGTATGCTGCGTTCACAGAGAGGTTGAACGCCGACCTCGCCGCGTCCGTGACCATGGAGCGGTACTCGCCCAGGTTTACCGCTAGCATCTCACCAGGTATCACAATGCCATCGTACGCCATGCGGAGCTTGAGACCGACGAGTATGGGCTTCAGGCCGAGTTTGCTAAGCAGGTCTGCGACATCCGCAGAGATGACCTTACCCTTCTCCACGACGGTAGTGTCCCTAGCTACCCAGACTGTTCCGTCCTGCATCTTCGTCGGGATCTTTGCCACGCCGAACTTGCTCAATATTGGACCAGGCTGCAGCCCTGTATTCCCTGCAGTAACGACTATATCATTCGGAGCAATCTCTCCTGGCGACGCGGCTGACTCGACCTTGTTATTCTCGAACATGAAGTACAACTGGAATGGGCTCTTATTTGAGAATACGAACGCGTTCGGGCCTGAGAGGTACTTCGAGACAGCCTCATAGTCCTTGAAGCCCATCTCTTTCAGCGCCCTGGATACCATAGCATTCTTGGAGACATGGATCTCGAGATCGTCCTTGAACTTCTTCTTGAGCAGCTGGAGCTGGTTCGCTTTCATCCCTTTCAGGTCGGCGATCGCGAACACGGGGTACTTCTCGAATAACTCTTTCATGCGCTGGACAATCTTCTGTTTTTCAACGATAGAAGCTTTCACTGACATCGCAATCACCTCAATTTAGCCGGAGCGCCCATCGTAGTCTTTACTGCAAGCTTTGAAAGGTGTTGGTCGAGCTTTATCTTCCGGTCAACAGTGTTCAGTACACTCATAATGTTATCAGCCAGGGCAGTGGACGGCATATCCTCTGAGCCTACCCTGCACCTGACCGCGGGCTGATCCCTAACCCTGATCCGCACGGAATTACGGTACTTCTTGATTAGAGCTTCAACGTTTGCAGCGGGCGGAAGAGGTTCTGGCATCTTCCCTCTCGGGCCAAGGACTGTGCCGAAGGTCTTTCCGACAAGTGCCATAAGATCGGTCCTGGCCATGAAGTAGTCGTAAGCATCAGCCAACTTCTTTATAGCCTTCTTGTTTCCTGCGTACTGGTCTATCTCCTGCTTGGTGATCACCAGGTCAGCCCCGGCGGACCTCGCCTTCGTTACCAAGTCTCCGTCTGCGATTACGCAGATCTTGTTCTCCTTGCCCGGCCCGTGTGGCAGGGTAACTAGCTCATTTATCCTGTTCTCAGGCGACTTCATGTCGAGGTCCTTGAAGGTCAGGAAGAGCTCAACTGCCTGAACAAAATTACGCTTTTTTGAGTTCTTCTTGGCCGCCTCGACTAGGCTTACCAACTGGTTTTGATCAAGTTCCACTGGGTACTCCCTCCGCGGCATTTATTAGGTCGTCATAGACTCCTTCGGAGATCTCTTTCTGAACCTCCCTTGGATCTTTGCCAGCTACGGTAACGCCGATCGAAACGCATGTCCCAAGGACTTCCTTGAGGCAAGACTTCAGCGACCTTGCCACCGAGAGGGGGTACCTCGTCTTGGCTATCTTTATAGCCTGTTCAATGCTGAGGTCTCCCACCTTTTCAGTCTTTGAGTTGCTGGAGCACTTCTCCAGGTGCAGCTCCTTGACTATCAAGGCAGTGGTGGTAGGTACACCGACCTCGACCTCAAATTCCTTGGTTTCCGGGTCGGCGATAACCTTCACTGGAACTTTCATGCCCTCAAACTCCTTGGTCAGATCGTTTATCTTGTTGACGACAGACATGATGTTCAGGCCGGTCGGTCCGAGCGTGGGACCAATAGGCGGCCCTCCAGTCGCCTTTCCTCCGTCAACCAAGAAGTTGAAGATTTTTTTAGTCGTCGTATCTATTCCTCCTCAAGTTCCTCGAAGGCTTTGAAGATGTCAGTCTTCCCTTCAGTCTTTGCGCCCTCAGCTTTCTCTTGGGTCTTTGGCGGTTCGCCGCGCGCCACGAGCTTCACCTGCTCGGCATGCACAGTTATGGGCAGAGTGTAAGGAGCCTCTAACAGCTCCAAGGTCACCTCGCCCTTCGTCCTGTCAACACGCGTGACCTTTGCCTGCATACCCTTGAACGGCCCCCCAACGATCTCGACTTTGTCGTTTACGTCGACCAGCTCTGCAGCCGGCTTTGGGAGTATGAAGCGCAACAGGTCATCGAAATCGACCTTTCCTGGAATGCACCCTTTTATGTGTTTCACGTCTTCGATTGCAAGATTCACAACGTTAGGCCCGCTTGCCTCAATGAACACGTAGCCCCGCACATCCTGCGGGGAGACGATTGCCTTTATGGGGACGTTCTTGGACTTTACGCGCCGCTCGATGAGTAGGGCTACATTCTCCTCCTGCCCAGCAGTTGCCCTTATGGCAAAGATCTTGGTCGACCCTGGCTGCGTTTCAGACAAGCCACGTTACCCCCCGATTCCGAGCAGCAGTGATGCGATAAGCTGGATTATGAAGCCGAAGATCCCGACGGCGATGAGGCCGAGGAAGCAAATCCTTAACGATAGCTTAAGCTCATCCATGCCCGGCTTTCTCGAAAGCTTCAGGACCTTGCCAATAGACCGCAAAGACTCGGATAGACCCATCATTACTCACCAATTTGTTTATGTGAGCAAAGGGGTATCAACCCAAGGCTCAATTTAAAGCTTTCCAAAGCTCAGACCCTGACCAGCTCTACATCTAAGGACTTGAGGTAACACTTTGCTTTTGATGGGGTGCCTTTCCAGTCAGCCAAAACATAATCGCAGCCACCGAGGGTCCGCTCATGGCACTTTTTGAAGATCCCAAGATCAAAACCTTCAGACAGCGCGTACTTTGGAACGATGTGGCCGATGTCAAACTCCCCGTCAAGGATGAGGCTGGTGAATTTTTCGGAGTAGTGCCCTCCACCGACGCCCATTGCGTTTCTCTTCATCTGTCTCGGATCCAGCGAACGGCGGACTGCTGAGGCGACCATCTCGCCCAAGAGGGGGTCGATCCAGGATCCCTCGTTGCTCCCTATCTCAATGAAGGTGACTGGGTATTCAAGGTCTGTCGGACCGTGGTGGGTGGCCTCGACGGTGACTTGGAGGGCTACACTGCGGCGGTCGCACTCTGAGCGTAGTTCCCGGATCAGGTTGGATTGGAGCGGCGGGTTTGATATGCCAACGGCACCGGGCCTCCCTCCGTATTCCGCAGTCGGCCCAAGGTTCCCCGGCGTGTGTGCGGTGAGGCAGGGCTTGCCCGACGAGCTCTTGTGCTTCGAGAGGCAGAGAGCCCATTCAACGCCTTGTGGGCTGAGGTCCAGATCGATGAGGCTGGAGGAGGTCTCCACCAGGAAGAGGTCACCGTGGGCCTTACCATAGATCCCTCCCATTTCTGAAGGGACGAATGGGATTGCAGCCTCCAAGTGTTCTGCCATGTTTATCCCGGCTAGATCAGAGCTTGAGTAGACCAGGAGCTTCAAATCCTACACCAGCAGACCATCACAGGACGAGGGAGAGTATGCTCTTCTGCACATGGAGGCGGTTTTCGGCTTGTTCCCACACAACCGATCTGGGGCCGTCGATGGTCTCAGAGGCGATCTCTTCACCCCTGTGGGCGGGCAGGCAGTGCATCACGATTGCGTCCGTCGCAGCAAGCGAAAGCAACTCCGAGTTTACCTGGTAAGGGCGGAGGGCGCGCACCCGATCCCCCGCCTCGGACTCGAACCCCATCGATACCCACACATCAGTGTAGACAACATCTGCCTCCCTTACCGCCTCGATGGGATCCTCTGTGATCCGGAGCTTTGCGCCTTTTCTTGCAAGTCTCCGGAGTTCGGCGACCAGATCCTCCCTTGGGGAATACTCTTTAGGCGATGAGATTGTCACGTTACCCCCCAGCTGGAGCACGGCCTCAGCCAGTGACTGGGACACATTGCTGCCGCCATCCCCAACAAAGGTAATATTTAGCCCCTCCAGACGCCCCTTCTTCTCAATTATCGTGAAGCAGTCGCTCAGCGCTTGGCAAGGATGGAACTCATCACTGAGGGCATTTATCACCGGCACTGGAGATGACTCTGCAAGGACCTCCAAGTCAGAATGCCTGAAAACTCTCGCAACAATCCCGTCGACGTAGCAGCCGAATATCCTCCCTGTGTCGGCCACAGTCTCTCCCCGACCGAGCTGGAGATCGACCCAGTTCAGGTAGATGGGATGACCTCCGAGCTGGTGGATACCCACATCGAAGGAGAGCCTAGTCCTAGTCGAAGGCTTCTGGAAGAGCATCGCAACACTCTTCCCCCTAAGGTATAGGTATGGTTTCTTCTTGCGCTTTAGTTCAAGCTTCATCTGCGATGCCCTTTTGAGAATGAGCTGAAGCTCCTCAGTAGAGAAGTCCCTGGTCCTTAGGAAATCGCGGCCTCTGAGATCCATCTTCTGCACCAAGGCAAGGCTCTTTAATTATCGATGCGAGCCTAAAAATCTTTTCTGTTGATAAAGCAAATCATTCTGCCTTGGGCTGCTTTGACAAGATGTTTTCGATGACCCAGTTGGGATCGAACGGCACAAGGTCGTCGTAACCCTGGCCAACACCAAGGAAGAATATTGGCTTTCTGAGGGCGCTCGAGATCGAGATGGCAGAACCGCCCTTTGCGTCTGCGTCCACTTTTGTGAGGATCACGCCGTCGATCTTTACATACATGCCGAACTCGGACGCCTGCTGCAGGGCGTCGTTTCCGGCCAGAGAATCCCCCACGAATATTGTGAGATCCGGAGAGGCAACTCGCTGGATCTTCATGAGCTCACCCATCAAGTCCTTGTCAGTCTGCATCCTTCCAGCAGTATCAATCAGAACCACGTCTATGTTGTTTTTCCTGGCATAGGCGACCGCGTCGTATGCAACTGCTGCGGGATCTGCACCGTATTTGTGCTTTATCACCTTCAGCCCCAAGCGTTCGGCATGGGTCTCGATCTGTTCCTCAGACCCGGCCCTGTAGGTGTCGCTGCATGCGAAGACCACGCTCAGCCCTTTTCCCTTCATCTGCTTTGCGAGCTTGGCTATCGTGGTCGTCTTACCGGTGTTGGTCGAGCTTTATCTTCCGGTCAACAGTGTTCAGTACACTCATAATGTTATCAGCCAGGGCAGTGGACGGCATATCCTCTGAGCCTACCCTGCACCTGA
>JACIVP010000070.1 GCA_014361455.1 Candidatus Methanosuratincola sp.
CCTTGAACTGCTTGACTTTCTTTGCGGTGGGCGTTATATACTCTCGTTTAAGAGAAATGCGTAAGGTAACATACATGAGTGAGGGGGTGGGAGACGGCGAAAAAATAGGTTAGAATATTGTCAAATGAGACCAATACGCAAAGGGGGTTTGAGAAGAGATGAAAAGGATGATAGGTGTACTCATCTGCGCGGCGTTTCTATTGTGTGGTGGAGGATTTGCGCTGGCGGCAGATCAGGAGCCGATAGTCATCGGTTTCAACTTGGAGATGACCGGGCAGGTAGCGGCTTACGGCCAGGCCGCGTGGGAGGGTGCCAACCTCATCAAGGATATCGTAAAGCCCGAAGTCCTCGGCAGGCCTGTTGTATTCAGGCTTCTGGATAACAAGTCGGATCGGGTAGAGGCCGCAAATGCTGCAGCCAGGCTCATCGAACACGATAAGGCTGTAGCCATCATCGGCACTACGATAAGCGGCAACATGCTCGCTGCTGGTGAGGTCTGCGAAAAGAACAAGGTTCCCATCATCGGACCTACCACTACAAATCCGCTGACCACGCAGGGCAAAAAATATGTCTTTAGAGCTTGTTTCATCGACCCCTTCCAGGCCAGGATTGCTGCGACCTATTGCTATCGCGATTTGGGAGCTAAGACTGCTGCGATCCTCTCCGATATATCGAACGACTACTGCGTGGCGCTGGGCAAGTTCTTCCAGGAGCAATTCGAGGCCCTCGGCGGCAAGGTCGTATCAGTGACCTATTGCAAGGCAGGCGACCAAGACTACAGTGCACAACTGACCGAGATCAAGTCCAAGAACCCTGATGTCATTTATATACCTAATTATTATACAGAGGCTGCTCTTGCCATACGCCAGGCGAGAGACCTCGGCATTACTCAGCCTGTCTTCGGTGCCGATGGCATCGCTACCGAGGAGTTCCTTGCGATCGGCGGCTCGGCTGTTGAGGGCGTCCAGCACACCACCTTCTGGCATGAGAAGGCTGCGGTGACCGAGATAGGCAAGAAGTATGTTGAGCTTTACAAGCAGAAGTTCGGCCAGGATAAGGAAGTCAACGTCTTCGGCGCCCTT
>JACIVP010000071.1 GCA_014361455.1 Candidatus Methanosuratincola sp.
TGTTCCTGAGCCAGGAATGGCATAAGTTAGTGAAGTTCGCCGGCATGACTGATATTGGTTCTGCCTGGCCAAGCGCCGGCGAAGGCTGGCTGAAGCCGTTGAGACGCGGAAACTTATTGGGCCGGACTATGAAGATATAATGAGTTTTTCAACACCCTCACACCGGGCTGGTTTGACAGGGTATGACAGTCATGGTAATATGATTTTTGTTGTAGCCTGCAGATGGGGTGGTGTCTGTTTAGCAAACTAACTTGCCAAGAAGTGCTCTCCGTCTCCAAATGCTTGATATGATCAAGGAGGTCAACATGGTACGTAAGAAGATATTGGTTGTATCGCTGGTTTGCCTGCTGCTCATCACCGGCGTGTTCGCAGCGCTACCTGCAGCAGCACAAGAAGCCGATTGGCTTGTATCGAGTGAGCGTGGTACGGTTGGCATCTCCTCGCCCAAGGCCGGCGACAAGGTGAGCGGGTCGGTGGAGATTGCCGGCACGGCCATCTCACCCAACTTCTCCTACTACAAGGTCGAGTTCTCCATCGATTCCGAGAGATGGTCTCCCGTCGATGGCGATGCCTACAAGCATGAGACCCAAGTCAACGAAGGTGCGCTTGCCACCTGGGACACCACCCTTTACCCTGATGGTACCTACTGGTTGCGCGCCGTCGTCGTGGACAACACCGGCAACTACGTCGTCTCGGTTCCTTTCGAGGTGACCGTTGCCAACGCCGGGGCTGTGATTGAGGCCGAGGAAGAGGAGGCGGCTCTGTCCTGGCTCGTATCGAGTGAGCGTGGTACGGTTGGCATCTCCTCGCCCAAGGCCGGCGACAAGGTGAGCGGCTCGGTGGAGATCGCTGGCACGGCCATCTCACCCAACTTCTCCTACTACAAGGTCGAGTTCTCCATCGATTCCGAGAGATGGTCTCCCGTTGATGGCGATGCCTACAAGCATGAGACCCAAGTCAACGAAGGTGCGCTTGCCACCTGGGACACCACCCTTTACCCTGATGGTACCTACTGGTTGCGCGCCGTCGTCGTGGACAACACCGGCAACTACGTCGTCTCGGTTCCTTTC
>JACIVP010000072.1 GCA_014361455.1 Candidatus Methanosuratincola sp.
GGCGGTTCCTTGGGAGAGATGCACGCGAAGAAAATTTGCAAGGTCCTGGATATGGCGCTTCTCAACGGCGCTCCCGTCGTTGGAATTAACGACTCAGGCGGTGCGCGCATTCAGGAGGGAGTGGACTCCCTCTCCGGTTACGGAAACATATTTTTCAGAAATGTGAAAGCTAGCGGCATAGTCCCTCAGATATCCATAATAGCGGGTCCCAGTGCAGGAGGTGCCGTTTACAGCCCTGCCCTGATGGATTTCGTGTTTATGGTGGACAAGATTGGGATCATGCACATAACCGGCCCTGCAGTCATCAAGGCAGTTACGGGTGAGGACGTCACCAGCGAAGAGATCGGTGGAGCGATGACCCACAACCAAAAATCCGGTGTGGCCCACTTCTTTTCGGCCAACGAGGATGACTGCTTTCTCCAGGTGAGGAAGTTGTTGAGCTTCTTGCCGAGCAACAACATGGAAGAGCCGCCCTTCGCAGATACCGGCGACGATCCCGAGAGGATCGACATGCGCCTGAGAGAGCTGGTTCCCACCAATCCCAATAAAGGATACGATGTTAAAGACGTCATAGGTTGCGTCGTCGATAATGGGGATTTCTTCGAAGTGCAACCCTATTGGGCGCAAAACATAGTGACAGGTTTTGCGAGAGTGGGAGGCAGGGTTATCGGCATCATAGCCAATCAGGCACGCCACCTAGCAGGATGTCTCGATATAGACGCCTCGGATAAGGCCAGTCGTTTCATCAGGATATGCGATGCCTACAACATTCCCGTCGTCAACTTCGTAGACGTTCCCGGTTATCTGCCGGGCAAAACTCAGGAGTTGGGCGGGATCATACGCCACGGAGCCAAGATGCTCTACGCCTATTCCGAAGCCACCGTGCCGAAGATAACCGTTATCCTGAGAAAGGCCTACGGAGGTTCTTACCTTGGCATGTGCAGCAAGGACCTGGGCGCCGATGTGGTATTGGCATGGCCCCAGGCTGAAATTGCCGTAATGGGTGCCGAGGGTGCTGCCAACATAGTCTTTAAGAGGGAAATAGATCAGGCAGAGGATAAGGA
>JACIVP010000073.1 GCA_014361455.1 Candidatus Methanosuratincola sp.
CCGGCCGCGACGCCGACCCCCCAGGTGATCAAGGAGACCGTGGAGGTGCCGGTCGAGGTCACTCGGGAGGTCATCAAAGAGGTCGAGGTCACCAAAGAGGTGGTCAAGGAGGTCGAGGCACAGCCATGGCTTCCTGAGAAATGGGACAAAGAAGCGGATGTAGTGGTTGTGGGTTATGGTCTGGCCGGCGCCTCAGCCGCCATTCATGCCCATGATGCTGGAGCCAAGGTGCTCATCTTGGAAAAGATGCCACAAGGCCGAGAAGGCGGCAACAGCAAAGTATCCGGGAACCTGGTCTTTATTCCTGGCAACGTCGAAGACGGCAAGACCTACTTCAAAGCGATGGCAGAAGGCCACCTGAATGACATGCCTGAGGAACTGATCCAGGCTTGGGCTGAAGAGATGGTGGCCAATCGAGAGTGGCTGGAGAGCATTGGCATCGATCCCCTGCCGATGCCACCAGCACTCGGCATGAGCCCAGAATTGCCGCACTTGCCTGGATCTGAGACCATGGTTATCTACTCCATGGGTGGAAAGCTCGGCAATGCGGCTCTCTGGGACCCGGTTGTTGAGGAGGTGACTTCCAGGGGTATAGAGATATTGTATGAAACCCCGGGCAAGAAACTGGTGGCCACCTGTGAGGGTGAAGTCGTGGGCCTCATCGCAGAGAGCGGAGGAAACGAGATCGCTATCAAGGCCAAGAAAGCTGTGATTCTGACCTGCGGGGGTATGGAGTTCGACGAGACGATGAAGGCGAACTACTTGGCTGCCCCCTGCTATTCAGTGGGCACGCCAGGCAATACTGGCGATGGCATTCGCATGGCCCAGGCTGTGGGGGCCGACCTGTGGCACATGAACAACTTCATGGGGCCTATTAGTACGGGCTTCTTTGTAGAGGGTCTCGACCCGGAGCTCGCGAATATTCCCGTTTGGGGCTCCATGCCTGGTCAGAGCTACATCTATGTGGACAAATATGGTAAGCGCTTCATGAATGAGACACGGCCCAGCGATCATGGCCACGGGTGGCATGAAATTAACTACTACGATGGCAACAA
>JACIVP010000074.1 GCA_014361455.1 Candidatus Methanosuratincola sp.
GTGGCGCTGGACTTGACATTTCAATGTTCCCCAGACCACCCTTATGTCAAAGAACATCCGGAGTGGTTTAAGTGGCGTCCCGACGGCACGATTCAACATGCGGAGAACCCCCCGAAGAAATATGAGGACGTGGTCCCCTTCGACTTTGAGTGCGAAAGTTGGAAATCGCTCTGGGAAGAGCTCAAAAGCATAGCCCTCTTCTGGATAGATAAGGGTGTAAAGATATTTCGGGTGGATAACCCTCATACGAAGCCCTTTGCCTTTTGGGAGTGGTTCATAGGCGAGATAAAGAGAGCTCACCCAGAGGTGATATTTTTGGCTGAGGCCTTTACGCGCCCCAAGGTCATGTATCGCCTGGCCAAGCTCGGATTTAGCCAATCTTACACGTATTTCGCCTGGCGCAACACGAAGTGGGAGATCACCGAGTACGTGGAGGAGCTCATCTCTGCGCCCGTGAGGGAGTTTTTCCGTCCAAACTTCTGGCCCAATACGCCGGATATCCTCCCCGAATACCTGCAGTACGGGGGTCGCCCCGCTTTTATAGTGAGGCTGGTGCTGGCCGCCACGCTTTCTCCGAACTACGGCATATACGGACCGGCCTTCGAGCTCTGCGTCTCCGAGGCCACACCAGGCAGAGAGGAGTATCTGAACTCCGAAAAATACGAGATAAAGCGGTGGAATTGGGATGCGCCGGGAAACCTGAAGGACCTGATCGCCAGGGTAAACCGTGCACGGAGGGAGAACCCGGCCCTCCAGGAGGCGCACAACGTGAAGTTCTGCGAGGCGGACGATGAAAACGTGCTATTCTACTGCAGGGTCACAGAAGACCTCTCCAACGTCATCCTGGTGGTGGCGAACCTTGATCCGTTCCATGCCCACGAGGCAACGCTTCAAATCCCCATAGGCTAGCTCGGCATATCGGAGGGGCAGTCGTATCTCCTCGAAGACCTGCTGGGTGGGGAAAAGTTCATCTGCCAGGGTGATAGCATGCGCTTCAGGATCGACCCGGCCGTCATTCCCTGTCGTATCTTCAGGGTGCGCCGCAGATT
>JACIVP010000075.1 GCA_014361455.1 Candidatus Methanosuratincola sp.
AACCAGTTGTGTCGATGCTGGGAGGCTTCCGCGAGGCAGCGAAAAGCCCACATCTGCTGACGCTGAACACGACACCCGATGCATTGGCCGCACGGTATCTCGATCTCACGATGATCTTTGAATTCCGAGAAGCGAACGGGACCACCGTCGGAGGGTTTCCAACAGGTGACCGGCCGGAAGCAGGGCATTATTCAGAGGCGGATGCCGCCGCGCATTGGCGCGCCCCGCATATTCGGGGCCTTAGTGTACTGGGAGCCCTGCCGGAACTTGGAGGCCGACTTCGACTTATTGACGGAGAACCGACGCATGAGGATACCTCGTAAGGCTCACCAGATGAGCCTGTGGATATCCTGTGGATAACCTGTGGATAAGTCAAGTCGATAGAGAGAAACGATTGGACAGAGAGGGTCGATAGGCCGGACCATCTCTTTTAAGCGCTGCGCGTCAATCGCGCGGGCCCACGAAAGGCCCGAGCGCGATGACTGACGCAGCGCATAGGAGCAAAGCTACGCTTTGCAGAGGGTCTACGAGGAGGAGGAGACCCGAGCGCGCTTGACGCGCGCAGAGGGGAGGACCCCTGGAACCCCCTAAAGGTGACATTGGTGTCACCTAGCACAGTTAGTAACAAGGGAACACTGTGCTGCCCCTGGCCCCGGAGGGGAAGAAAGAGGCGGAGGGGTTTACCCCGTGGGCCCACGAGGCCGCGACGAGGGCCGGTCGGCCCTCGCGGCCTGTGGACTACGGGGAAAACCGGAGGGACGGAGCGCGGCGGGTTATGCCGCAGGGGACGCAGACGCTACGCTTGAGCTAGGAGAGGCGGCAAATGCCGCCGCGCAGAGTAAGAGCCGGAGGGAGGGTCATTCAGTGAATGAGAGAGAAACTAGACAGTTTGTAGATAGTCGGAGAGCCGCCGCATGGCGGATCAGATGGCAAGAAAAGACACCCCACGGACGGTACATCGTCCATGAGGTGTTGGAGTATGC
>JACIVP010000076.1 GCA_014361455.1 Candidatus Methanosuratincola sp.
TTTAGCCAGGACTTTACTGTAATGGGCGGTTCCTTGGGAGAGATGCACGCGAAGAAAATTTGCAAGGTCCTGGATATGGCGCTTCTCAACGGCGCTCCCGTCGTTGGAATTAACGACTCAGGCGGTGCGCGCATTCAGGAGGGAGTGGATTCCCTCTCCGGTTACGGAAATATATTTTTCAGAAATGTGAAAGCCAGCGGCATAGTCCCTCAGATATCCATAATAGCGGGTCCCAGTGCGGGAGGTGCCGTTTACAGCCCTGCCCTGATGGATTTTGTGTTTATGGTGGACAAGATTGGGATCATGCACATAACCGGCCCTGCAGTCATCAAGGCAGTCACGGGTGAGGACGTCACCAGCGAAGAGATCGGCGGAGCGATGACCCACAACCAAAAATCCGGTGTGGCCCACTTCTTTGCAGCCAACGAGGATGACTGCTTTCTCCAGGTGAGGAAGTTGTTGAGCTTCTTGCCGAGCAATAACATGGAAGAGCCGCCCTTCGCAGATACCGGCGATGATCCCGAGAGGATTGATATGCGCCTGAGAGAGTTGGTTCCCACCAATCCCAATAAAGGATACGATGTTAAAGATGTCATAGGGTGCGTCGTCGATAATGGGGATTTCTTCGAAGTGCAACCCTATTGGGCGCAAAACATAGTGACAGGTTTTGCGAGAGTTGGAGGCAGGGTTATCGGCATCATAGCCAATCAAGCACGCCACCTAGCAGGATGTCTCGATATAGATGCCTCGGATAAGGCCAGTCGTTTCATCAGGATATGCGATGCCTACAACATTCCCGTCGTCAACTTCGTAGACGTTCCCGGTTATCTGCCTGGCAAAACTCAGGAGTTGGGCGGGATCATACGCCACGGAGCCAAGATGCTCTACGCCTATTCCGAAGCCACCGTGCCGAAGATAACCGTTATCCTGAGAAAGGCCTACGGAGGTTCTTACCTTGG
>JACIVP010000077.1 GCA_014361455.1 Candidatus Methanosuratincola sp.
TCCATTCTATCCAACGCCTCCCGCGTGTAATAGATCTCGGTCTCCTCGTAGTAACGAATCTTGCCCCAAAAATGGGTGTGCTTCAGCAAATAGGACGTCGTGTTACATTCTGGACAGTGTTGAATCTGTTCAAACTGGGTGGGAGGAGAAGCCATGGCTGGCAATCTATGCGTGACCACCAACTGGTAAAGCGGTGGTTCGCCCTCCTGTGGATGAGTGTAATGCCACACAGGCCGTAGGGTGAAGCCTGTGAACCCCGCCTCCTGAAGCATCCGTGCCAACCGCGGCGAAAGGATGACCTCGAAACTATACGTCAGCGACAAGTCCCGCTTTCCCATTTTGCGAGTATTCACCATCAAATCGCGTACCTGTTCCAGCTCGGCGCGACAGGATGCACAGCGCCGATGAGAGGAGTTGGGGCCCCCTCGATAGCCGTCCTTATGGAGATCGTAATAATCATCTTCAATGGACTGATTGCGCACCCCCCAGACGAGCATGGGGGCGGATGCCAATTCTTGCGTAGTGTAAACCTTCCAAACCCTAACGCTGCTGTTATCAACCAAATGAGGTGCTTGTTGCAAAGTCTCCATTAGAAAGCGAAAGGCGTCATCTCCAGTGACTTCCAAATGATAATGTTCCCGATCCAGATTCACTTCGGTGATTTTGACGTCTCGCATATGTTCAACGCGTCGCAGAATCTCTTTGGCCAGTGCTTCATCCTGAGCCCTCTCGTCTGATGTCTTTGCGGGTTTGCCATATTCGTCCCCCCAATAGATCATGATGTATGTCACTTTTTTCATCGGATCACTCCTAAACGCTCGAAATAAGGCCAGATGGCCTCCACCCAATCTTGATGGTGGAGTTCTCTTCCATATACCCGCGTATAAGCATCCCATATCTCTTGAGCAGTGTACGAACCTCGGGTAGGTAATCCTAGCTCTTTACT
>JACIVP010000078.1 GCA_014361455.1 Candidatus Methanosuratincola sp.
TGCTGTGCTCAGGACCCGCTTAATCCCAAGCTGACCAGAGGCTTTCTGGAGTATGCCCAGCACCGGGGCTTCATCGCTGACCCGGCACGGCCGGGGCATCCTAAGGACAAACCGAAAGTGGAGCGACAAGTTCCATATGCCAGGAAGCGCCTCTTCAAAGTCGGGCAGTCTCACGACCTTCAAGACCTGCGTCAGCAGTGTCGCGAGCTGGGAGAATCGGTTGGCGATTTCGCCGATAAGCTGCTTAAGTGGACCCACACCATGGTCGAAGCTCAGGCAAGCCTTCAAACTGCTGCGTATGGGTGATAAATACACGCCTGCCCTACTTAATGCCGCCTGTAAGAGGGCTCTATCAGTAGACCTCGTTGACGTGCGCCGCTTGGAGAACATCTTGGTGGAAGCGCTGGAGGAAGAAGCTATGCCAGTTTTGTCAATGCCAGCTCCATCCTGTCGCTTCGCCCGCCCCGGCAATGCCTTTGCTATCTCAGGTAATAATAGGAGGTGACCACCATGGTGACCGAAGTTAAAACTAAGGAGGGTGCTATGACGACTACAAATGAACTTAAACCGCTCTTAAAGTGTCTCAAGCTGGGCCACTTGCTGAAGGCCCTGCCAGAACGACTGGCCCTGGCCCGCAGAGAGCAGCTGGATTATGCCGCCTTTTTGCAGATAATCCTAGCTGATGAGGTTACCCGGCGTGATAACCGTAACTTGGAAATGCATTTTTAAGAAGGCAGGATTCGAGGAAATCTGCCGCCTAGAGGATTTTGACTGGACAGCTCAAGTGACCGTGGAGCGCCGTCTTGTGGACACCGTCTTCTCCCTGGACTTCCTCAATCGCCACGAGCATGTGCTCTTCGTTGGTCCGGTTGGAGTGGGTAAATCTTTCCTGGCCCAGGCCCTCGACTACGCCGCGGTGAGAGCCGGTCACAGCGTC
>JACIVP010000079.1 GCA_014361455.1 Candidatus Methanosuratincola sp.
AACCCTTCATCGACGAGAACTCTCCAGGGGACGGTGGCATCGGGTGCGCAGCATGCGTGCAGAAGCGCCTTCTCAGGGGTCACTGCGCCTCTTGAGCCTCGACGCGAGCTGCAAAGATCAGATATCCGGTGTGCCCCACCATCATGTCCTCGGGGCGCAACCTCTCAGGGTCTGTTTTCCAATATCTGTGCATTACCTCGATAACCTGGATGTCTGCAAAGCGCTGCTCTTTCAGTGCGGCCAACGCTCGCTGCACCTGATTCGTTGTGGGCAGGATCATGCCGAGCCTGCGGCCAGGTGCCAAAGCTAAAATCGCATGATGGAGATAATTCCACGGGTCTGGCAGGTCGAGAAAGACAGCATCCGCCTCCCGTTCGTCGAAGCCCTCAGCTATATCGCGCACCTTGAATGTCACCCTGTGGGCAACCTTCCAAAGCTTACAATTTTCTTCGGCGAGCTTCGAGAACTCGCCTCTCCTGTCATAGGATATGACCCTTCCCCCGTCTCCCACGAAATGAGCGAGTGTTGCCGTCAGACTACCGGAACCGGTGCCGCACTCCACGACAGTAGCCCCAGGGAAAATGTCCAAATAGAGGAGGATGAAGCCCGTTTCTTTGGGGAATACTATCTGGGTCTTGCGCTTGAGCTTTCTGGTATATTCCCCGAGCATCGGCTTAAGTATATAAAACGAATGGCCGGTATGGGTCATGACGGCCTTGCCGTAATCGGAAGCCAATATGTCATCATGACCGATGACCCCTACGTGAGAACCCAACCTCCTGCCGGGGACCAAAGAGAGCAAGAATCCGTCTTCGAGCTTTGAGGACCAAAGGTATACTATATCGCCGGCTTTAAGCAAAATAACCACCCCACGAGATTGCAACTCTTAAGGCATTATAGCGCATCGTCTTCGGCGTGGAGGT
>JACIVP010000008.1 GCA_014361455.1 Candidatus Methanosuratincola sp.
GGGGTGGAGTAAGGCCCAGCGTCGATACCGAGAAAACGTTGTTTTCCATCGCCTGGGCAATGCAGATGGTTGATGCCGCCTTCGGCACCCTCTTCGGCGCAATGGTCGGGCTCTTTGGGGCAAGCAGCACCCAGTTATTACTGGATCGCACATCTTGGGTGCTGCCGGCAGCAATGATAGTTGGTGCAGCTGCATTCGCGTCTCTTTTTAACGCCATTTCTGGCTTGGTCGGCATCTTGTGCTATGGCAGATCATTTTGGCGCAACCTTTTTCCGTTCTGGCATAAGCCGAGGCGGAGCATCTTTGGGGCCATATTTTTGTGAAATCAAACTGCCACCCTAGATAATGTTTATGGTCTGCTTTTTGTAATGACGGTCATGGCTCAGAGTGGTTAGAATTGAGATGGCATGGTATATGTGAATAAAATAAGAATATGGAGAAATTCAAACAATGATCAAAAGATTTGACCGTTTCCAAGAGAACGAAGTCATGACCATCCTCTGCATTGAGGTGGTGTTGATAATGATGGGGATAGGGCTTATCAGCCCTATACTCCCACAATACGCCCGCACCTTTGGGGTGAATGTCACCATGGTAGGGCTGCTAATCACTGTCTTCGGAGTAGCCCGAATACTCGTTGACATCCCGGCAGGGCGGCTGACGGATAGGCTAGGGCGGCGTCCTGTTTTAATTGGAGGTCCGCTGATATTGGTTGCTGGATCAATAGGATGTGGGCTAGCAGATAATTACTGGATGCTTCTGGGCTTCCGCTTCATCCAAGGCATAGGCTCGGCAATGTACACCACGGCGGCAATGGTCATGCTTGCTGATATCAGCACGCCTGATAATCGTGGGACAATGATGAGTTTCTATCAGGGGAGCCTTCTTCTTGGCGCCGGGCTGGGTCCGACCGTGGGTGGATTTATTTCCGAACACTTCGGGCTGGCAGCTCCATTCTTTGCATTTGCCTTGTTTGCCCTCCTTGCCAGCCTCTGGGCTTACCTGCGCCTTCCTGAAACACACCCGACATTACCAGTCAGTGCAACAGCAGTGGAAGTTGGCGATCTAGGCCCTCTACCAACTCCGCCGCCAAGAGGGCTTCAAGCCCTGCTTCGAGACCACAACTTTCTCTTGATTTCAATGATAACCTTCGGCATCTTCTTTGTACGCATGGGGGCACAAAACCAGATCTTACCCCTGCTCGGCGCTGATCGCCTTTGCTTAAGCGAGGGGCAAATCGGTTTAGCTCTTACACTAGTTGCTATCATCCAGCTCATTACTATCTTTATCGCCGGCAGGCTCTCTGATCAGTTTGGCAGGAAGGCAATCATTACCCCAGGATGTGTCATTGTTGCTGTCTCGCTACTAATGTTGGCACAAAGTTATGACTACTGGTTCTTGCTCCTCAGTTGCATAGTTATGGGGGTGGGCATTGGAATTTCCGGACCGATTTCCTCAGCCTATGTCACGGACATTATCCCAAGAGAAAGCTACAGTATCGGCATAGGTGCATACCGCGCCATAAGTGACCTTGGCTCCATTATCGGGCCTGTCCTTCTGGGGTTGCTCGCTGATATCAGGGGGTTCGGATTTTCGCTGCTGTTTAACAGCCTGTTTCTGTTTATAACTGCCATCGTCTTTCAGTTCATGGCTAAAGAGCCGATGCAGCACAAGAATAACATTATAAAAGGCGCTGTGGATGTGATTTAATAAATTCTGATTAAAGGCAGATGAAACAATGTTTTCCATAATTGAGACGGTTATAATCTTGCTCATCGGGGCCGGCGCCGGACTAACAGTGGGCATAATGGGCGGCAGCGGAGTCATGGTGGTCGTTCCGATGCTGACTCTTCTGCTTTCCTTTCCAGTTCACACTGCTATCGGCACCAGCCTGCTGATTGATGTCATCGCTACCGTGGTCACCTCCTTTATATACCATCGCCATCGGAACATTTACATCAAGCCCGGACTGTGGATTGCACTTGGCTCCATCGTTGGTGCTCAGGCAGGAAGCATATTTGCTGACATGATACCTCCTCTAGGCATGAGCAATCTCTTCGGACTGATGCTCATCCCCATGGGGGTACTGTTGTGGGTCAGAGGTATACGGCATACCACAGAGGGCCTAAAGGGCAATGATTCTAATGATGCAATCAGATTGCCGGCGCAAACCAGAAAACAGCGGCTAATCGCGCTTGGCTTGGGGTTATTTGTCGGCATTATGTGTGGCGTGTTCGGGGCAGGGGGCGGAGGGATGATACTGATAATCCTAGTCTTTGTCCTTCATTATCCTCTTCATCTTGCCGTGGGGACTTCCTCCTTTATCATGGCCATAACCGCTGCTTCAGGCACCGCAGGCTACATTTTACATGGAAATATTGATATCTATGCGGCTTTAATTGCTAGCGTATCTACCTTGCTGGCTGCCAGTCTCGGAGCGCTGGTAGCCAACCGGGTCAGCGAAAAGACTCTTGGGCGCATCATCGGCACCGTCCTTATCACACTGGGCATAGCTATGATTGCCACCCAGTATATGGTGGCTCAGTAATCTCTGCCTTCTTTGGGTGGACCGCGCCTGGGCTATGAGGTGCACCACCTTCTACACAGCAGTAACTGCGCCCCGCCCTCCCTTTGAAGAGCTCATCCCAGCAGCCGATCAGCGGCGGCTTTCTTTTCATGAAAATCAACCATGTGCGCAACATGTTGCTGCAGGGAGGATTAATTTCTGGAAACCGGAAGCGAGGAGTGAGGAAGGCAAAAACGATTGGAACGCATTTCCGATTAGCTGAAACATATACTAAGCCATGCCGAAGCCGGGATATCGCTCAATAACGCTGAGGGAGGAAGTTTTCAACGAGCTGATGTATAGAGCAGAGCTCCAGGGCTTGACCCCATCGCAACTGATCCAGAAATCCCTCAGCCTAGGACCGTCCCCCAAGCAAAAGCAGGACCGTCCCAATTTCGCGGTTAAATCAAAATGCGGAGCTTTTTCGTCAACGTTTTTGCCTTCAAGGACAAAAAGGTTGATGGCGGGCCCGGAGGGATTCGAACCCTCGACCATTGACTTAGAAGGCTTTCCTCGAGGGAATAGTCCATCAGAAACCATCAATCTGATGATGTTTTGCGGAGTTGTACCGTACAGTTTGGCTTTTTCCAGAAGTTTCAGATAGTCGGATTCGGGTAGCGTGATGGACCTGTAGCCTTTCCTGGGCATAATATAACATATTTTTCTCGCTATCGGAAATAGCTTTCTTTCACTTTCGCCCCTCCCTCCCCCGGCTTCAGTTTTTCGGAAATTTTTAAGCCCTCTGACCGTGGGATATCTGGGAAGGGGTGCGGGAAGTTGAGGTCGCTGCTCGAAACGGGCGAGGAGCTCTTCAACGGCAAGGTGAAGTGCAGGGAGTGCGGGAGGTGGTGTGCCTCCTGGCTCGGGCTAGCCATCCACGTGGGGAAGTCCCACGATCTGAGGAGGGAATAGGCCGTGTGGTGGAGGAATTGCGAGGACGTCCTGGAACTCGCGCTGCTGAAGATGAAGAGGTGCGGGACAGCGGAGGAGTGCAGGGGGGCTGCGGAGGAGGTCCTGGCGCTGGTCAAGGAAAGGAAGCTCGAGAGGCTGAAGGAGGAGCTGGGGGCGATGGAATAAGCTAAAGGAATGTTTCAAGCCCTTTTTGTTCTAACGTCGTTTTCATATTCCTAGAGACCTGAGCAAGTGTTTCCTTGAATTGTGGTCTACCAATTTCAGATATGGCTGTTATTGGATCTTTTGATAATTCTATTGCTGATTTGTTTAGATTAAGATCGTTGAATTTATTTATAGAAAGCTGGTTTATCAGCCCATGTGTGAATTTCTGCAGTTCGCTAGCATTAGGCGCGTTATCTAAAGGATAGTAAAGAAAATCGCTTCTATTGAAAATCTTTCCAACACTCATAACTACGTTCTGGGGGAGGGGTATCCTTTTGTGGGATGGTCCCACAAAGCTCACACCTCTTAAAAGTGATAGAAGATCTTCTGATGGAACTTCTTTCCCGCTTTTCTTACGGCCCTTATGGTTGAACAAATAGATAGCATAGTCTTCCGTTTTTGCCCCCACGCACATGTTATACATTACTTGCGAAACTATCGAATATCCTATGTCTTGGAATCGCCCACCTCCGACGTCCAATATCAGAAGACCTTCTGCGCCAAAGCGTTTTGTGTATAAATCAATTAATTTAGGAATTTTTGACCGGGTTATGTAGGCTGGGATAAAATACGATAGTCTTGCTTTTCCAGAATAGGTCTCAATTATTTCAAACAATTCGTTAATGTGGTTTAGATAGACCTCTGTCGATTTCGCTTTAATTTCGTCTGGGAGTATGACCTTCGGTGGAACAGCAACGTCTATCCTTTCGTTGTTGTATATTACATCTACCAAAAATAGCAAAGCCTGCCTCAATTCCAAGGCTGAGGGCACTTTTTGATATTCCAACATTACAAATGGGATGTTTATCTTACTCGCCTTAGTCTTGTATTTCAATCTTCTTTCGAAGAGATCTCTCTTTTCGTTATCATTATCCATCTCTTTTATCTCGTCGAACTTTAAAGTCAGGAAGACTTCATTTATCGGATTCAGCGATTCAACATCCGCCGGGCCAGAGTCAATATTTTGGCTCGATACCTTTACCAACCGGTGTACTGATTTGCCGTTGATGTTTAGTTTAGCAATTCTCGCATACGTCCCGGTTTTATCATCATCGAATAAATTTTGAAGTTTGACGTAATAGTTTTTCATTATCATAATTCCCCTATACGAATACGATCATTAATTTTAGCATATTTTATGGTACCATCGTCAAGACATCGAACAATAAGGAATGAGCCGTCTTCCAGCTTTTCTATTTTTGCAGACCCCGGTTCAATCTTTGTGCTATAGGTCTTCTTCTTATATACAAATTCTATTGAAAAAGGGAATGGAAAAGGCAATTTAACTTTGGCAGAACATTCAGTCTCATCGAGGGGTCGCTTCCTGCTCATTTGTTTCGCCTTAACTGTTGATCTCAATTACAATCCGGTCTTTCTCTATACGGCTTTCAAAAGGACTTTCTTTCTTAAGCGTCTCTATCCTCTTCTTCACCCTTTCTTTGATTTCAGATTCAATCATCGATTCAGGGAACAAATGGTAAGTCAGTGCCAGGAGGTCATCCTCATTAAGCTTACTCAACGACTCCAAAAATTGCGCTACATCTTCCTTATTCTTAGCCTTCAGTTGTTCCAAGAGATGATCGTAGGCTTTTTGACCCATCTCTGTGAGTTTATATTTTTTGTCATTTCGGGAAATTAGGTAGCCCAACCTTTCGTCGTTTAGTTTTTCCGTTATTTGTTCTGAATAATATCCGAATTTGTACGGCACGAAGTCGAGCTCTATGCCCAATATCTTAGACAGAATAATGGCTCTCTTTTGTACTTCAAGTTCAAAGCTTGGTTTTTTTCCTAACGCCAGTATCAAAATGAAGTCGTCTTTTCCCAAATACTTGAGCTCCTCTCGAATATCTTCGGGGAGTTTTTCTTTTTCCATTTTCCATCACCTGTACTTAATTGATTCCCCGTATTTATCCCCTATTGCAGAGCCGCAATCGACTTGGAGCGGTTTGGAATCATCGCATATTAGATCCTAGTCCTTGCCCTCCTCAGCTCCTGGAGCTCCCTCAGCCCCTCCTCGACCTGCCTCCTCTCTTCCTCTGTCAGTCCTAGGATATCGTAGACGGCTTCGTCGAGCTCCTTTTGGGCTTTCCTTTCAGCTTCCAGAGCCTTTTCGAGATCCTTGCGGGCTTCGAGTTCGAGGATGCCGGGCTGGCCTTTCTTTGTGGACTTTAGTGATTCGAGGACCTCTTCGGCTTTAATTCTTTGATGCTTAAATTCGACGAGTTTTTCGAAAATATTTTGTAAATTATTTAACTTGTCAGATTTTTCCTTTGGATCAATTGAAAGAATGGATTTTAAATCATATACCTGAATTTTGAGCATGCCAGTATATTGCCTGCTGATGAGCTCTAAGAATAGCTTGAATATGCTTGAGTTCATAAAGCTCACAAGAATTATTTCATCACCAGGCGGAGTTATTATGTAATGAAAAACATCTACAGCATGTGCTGAAGCTTTATTTAAAATTGCAAAAGATCTGCCTCTAACCATATAAGGAAAGAGGATTTGCGGAGTCTTTAGTTTTGGCAACGCATACCACAGTTTCCTTCCTTTTACGGTCTCAAGCTCCGGCAGCTTCCTCATTTCCCTCTTCGAGCCCCTGGTCACTTCAACTTCCAGCTTCTCGCCCCACTCGATGTACTTTAAGGCGTTTGTGCCCTTCAGTTCATCCTTCGGCTTGTCGCACATGAAGAAGTACTCGTCTATGTCCTCAGGCTTAATCACCAGCCCTTTGACCTTCTTCGGCGAGGATACGCAGGGGACCAGGAACTCCGGTTCTATCCCCCACTCCTTTGCTTTTTCCTTTGAAAGGATGAAGTAGTCATTGTAACCCGTAGTAGGCCCTCTTATTACCTCGGCGACCTCACCCAAGGGCTTCATCTTCGGGTGGTTAATAAGCTTCTTAAAGACCGGAGGTGCCCTCAGGTAGACGTTCCACTTCCCTGGCTTGAGCTTCTTCTGCTGAATTATCGCGATCCTCGCATTTTCGAGATCTGCGTCCTCCTCCGACTCCAGCAATTTCATCAGTTCGGCTTGCCCTATCGGCTTTTTGACCCTGACGAATCTGACCGTGTTGTTCCTGCGCTTCTCAGGATCGCTCTCTTTCTGCAGGATAGTTATTGCGGTGTCTACTTCAGCATCGGGGAAGACGGCCCTGTCAAACTCTATGACGTAGAGTATCTTCACAGTCCTCAGGAGGAACTCCTGGAAGGGTTCGCCGTAGCCGACCTCGAGCCACTTGTTGGAGGATATGAAGCCGAGCATCCCGCCCTGCCTGAGGAACCTTATCGAATGGATGTAGAAGTAAACATAGATGTCGCTCATCCTGTCCAAGACGACGGCCCTCTTGTCACCCTTGCCAGGCTTCTTCCCTACGTAAACCAAATCCTTGAACTCGTCTTGGACGAGCGAGTATATCTTTTCCTTCTCTTTTTCGCCGAGGAGCTCCTGGCGGATGTACGGGGGGTTCGCGACCACCGCGTCGAAAGAGTACGGTATCTTCACCATCTGCTCCTTACCCGCGGCGTCCATGCTCTTGAAGCCGGTAAGGGTCTCTTGCCTCGGCCTAAGGTCGAAGAAGTCCTTTACGACTACGTTCACGGCATCGATCCTGGCGCGGGGGTTCTGGATGGCCAGGTTTATCACCGACAGATGGGAGGGGAACTGGTTTATGTCCACCCCGTACACCTGGCTCAAGAGCTGCCTGTGGAACGTCTCGCCCAATTGGCCCGACATTTCCTTAGGTATCCCGTTCAATTCCCTCAGCCTGTGGTAGGCCTTAACCAGGAAGGAACCCGATCCGCAGGCGGGGTCCAGAACCTTCGCCTTCCCGTCCTTTATTGTGAGCCGCGCTATGAGGTCCACTATCTCGGGGGGCGTGTAGAACTGCCCGAGGCGCTTCCTCTCGGCGGGCGGTATGAGCTTCTCGTAGACGCGGCCGAGGAAGTCGCTTTCCATCCTCGAGAAGTCGTACTCGTTCAGGGAGTCTATCAGCGTCCTAAACCTTTCCTTCGCCCTCTCTGTGAACGGGATCTCGCTGATCAGGTCTGGCTGGTATATGGGGGCGTAGTCTATCCTCCGGATGGCTGTGTAGTGCTCTGACAGGACCTCGAAGACGTCCTCCTCATCGCTTATGGTGATCTGCCTCAGCCTATCTGGGTAGAGCGTCCTCACGACGTTGTAGAACAAAAGCTTGTTGATCTGGAGGTAAGTCGTCTGCTCCGCCGTTTTCCTGATGTTCTCGTCGTTGTACTCTAACCCCTGGCTCCTCAGCCACTCGACGAACCTCCCCTCGAACGAGGGATCCTTGAGCCTGCCCCTAAGAGAAGCCAGGAACTCGTCCCTCAGGTCTACATATGCCTCGTGGAGCGTCTCGACTAGGGAGTCGTCGACTGCCTTCGCTGAAGCTGGGGTGACGCCCAAGACGACCTTGAGGACCTCCTCCGCCCAGCCGGGGTTCCCTTGGATCTCTATCGCGGCGACCTCGCTCTCGTAAGGCCTCCTTCCTGGCATGACCTTGAAGAGGACGAGCCTCTTCGGGTTGCAGGTGGCGTAGAAGGGGTACCCTCCCAGCATGGCGTACTGGATCGCCTGGGCTACGACTTCCGGATCCCTCGGCTCTATCAGACGCTCCACACCGCCTATCCTCTTCTTGTACTTGGCTTCAAGGACCAGAACCCTCCTCCCGGCATGCTCCACGACGAGGTCGGCCTTTCCTCCGTCGACCCTCACCTCGGTGTGGAGGTCCACGGTTCGGTCCATCCCGAGCCCCTTCGCAGCGGTCTTCAGGTCGAAGAACAGGCGGTTGGTGACGAAGTCGGACTCGGACAGCAGCTGGGGGGACATCGAGGACACCGTACGGCGATCATTATGCGGTTATTCCGTATAAAATCATTATTGAATTTAGAATCGGTTCATCAACAAGACTTCCGTTTAATCTTTTTAACCGGCCGCAGGGTCTTCAAAGTGTTCCCGGAGGCGGGACACGGGGGATCGGATAAGTATAGCTAAAATATGGTATTTAATACCTTTCTTATTAGAGCCATGTCAAGTGATTTCGGAGGGGCTTTAAGCGAAGCGATTATGGGATTTGTTTTTGGTATTTTGATACAATATGCTGTGCTGCCCTTGCTTGCTGTCCTCAATTCGCCATGGTACATCTGGCTAATGGTGATTGTAGTGGTTGCTGCGGACTTCGTCGCTTCGATGATTGCATCTTTTTATGGCGGGGCTAGTTTTGCCGCGGCATTCTTGCTGGTAGGGTGGGCCACGGGGGATTCCGAAACAATTATGCTAGGGGCAATAGCGCTCATAGGTGTTATTGGTGCAATGCTTAGGAAATCAGGTTATTGAATTGACGCCTTTCATAATAGGCAGAAAGAAACCCTCTCGCGTTTTAAGAGTCTAGAAAAGACAGTACTAAAATAGCAAATAGTACAATAATCGCCCCCACAGAAAACCAAAAACCCGGGTTTAGAGCGAGTACGATCAGCGCACCCGCAGAGTTCAGGCTCCTACTTGTCTAAAGACAAGGCTGGTTTACCCCAACATCTTCTCAATTTCCTCCAACTTCTCAGCCACCTTCCTCCCCTTCTCGGTGAGCGAGATGAGCCTTCTAGGGGGGAAGCCCTCTTCACGCTTCTCGGTAATTAGACCATGATTCAAAAGAATTCTAAGATTATTGTAAACGGTCTGCCTGTTCATTTTGCCAAACGAAACAATATCTGACATGGTCCACTCTTTCTTAGAGTCGCTATTAAGTACCATCAATATTTCTTGAGCGGGGCTTAGCAGGTTATCCATAATCTATCAAATAAGACTATATTAAATATGCTATTTTATCATTTTCCAGCTTACTGTCTATCTCATAGATGATGGATAAAGTTTATATATCCATCCATTAGTATATGTTGATTAGACAATAGATAAACGAGGAGGAAGAGGCATGGCAAAAGTCGGAAAGCCAGGTTTTGAAGGCCAAGAGGTCTTGGTGAAGATCCCGAAAGACCTCCTGGCTGAGCTGGACGAGCTATGGCCCAGGGCGCAGTGCACGTCCAGGAACGAGTTCATCAGGAGGGCTTTGTGGGCGGAGGTCCACAAGGTGAAGGGAAGGCTCGCGGAGGTTAGGGCATAATGGAAGACTCTGTTTTCATATCCGATGTCCTCGACTTCATGGACCAAACATTGCTGAGCATGAAGAAAATGCAGCAGGAGCTGCAGGAACTGAGAAACCGAGTGCAAAAGCTTGAGGGGATCCCAGCATGACGGAAGCCCAGATTTCCCCCAACCAGGACTCTGTCCTGCCAGGAACCCCTGCATCCACTTTTTCACCGGGAGCAAATGAACTTTCCCATGAACCTCATGTTTCCACTGGAGCAACTGGAAACGCTACCGGTACTAATACTAATACTAATACTAATAGGGGTTTGTGTAT
The DNA here is from genome assembly GCA_014361455.1 of Candidatus Methanosuratincola sp. Lineage (GTDB taxonomy): Archaea > Thermoproteota > Methanomethylicia > Methanomethylicales > Methanomethylicaceae > Methanosuratincola > Methanosuratincola mesotaenarum. Next base: position 10,116 of record JACIVP010000008.1, read on the forward strand.
ACACAACACAAACACAAACTTCAAAAAGAGAAGGTATAACGTATACGTCTCGGAGCTCCACTGGAAATCAGCTTTACAAAAGTCAAGGGAATTAGGGTACAGCCTCAGTGAAATCATTAATGATTTTATCATTTCTTTTGTCGAGCAGGGTTCGAGCTTTCCATCAAGAACTTCGTTAAACTTTAACATCGCTATCGCAAAGGCCGAGTCCAAGCCCGTCATAAACGTCGGCGAGTACGTCGCCCTCAAGCAGCTCAACGACCTCCTGGCTGAATCGAGGAAGCTCAATGCCCGCGCCGAGCGCGAGCAGGACAGCGGGCAGGTGCTCACGTTCACGAGGGAAAGGGCGAAGGCCCTCGAAGAGGGGCTGCTCAAGGCCCTGAAGTCGCTCAAGTCGCTCCAGCCCGAGAAGCTCCAGGAGGTCGAGGCCGCGCTTCAGGTACTCAGGGGCATCAGGGAGGGAAAGGCATGAGCGCGAAGTTCGAGTTCTTCTGCATCTTCTGCGGCAAGCCCGTGGACCCGAGGGGGCCGACCTTGTGCCCGGAGTGCCGCGAGAAGTTCAAGTCCAAGCAGGATCCGAAAACGAAGGAGGCCCAGTCATGACCGAAGCACAGGACAGCGGGGTCCGCCTATACAACCTGTCGGCGTACGAGCACCTCAGGCCGAAGTCAGTGCTGTACAAGCCGGAGCTGTCGAAGCAAGAGCTCCTCGAAGCCCTTCATGACGTCCTGCCGAGGATCGACATGGTCGTCATACGCAGGGTCGAGGACCTGATGACCGTGCCCCAGAAGCAACTCATCGACTGCATCTGCGAGGTGTTGAAGGTCCCTCCCCCGAAAGGTTATCCGAACATCCCGAAGCGCGTTGCATCGGACTTCATTTCGGAACACATGCCCGCCCTGCGGGAAGCCGAAAAAGCCCAGGGGATCAGGCTATGGAATGGCTCGTCCTCTTCGTCGCCTGCCTCATCGCCGCAGCAGTGATCGCGAAGGAGGCTTCCCGGTGACCGCCAGCGACTCGGACATCACATTGGACCGCCCGCTCTGCCCCCTCTGCAGGGGCGAGGGCTTCATCTTCACCGGGGCCGCGATAGCCAGGTGCCCCGAGTGCGACCGGAGGGAGTGGAAGGAGTTTTCCCGCGGGCTCAGAGACCTGCCCCCGTGCTGGGGGTACGCGTCCTGCTCGGAAGAGTGCATGAGCCTGTGCCCATGGGCGGAAGACTGCAAGGAGGCTTCCCAGTGACCTTCAACTGCTTCCAGGAGCGCTACATGAACCGGTGGCAGGAGTCGAACCTCTGCGAGGAAATCGCCCTGCGGATCATCAGGCTCAACTTCGGCCTTGAGCCGGAGGACGTCCTCCCAACGGGGAAGGGCGCGCTCTCGGGCGAGCTCCTGGACGACCCGCTCGAGTCCCCCCCGGACTTCTACGTCCCAAAGCTAAACATGTGGTTCGAGGTCACGTCGAGCAACCTGACGAGCGAGGAGTCGCGGGGACGCTGCGCCAGGCACGGGCTCCCCGCCCCCCACATATTCGTCCGTGAGGGGAAGGTCGAGCTCCTGAAGGCGAATCGGGCGCTTTCCAGGGCGTACTTCATCTCGGTGAACTGGGCGGACGGAACCGTCCTCTTCCTACCAGCCAGGGAAGCGGCGAGGTATGACATGGTGGACTGGTACGAGCAGGGGGGCAGGGAGCGGTACTACGCCGTGCCCTGGAGGGAGTGGCTGAAGCCGGGGCGGGTGAGGGTGCGGTGAAGGTGCGCGTCCCCGCGGATCCCTGCGTCCGCGCCATGTGGTCCCTGAACAAGGTTCACCGCCCCGGGTGGGAGCCGAAAGTGTTGGCATGGTGCCGAAAAAACGGGATAGAGCTGGAGGCCTGAGCGATGAGCGGGAAAACTCCTGAGTGTTTCGCCCGATGGGGGTTCCCGCGCCCCGGCGCGGCCGAGGTCGGCGCGTGCGTGGGCTGCCCGGAGGGGCACAAGTGCATGCACGCGACCCTGATGGGCATATTCAGCCGCATGGTGTGGGAAGCCTACTGGGGGAATGAGCGGTGAAAGTGGTAAACAAGTACGAAAAGAAGCTTGGTTCTCAGCGCAAAACTCAGATAAACCGAAGCACCGCTTTAATCAGGATAAAGAAAGTCACCAAGTTCGACTTGGACAGATACATGAGGAAGCACCACTTGAAGACTTATAATCAGGCAATTAGGAAGCTTCTTGAATTGTCTGGAGCTGGTGCCTGAGGTATTCCTCCCCCTGTTTTTTCTGGATGTAGTGCATCAGCATGTTCAGGTTCTTGTGCCCCGTGATCGCAGCGATCATTCCAGGGTTTACGTTGTTTTTCACTTGGTAGGTTATCCATGCATATCGTAAACTATGAGTGTTTATCCTAAGCTTCCTGATGGCATACATCTTGACATTCGCAAGCTTCACGTTTAGGTCAATCTTGGCCCTCTGAACTTCAGGCGGGATTATGATAAGGCGCTCAGCCCCGTCCTTCCGCTTCTCGACTTTAACACGGAGTTCCCTCTGCCCCGTTTTCGCAAAGCCCTGCACCGCCGAGAAGGCTTCCCCGACCCTGCACCCATTGCAGGCCTGAGTGAGCAGCACAGCCAGGTAAGTATATTCTGCCCCCTCAGCCCTACTCAGTTCCTCCTTTAGCTTAGAAATAACTTGTTCGAGCTCGAGCCCCTTGTCCCAAGTGCCCATCCAGGCGCCCCCAAACCTCAAATTAATTATGCTTCTACAAACATGGGCGTTACCTTATGGTAGTAAGATAACCGTCAAACTGATGGTAAAGCCAAGGATTCGTCCATTTCAGTATTATCTTCTGGGACTTCAGCCCTCTCGCCCCGCTTGTGTACATTGTACATCTTGTTAATCGCCCGCTTAATGGCATTAGTGAATTCCGAGCGGTACCTGAATCCGAACTTCTGCATAATCTCATGGGTCTTCTCGCCCCTGGCATAAGCTACTGCTGCCAAAATGTCATTATCCACTACAGACATCTCGGCATCGGGTTCCATCTGCCAGGTAGCTATGCAGTAAGGGTCGAAGCTGACCTTTGACTTGGGGATATCGTTGAACCTGCAGACCTCCCCGTGATACAGCTGGGATATTAGGTCCACAGTCTTCAGCGACTTCTTGATCCACCTCGCCCTGATGAAAGTAGGGTGGATGAAGAGCTTTTCCATGTATGCCTCTTCCTGGGTAATCACGAAGAGATGGCACCTGGCTTTGCTCAATTCAGGGACGTACTGCATCCACTTCACGTTGAGCTTGCTCATGGCCGAGCGCGAGGGGGCAGCCTTGAGGGCCTCGTCAAATATGAAGACCTTACGCTTCCTGTTGCGGAAGAGCCAGGTGTCCAGATCGACAAAGTTATTGATGTATGAAACTGAAGGGTCGTCCGCCCTGATGTTCGAAGCGACTTCCTCGACCACCCCGAGCCTATCCCTCAGCTCGTCAACCGCCAGGAACAACGCGAAGTCGGTCTTTCCCGTCTTCCACTTCCCGCTGACCACGCTCACGCTTGCAGGGGTGTCCTTGTAGTGCTTCAGCAGGCACTCGTCCCAGAAGTTCAATCTTGATCCCCCCTCACGCTGTACTGCCTGATGGTGCTGCCGAGCCTGGCTCCCAGGTTCGTGAGCTCGCCCGCCTGCATGAACCATAGGGCTGTGCCGAGCTTCTTGTAGGTCTGCTTGAGCGCATTGAGCTGCTCGATGAAGCCCCTGTCGGTCTCGGGATCCAGGAGCTCCAGTAGCACGTTTATCTTGGCTATTTTGTCTGCGTATATGTTGCAGGCGTAGTCGTTCACGTCGCGCTCCTTCTCGGCCACACTCTGCGCCAGAGTCTGCAGGTAAATGGCTTCCAGGTCTTTGTTCTTCTTCATGTCACCACCTCACTTCAGAGGTCTTCCAGCTCGTTCTCTTCCCGCCCCTTCTTCCTCCCAAAGAGCCTGGTCAGGAAGCCTACCCGCTGCTTCCTGGCTTCCGCTGCGATAGAAGCCACCTGGTTCGCCCTCCAGCCCATGACGCTGCACCTGAGCTTGAGCTTGGTCTGCACGTAGTCCTTCAGGAAGTCCACGTCGTAGCGCTCGCCGATGAGCTGGATCAAAGTCAGCTCCTCGTCCTCGAATGGGTACAAGTTGCTCAGCAGCGCTATCTTTTCCTCGTCCGTGAGCTCCGAGACTGCCCTGGCTATGGCTTCCTCCTTGCCGCCCAGCGAAATGCTCCGCATTATTTCCTTGACCAGAGCGCCCTTCTCAGACATTAACGCCAGCCACCCTCAGGATCAACACTATAAACGTGTAAACCCCAACCCCAGCCATCAGGAGCGCCAGCGCGGTCCCCGTGCTTATCTTGCGTTTTTCCGCAATAGCCTTCCAGAACGCAGGCTCTATGAGGAAGTTCAGCTTGTTCGCCGTTGACTGGTCTATTGGGGCGTCTGTGTGTATTGCCTTTGAGCTCCTAGTAGTGTTGTCTACAAAGACGACTTGCTTTCTTCCGTCCCAGTATATGTGCGAGGGGTCTACTTGGAACCTCAACGGGACTTTGTCAAAAGGCGAACGTTTGGCCTCGGCCGTCCTGTTTTCTGGGTCGTAAGTCCCTCTGAGCTTCAGTATCTTGTTCTTGTCGATCAGGTTTATTCTCACCTTCAGCTTTTTCATGCTCTCAACTCCAGAAGGTTATCATATCCCAAATCAGCTCCAAAATGCCGACTACGGTCCTGTAAATGGCTAAAATGAAGCCCCAAATCGTGAGGAACGCGTCGCCTATCAGCCTAATGTTCCCCGTGGTTATTGAGGTGTAAATAACATCCAGGAACCAGAATAGCACTATTACCCCAAGCAGCGGGAAGGTCATCTGGACTATCCCGACAAAAAACGTTATCAGGAATGCCAGGATCGAGAGGATCCCGCCCCAGTCAATAACCCTGAACCAGTTGAATATCTCTCTGAGCGCGTTATACGGCTCTTGCAGCTCCGGAGGGCTGTAGCTCCCCATGTAGTTGTTAAGGTCCACGTAGACGCGGCCGTAGCCTTCGTGGTAATAAACCCAAGTCATGTTGTAGGGCGCGGTCAGATTGAAGACTTCGCTGAGTTTTACCCCTACGGTCCTCTCGCTGACTGAAGTGGCGTAGGTTATTACTGCCTTGCCATCGCGGTTGGGCTGGATGTATAGCTGAAATGTGGATGGGCTATGTATAGGCACGGCCCCTTCCAGCCAATCCGAAGGGTCGTATATGCCGTAGAGGGGGATGTCCCGCCAATTCGTGGCGTTCACTTTCGCCCCCACGTAGACGTCTGACCTAGAAAGGGCTCCCCAAAGCGTAGTGGAATTGACGTATTTCACCACAACCGTCAGGCTGGACCCGTCTGCGCTGTCCATCTTGATGACGTAGTAAAAGGACTTGGCGCTGCTGAACATCCACCAGTCCCTATACACCTCTATTTCTGCGGTGTGGACGTCCATCAGCCAGTCCTTCACTTGGGGATAATTCCAATTTTGGTATTCAGCAGAGCCCCAGTTATCCCCTGGAGGGCTTTCAAGAGGCGGCCCCCAGAGCGGAGGGGGCATGGTCCAGGAGCCCCTTATGTAGCTCTGATCGGCTGCCGCCACTAGCCCAGGACTCAGCACCAACAAAGCCAGCAGGGGGCCCAATAGCCAAAGCCTAGTATTCAACCGGCGGGTCCTCCCTGGGGACTTCTGGCCTGTAGTGGACCTCGTAGTCCTTGTTGCCGAACTTGTCGAACACGATCAGGTTATCAGTCAGGATTTCCTCGATGGCGTGGTCCTTGTCGGCGAATTTCCGCATCTTCATGTAAAACTCTGCCAGGAGCCTGTTGGTGTCGATGGCATACTTGATTTTGTTAGCCATGCCTATTGGGACCAGGATCTCGGCGTCTATCCTGGCGGTTATTTCTTGCCTGTTCCCCTGGCGGTCCTTGATTACGGCGGTGATATACACAGCGCCCCCTCCCTGTGCTTTCGGTAGTAGTCCTCAAGGATCAGGTTTACGTAGTTGTTGAAGCTCCTGCGTTCCTCCTCGGCTTTCCTTTTCAGCCAATCCGAAAGGTATTCGGGGATGTAAAGGTAGGCGTACACCTTCGAGGACATGTTGTAGCCCTGTTACCCTTTAAAACTTTAATAATTTAAGAATTTTTCAGAGAAATGCTGAAAAAAGTATTTTTTATCATGGTAAAAACCATAATTAGGGAAGGAATATGAGCTCAACAACCGAAATTACGGACATAGTCCTGGCATGGATGCCGCTAATAATCGTGTTCGCCATGCTGGGAATGGTCTTGGGCATGATGAAGAAGTTCGGCAAGTTCTGAGGGGGTGCTCAACATGGAAAGTAGGCGCCTCCTGCCAATACTAGCGGTGCTTTTTCTAGTGGTTCCAATCGCTTCCGCCGGGATTATCATTACCATACCGTTCTCGGAGTTCAACGCTGGGCTGACTGAGCATCCAACGGGATACACCTCGGACACCTGGACGGTCAGCTTGGTGAATACGCTGAACTTTTCGGGGCCCGGCTCAGTTGCCAAGCTTTTCATAGCCAACAGCACGGGGGCGGAATTTTACGCTATAAACGTGAACCTTGCCCCTGAGCTCGACAACCCTCAGAGATACAGCATGGACTTTTTCATTGCTTCAACGGTAGACCCTGGCCCTGACAACTGGACCCATATCGGAATGATCCACAACTGCGTACCCGGAAAAGCCTATTACATCAGGCTGGACGCCAATGCGAGCACTTTCTCGGTTACCGACGGCAACAAAGTGCTCCTGACCAACCCGGTAGCCAACCCGTTCCCGGCGAAAAACATCAGAACCATAGGCGCCGAAGGGACCGCTGTCGATGGCTATGTGAAGGTGTCTGTCGACAAATGGGCTTACACCCCTGTTGAAACCGTGAACGCGTGGCTTCCGATAGTGTTGGCTTTTGCGATGCTTGGCATGGCACTCGGGCTTCTCAGGAAGATGTCCAAGTAAGCCAGGACTCAATCTTTATTTTTTTTATGCAGCTTAGTAAGTGGGGGGTAGTAAATGCGAGGGTTAGCGGCTATTTTGGTCTTTGGGCTGATGCTGTTTCCTACCGTAGCTGCCTCAACCCCTGTTTTCGTTTTCAGCCCAGATAAAGTCCGTTATGAGGTATGGGGAGGGTTCAACGAGGATGCAGTAGGAAACTCCTCGTATGTTGACGTGGGGCTTATTGGAGGAGGCGGATATGCCAGGCTGTGGATTAATGACACCTCCGGCTCTTGGGGGCTGGCGAAGATCTCGAGGGGGCTGATGCCCCACTACTGGGGCTTGAGGTACGCGCTTCTGGATGAAGAGTTTGAAGTGAGAAGGGGGTGGCCGACCCAAGACCTGATTCTGGATATCGACCTGAAGCTTGTCAATTATGCCCCGTACACCCCGGACAACTCCAGCACCAACGTGGCAATCGTGCTCTTCTTCGAGAGCCTGGACCCTGAAACCGATTACCAGGTTAAGTGCTACCAGACCGAGCTGCAGTTCTTTAGCTACTACGGCGACAGAGTCCAGAAGAACCAGATGTGGTTCTTTGAATGGAGGGGCGACGGGGTGGCCCAGTTCAAGCTGGCGGACAACCTCCAGCCGGGGGAGTACAAGCACTATAAACTGAACTTGCTCCCATACATCCAACAGATGATGGACCACTACAGGCTGGATCACGTGAAGCTGAAGCACGTCGAGATCTTCACGGAGGCGTACAAGGGGTACTGCGAGTTCGAGCTCTACTCCGCAAAGATATACCCGCAGCTCAACCTGGCTTCGGAGCACCTCGTAAAACCGATGCTGCCTGCCGTGCTAGTGCTGGGGCTCTGCGCTATAGCTTTCATAGCGTTTTACAGGCGTAGTCGTTCACGTCGCGCTCCTTCTCGGCCACACTCTGCGCCAGAGTCTGCAGGTAAATGGCTTCCAGGTCTTTGTTCTTCTTCATGTCACCACCTCACTTCAGAGGTCTTCCAGCTCGTTCTCTTCCCGCCCCTTCTTCCTCCCAAAGAGCCTGGTCAGGAAGCCTACCCGCTGCTTCCTGGCTTCCGCTGCGATAGAAGCCACCTGGTTCGCCCTCCAGCCCATGACGCTGCACCTGAGCTTGAGCTTGGTCTGCACGTAGTCCTTCAGGAAGTCCACGTCGTAGCGCTCGCCGATGAGCTGGATCAAAGTCAGCTCCTCGTCCTCGAATGGGTACAAGTTGCTCAGCAGCGCTATCTTTTCCTCGTCCGTGAGCTCCGAGACTGCCCTGGCTATGGCTTCCTCCTTGCCGCCCAGCGAAATGCTCCGCATTATTTCCTTGACCAGAGCGCCCTTCTCAGACATTAACGCCAGCCACCCTCAGGATCAACACTATAAACGTGTAAACCCCAACCCCAGCCATCAGGAGCGCCAGCGCGGTCCCCGTGCTTATCTTGCGTTTTTCCGCAATAGCCTTCCAGAACGCAGGCTCTATGAGGAAGTTCAGCTTGTTCGCCGTTGACTGGTCTATTGGGGCGTCTGTGTGTATTGCCTTTGAGCTCCTAGTAGTGTTGTCTACAAAGACGACTTGCTTTCTTCCGTCCCAGTATATGTGCGAGGGGTCTACTTGGAACCTCAACGGGACTTTGTCAAAAGGCGAACGTTTGGCCTCGGCCGTCCTGTTTTCTGGGTCGTAAGTCCCTCTGAGCTTCAGTATCTTGTTCTTGTCGATCAGGTTTATTCTCACCTTCAGCTTTTTCATGCTCTCAACTCCAGAAGGTTATCATATCCCAAATCAGCTCCAAAATGCCGACTACGGTCCTGTAAATGGCTAAAATGAAGCCCCAAATCGTGAGGAACGCGTCGCCTATCAGCCTAATGTTCCCCGTGGTTATTGAGGTGTAAATAACATCCAGGAACCAGAATAGCACTATTACCCCAAGCAGCGGGAAGGTCATCTGGACTATCCCGACAAAAAACGTTATCAGGAATGCCAGGATCGAGAGGATCCCGCCCCAGTCAATAACCCTGAACCAGTTGAATATCTCTCTGAGCGCGTTATACGGCTCTTGCAGCTCCGGAGGGCTGTAGCTCCCCATGTAGTTGTTAAGGTCCACGTAGACGCGGCCGTAGCCTTCGTGGTAATAAACCCAAGTCATGTTGTAGGGCGCGGTCAGATTGAAGACTTCGCTGAGTTTTACCCCTACGGTCCTCTCGCTGACTGAAGTGGCGTAGGTTATTACTGCCTTGCCATCGCGGTTGGGCTGGATGTATAGCTGAAATGTGGATGGGCTATGTATAGGCACGGCCCCTTCCAGCCAATCCGAAGGGTCGTATATGCCGTAGAGGGGGATGTCCCGCCAATTCGTGGCGTTCACTTTCGCCCCCACGTAGACGTCTGACCTAGAAAGGGCTCCCCAAAGCGTAGTGGAATTGACGTATTTCACCACAACCGTCAGGCTGGACCCGTCTGCGCTGTCCATCTTGATGACGTAGTAAAAGGACTTGGCGCTGCTGAACATCCACCAGTCCCTATACACCTCTATTTCTGCGGTGTGGACGTCCATCAGCCAGTCCTTCACTTGGGGATAATTCCAATTTTGGTATTCAGCAGAGCCCCAGTTATCCCCTGGAGGGCTTTCAAGAGGCGGCCCCCAGAGCGGAGGGGGCATGGTCCAGGAGCCCCTTATGTAGCTCTGATCGGCTGCCGCCACTAGCCCAGGACTCAGCACCAACAAAGCCAGCAGGGGGCCCAATAGCCAAAGCCTAGTATTCAACCGGCGGGTCCTCCCTGGGGACTTCTGGCCTGTAGTGGACCTCGTAGTCCTTGTTGCCGAACTTGTCGAACACGATCAGGTTATCAGTCAGGATTTCCTCGATGGCGTGGTCCTTGTCGGCGAATTTCCGCATCTTCATGTAAAACTCTGCCAGGAGCCTGTTGGTGTCGATGGCATACTTGATTTTGTTAGCCATGCCTATTGGGACCAGGATCTCGGCGTCTATCCTGGCGGTTATTTCTTGCCTGTTCCCCTGGCGGTCCTTGATTACGGCGGTGATATACACAGCGCCCCCTCCCTGTGCTTTCGGTAGTAGTCCTCAAGGATCAGGTTTACGTAGTTGTTGAAGCTCCTGCGTTCCTCCTCGGCTTTCCTTTTCAGCCAATCCGAAAGGTATTCGGGGATGTAAAGGTAGGCGTACACCTTCGAGGACATGTTGTAGCCCTGTTACCCTTTAAAACTTTAATAATTTAAGAATTTTTCAGAGAAATGCTGAAAAAAGTATTTTTTATCATGGTAAAAACCATAATTAGGGAAGGAATATGAGCTCAACAACCGAAATTACGGACATAGTCCTGGCATGGATGCCGCTAATAATCGTGTTCGCCATGCTGGGAATGGTCTTGGGCATGATGAAGAAGTTCGGCAAGTTCTGAGGGGGTGCTCAACATGGAAAGTAGGCGCCTCCTGCCAATACTAGCGGTGCTTTTTCTAGTGGTTCCAATCGCTTCCGCCGGGATTATCATTACCATACCGTTCTCGGAGTTCAACGCTGGGCTGACTGAGCATCCAACGGGATACACCTCGGACACCTGGACGGTCAGCTTGGTGAATACGCTGAACTTTTCGGGGCCCGGCTCAGTTGCCAAGCTTTTCATAGCCAACAGCACGGGGGCGGAATTTTACGCTATAAACGTGAACCTTGCCCCTGAGCTCGACAACCCTCAGAGATACAGCATGGACTTTTTCATTGCTTCAACGGTAGACCCTGGCCCTGACAACTGGACCCATATCGGAATGATCCACAACTGCGTACCCGGAAAAGCCTATTACATCAGGCTGGACGCCAATGCGAGCACTTTCTCGGTTACCGACGGCAACAAAGTGCTCCTGACCAACCCGGTAGCCAACCCGTTCCCGGCGAAAAACATCAGAACCATAGGCGCCGAAGGGACCGCTGTCGATGGCTATGTGAAGGTGTCTGTCGACAAATGGGCTTACACCCCTGTTGAAACCGTGAACGCGTGGCTTCCGATAGTGTTGGCTTTTGCGATGCTTGGCATGGCACTCGGGCTTCTCAGGAAGATGTCCAAGTAAGCCAGGACTCAATCTTTATTTTTTTTATGCAGCTTAGTAAGTGGGGGGTAGTAAATGCGAGGGTTAGCGGCTATTTTGGTCTTTGGGCTGATGCTGTTTCCTACCGTAGCTGCCTCAACCCCTGTTTTCGTTTTCAGCCCAGATAAAGTCCGTTATGAGGTATGGGGAGGGTTCAACGAGGATGCAGTAGGAAACTCCTCGTATGTTGACGTGGGGCTTATTGGAGGAGGCGGATATGCCAGGCTGTGGATTAATGACACCTCCGGCTCTTGGGGGCTGGCGAAGATCTCGAGGGGGCTGATGCCCCACTACTGGGGCTTGAGGTACGCGCTTCTGGATGAAGAGTTTGAAGTGAGAAGGGGGTGGCCGACCCAAGACCTGATTCTGGATATCGACCTGAAGCTTGTCAATTATGCCCCGTACACCCCGGACAACTCCAGCACCAACGTGGCAATCGTGCTCTTCTTCGAGAGCCTGGACCCTGAAACCGATTACCAGGTTAAGTGCTACCAGACCGAGCTGCAGTTCTTTAGCTACTACGGCGACAGAGTCCAGAAGAACCAGATGTGGTTCTTTGAATGGAGGGGCGACGGGGTGGCCCAGTTCAAGCTGGCGGACAACCTCCAGCCGGGGGAGTACAAGCACTATAAACTGAACTTGCTCCCATACATCCAACAGATGATGGACCACTACAGGCTGGATCACGTGAAGCTGAAGCACGTCGAGATCTTCACGGAGGCGTACAAGGGGTACTGCGAGTTCGAGCTCTACTCCGCAAAGATATACCCGCAGCTCAACCTGGCTTCGGAGCACCTCGTAAAACCGATGCTGCCTGCCGTGCTAGTGCTGGGGCTCTGCGCTATAGCTTTCATAGCGTTTTACAGGCGTTAATTTCTTAATTATTCTGAATTTTTCTGAATATTACTGAAAAATTGTTTTCTAAATAAGTTTTTACAGTTTCTTTCATGACCAAAAACCTGAAAAAAATAAGTGGGATACTGCTTGTGCTGCTCGTGGCTTTTTCCTTCACTTTAACCGCGTCCACCCCGAAGGTTTCAGCAGCCCCTACGGTTCCGGCAACAAACAATTATCCCTACCCGTACGACCCGGAACTCAGCACGTACCATCCCGATTATTGGCAAGTGGGCCTGATCGGGCCGTATCCGAGAGCCAGCCAAAACTTGCCTGACGGCTATTGGTATCCGAACACGGCCTTTGACAGCGCGTGGTTCCCTAACAACTATGCGGTGCTGAACGGCGGCACGGCTACACTCCGAGCATTCAGCGATTATGACATGTGGTGGGGAGGCAGAGGATGGGCGAATGCCTTCGTACACCAGGGAAGGATTCCTTATGCTGGCGGGATCTACGAGGGGCACTTTAAGGCAGGCGCATCGCCAGGGTCTGCCATCCCTGTGGACGGAATACGGTACTCCATGTATACGACCGAGCCGACCGGGAAGCACTACCTGGAAATAAGGGCCAGGGTGACCACGGACAACCTCAACAGGTGGCAGAGCAACAACGGCCTGCTCGTTGCCTTCCTGTTCCAGTACGAGTTCCTGGACGGTTCACTGAGCGCCTACGACTCCCCGGCTTTCACCAATAACATGCAGAACCTGCACGTGGACTTGTTCATCCACAGGACTTACAAGTTCGCTAACATTCCTTCTGCATGGGTGCCTGGATGGTATTACACCCTCGGCGACAGATACAATGCAGACATCCACCTGCAGCGCGTGTATAACGGCAAAATGGACGTTGGGCAATACTACACTTTTATAATCGATTATGGCGACTTCATAAATGGCATTAAAGGGCACTTGGGCGAGATCGTTGCTAGCAACAACCTCCCAAGACCGCGGGCCATTATACTCCGCTACATCCAGGTAAGCGCTGAAACTTGTGGCGGCGAAATTGCAGCGGAAATAGACTACATTAGGTTCGTCACATGCTAATTTCCTTTATTTTTTCTTTTCTTGTACTTCCAGATGAGATATGCAGGGACGCCAGGAATTGATGCGATTAAGGAAACACTATAAATGAATGTCAGTCCGAAGTTGATGGGCAAGATGCTTTGTTGCCCCATGGCAAGCGAGATGAACCATATCCAAATTATGAGGCACCAGATAAATGCCAGGTCTTGCCAAGTCACGTCTATGCTTATGTTCATAATTTTAATTTTTTATCACATATCATTTATTTTTTACGATAGCACCTTCAGTCCCGCCCTGTCGTATATCGCCTTGAGGTTTTCCAGAGAATAGTCGGTGTAGTGACGCGCCAGGACGCTCCGCGGGATCCGCCCCTGGAACGCGTCTATGAACCGGTCGGGGACGCCGAGGCGGGCCATCTCGTTAGCGAACCAGAACCTGAGCGTCTGGGGAGTTATGTGTAGGCCTGTTTTTTCCATGGCAATCCTGAATAAGCAACTTTTTTCAGCCCATGCCATAGGAAAGAGCCTCCCGCTCCTCTTCGGGTCTTGCCTCACGTTAAGATACTCTTCGAGCGCTGCCTTAGCCTCTTCATTAAAGAAAGAGTACCACGTCTTTTTTGTAGCGGAGGAATGCACGGGCATTATTACCCTGTCCTCTAGTCTCAGATCGGAAAGCCTGAGGTCTAGTACTTCCGTCCTCCGCCTGCCGCTCGTGGCGTAAAGTAAGAAGAGGGCCCTGTCCCTTTCAGTGTCCAAGGCAGAATAGAACTCCCTCAGCTCCCTGACCGAGTAGAGCCTCACGGGTCCGTAGTCCACCCTGCAGAATTTGAACGTCCTGACCCTGTCGTAGTCGCCTAAAAAGTCCCTAAAGTAAAGCCGCAGGGCTTTGATGCAGTTGTTGTAGGAAGAGGGGTTTTCGAAGGCAGCCAAGAAGTCCCTCAGCTCTTCGGTGGTCGGATCCGGACCGACCTCCCTCATCATCCTGGCTATGTACAGCTTCTTGCTCTTGACGGAGGACGGTTTCAGGTGCAGGTCCACCCTGCAGAACTTGAGAAACTCGTTTAACAGCGCGTCTGCTCTGGGCTGTACCGTACAGGTTAACCCTCTCTGTACCGTACAAATTCCGCGGCTATCTAAAAAGCCCTTTTCTTGATTGGGCTTTTTTCCATTGAAGAGGGAGGTTTTGAAAGCGGGCCCGGAGGGATTCGAACCCTCGACCATTGACTTAGAAGGCCAACGCGCTGTCCAGTCTGCGCCACGGACCCCAACGTGAATGAAACGCACTGTTCCAATAAATATTTCTATGTTAACCAAAAACTAAATACTGCCCCTCCCACAATCTATTGGGAAGCGGGGATTCCCAAGTCAGGACAACGGGGCAGGGCGCCAGTTGGCGTGCCAGACTTAAGATCCGGGCTTGGAAGCCCTCGGATGGGTTATCCTGTGGCGAAGGCCTTCGTGGGTTCAAATCCCACTCCCCGCACCAAAAACATTGCCAAGATATTGTTATTGTATTGTGCCCGCCTAAAAAACAGATTTTCTGAAAAACACTTCTAAATACTGCCTCTTTCTGCCAGGGATTGGTCTGGTCTGGATGCAGATCTGATTGCTGGGATACTGCGCTCGTGGTCATGTCTTTCTGAATATGTTTTGCCAGTCTGGCGAGAAACTCTCCCTTGCCACAGGCAACGTCCAAGACTACACCGTCTGGTCCTAGCTAGAGGTGGCTTAGAAAGGCTTCACCCTTCCCATTAAGGAGGGGCAGGTGCCGCCTCATGGATATTGTAAAACTTCCAGATCCGTTTCATTCCTGCGTGTTGGGTCGCCATGCCGATGTTCTTTATTCGGATGAGTTTTTACAACTGTTTCCCCTCATACAGGGTATGCCCCACAGACCCTGCAGAATCTCGATCCATCCCTAAGCGTGGAAGTGCACTCTGGGCATGATCGCCCTACACCAGTCGCCTCTGGAGGGCCGACGACCTCCCTGAAGACTTGGTAATATATTAAGTGTTCTTTGTCCCTGATTCTCACGCCGTCTTCATTCAGGTATAACCTCCTGCGCTCACTGAAGAGTTCGTCGCTTACTGCCCTGTTAAAAAACAAGGTGAGCATGCTTGTGCCAGACCCGACCTCGATCGGCGTCTTCACTCGCCATACGACCTCTTCTGGGAGCAGATCTTCGTATGCCTTCCTTAGGATCCATTTCCCAAAAAGCTCCCCTCCCCTTCGACCTACCTTGAAATCAACGCCAAGCTCCATTGCAAACCTTTTGATCTTCTCATCAAGGTAAGGCGCGTTAACGCTGATCCCATGGCTCTTACCAATTTCGAAGGATGAGAATGTCATGACATCCCAAAGATGGCGGAGGTCATTCTTGATCTCTTCAAGGCTCTTGCTAAAGATGAAATCATAGCCCGCGAACAGCTCGTCCGCTCCATCCCCCACTATTAAGGACTGTATTCCGTCCTGCTTTGAAAGCCCCATGCCGATGTATATTGCTAGGCTGTTCCTTACCTCCATCGGGTCAAATACACGGAGGACCTTTATCAGTCTGGGCAAAGCCTCGTAGACTTCTTCCACACCGAATTTTAGGACCTTGTGTTCCAGCCCCAGCTCCTTGCTTACTAGAACTGCATACTTGAGGTCTGGAGCGGCCGCGCCCTCCATAGCGACAGTATATGCCATTACCTCCCCATGCTTCGCTGCTTCATATGCCAGGATGCTCGTATCAAGCCCACCAGACAAAAGGATTCCGGTGTTGCAGCCAACACACTGGCTGACCGTTTCAGAGAGCATTGACCTCAGCCTCTGCTCTGGCGCCACATCCATAGGTTATCATATACCCTGCATGTTGCAGTCTTTTAAACGGATTGGCTTGCTTGTGTTCCTGTTGTCTTGACCTTTAAATTAGATTCGAAAGCCCTTAACTCCGAATATGTTATATCGGAGAAGTCATCATATTTGCAGGATGGTAGTTCACTAGCCATCATGTGCAAGCGATAATGAGGTATGCCAGTTGAAGATCCCTGAATTTTTTGGTCTCATGCTTTCATGGTTTGTCATAACGTTGTGCTTCTCTTTGTGGACGCTGTTTGAATCTCCCGATCTCTTCCTCTACGTTTTCCTCATCTCGGGCTCCTCCGCAGGGCTTGGTTTCCTGCTCCACGAACTGGCTCACCGTTCAACAGCCAAGAGGTACGGCTGTCATGCCTACTACAATGTATGGCTCTTGGGGATCGTACTTGCGCTTATACTGTCTGTTGTGACCAGGGGGAGTTTGGTTTTTGCAGCCTTGGGCGCAGTCTATATAGTTCCAATGATGACCGCGCCTTCTCTTGACATGAATGCAATGAAGAAGGTTTTCGGGGTAATCTCCATTTCCGGACCCGCGATGAACCTTCTCCTGGTCGCCTTCTTCTACGTGCTCTCATATCTGGGCGGGATCTTCTCGGTTCTCGGGCTATACGGGATGAGGATCAATGTCTGGCTTGCGGCATTTAACCTGATCCCAATCCCTCCATTCGACGGGCACAAGGTCTTCTCGTGGTCCAAAGCCATTTGGGCAGTGTTTGCCTTACCGTCGTGGATTTTGGCATTATTCATGTAACCCCGCTAAACAATTAAGCCTTGGACTGCAAGAATAGAGTGGGGTCTCTTCATGCTCCCATATGAGCTTAAGGTATTAGATGAGCTTGTTTCAATCAATACCGATTCGGTAAAGAAGTGCGGCTACGAAGAGTGCGCCTCCCTGATCTCAGAGAGAATGAGCGAGATCGGGCTGAAAGTCGAGGTGTTCGATCCAATAGAGATTGCGGGCGACGGCAAGAAAAGGCCGAACGTGATCGGGACATTGGATCTGGATGCCGATAAAACCCTGGGGCTGGTGACGCACTACGATGTTGTGCCGCCGGGAGAAGGCTGGAAAAGGGATCCATTCAGGCTGACCATTGAGGGGGAACGCGCCTATGGTAGAGGATCCGCGGATGACAAGTCCGCAATTGCAGCATCTATAGGCGCCCTCTCCTGCATCGGAGAGCGCGGGAAGTACAACGTGAAGCTGATCGCCTCCCCGGACGAGGAGGTGGGCGGCCGCTGGGGGATAGGTTACGTCATGAATGGACTTAATCTGAAGCTTGACTGCGGGGTGGTGGTCGATGCTATGCCAGACATGGTCGGCATAGGAGCGAGCGGGATAGTTCAGGGCGGGGTGGTCGTGAGGGGCATTCAGGGACACGCAGGTTACCCCCACAGGGCAGACAACCCGATCCCAAAGCTGGCCGCACTCATGAAGGAGTTCGAGGTTTTCAGAGCGCTCAGGGAGAGAAAACTATCGAAAATAGACGCACCTCCGGGTTCTCCAAAAAAGAAGCTCTGGGGGCGTTTCTCGTTCACGATGGTGGGGGGAGGCGAGAAGGAGAACGTAATCCCCTCGAATGCCTGGGCAAGGTTTGACATGCGGATCCTGCCTGACGAGCCGATTGCCGAAGCCGAATCGGAGCTGATCAATTTCTTCGGCACGGTCAGGGGATCCCTCGACATTGACGCTGAAATGAGGATTACGCAGGAGGATGGGGGCTTCCTGACCTCGCCGGATCACCCGTTCGTCGAGTCCTTCCTCAATGCAACCTCATCCGTTTTCGGGAGCCCGCTCCCGGTGGGTGCTTCCTTGGGCGGGGACGACGGAAAATTCTTGGCATCAAGGGGGATCCCTGTCGTCAGCTACGGTGCAATAGCCGAGGATACGCATTTCCATGGTACTGACGAGTTCGTATACATCCGCGACCTAATGCACCTCAGGGATGTCCTTGTTCAACTCATCAGATAATTTTTTAAGCGCACCCCCTCTTTTTCCATTATGCAGCCTTACCTTATCATGGCCTCCATAAACGAGTTGAGTAACCTCAATCCGTTGAAGCAGGAGCTCAAGGAAACAAACACCAAGGTCATAGTGGTAGATGAAGGGAACCAAGGGATCCGTTCTAGGAATGAAATTGTGCTGGACGGCCTAGAAAGATCATACTACGGCCCGAGGGAGAGAGAGGACTGGTTCAAGTCCAGGTTTGGGCTTGGTTACAAGAGATACCTCGAGGTGATCCCAGAGCGAGCACATGCAGAGACCAGCTTTGGCTTCCTTGTGGCATATGAGGAGGGCGCAGAATTTATCGTGGAGTTGGACGACGACGTGTTCATTAACAGCCTGATGCTCGGGCACAAGGAAAACCTATTCGGCGAGGGCGGCAAAACGGTCCACTCAAAGTCTAGGTGGTACAACACCCTCGACTCGATATCGCTGACCAGCCAAAACCGCTTCTTCCCTAGGGGGCACCCGTATTCCCCTGAGGCGCGAACAGAAGATTATGCTTGGGATGGGTCGGGGGGCAGCTGTGTCCTCAACATGGGGCACTGGATAGGCAACCCTGACTTCGATGCCCTGACGATCCTCTACCATGGCGGCATGGACGGCAGGTGCGCCATAAGGGGGGAGTGCCTGATCAACGAAAAGGTGGTAGTTGGCAAAGGGACTTACTTTGCGGTCTGCAGCATGAACACCTCTTTCGTCACGAAGGTCATCCCTGCCTTCTACCAGCTCTACATGAATGCCATGGGGGTTGATCGCTTCGACGACATATGGTCAGGTATATTCCTGAAGCGCGTAGCCGACCACCTTGGAGACCGTGTCTGCTTGGGAAAGCCGGTAGGTACGCATGAGAAGAGGCCCCGAAGCGTATTCAAGGACCTGAAAAGCGAGATGGATGGGATGGCGCTCAACGAGTCCGTCTGGCGCTTTGTCGACGGCGAACTATCTGGGAGCTCCTATGCCGACTCTTACCTGTCTTTGGCAGATCTTCTTGAAAAGGGGGCTTCGACTCTTAACGAGACCTACCAGAAATTCCTTAACTGCCAAGTCGGGATGATGCGGCGCTGGGTCGAGATCGTGGACTCGATCTGAAAGCCCTAGCCAGTTGCGGGGCAAAGAACCAACTAAAACACAAAACCGAAGAAGGCGACGAGCACATAAATTATCAGGGCTGCCTCGATCGTCCCTGCAACGATGGTCACCAGTGCCTTCATCCTCTCGAGGCCGAATATGTGCGCCACCAGGCTGCCGGTCCAGGCGCCGCTCCCTGGTACCGGTATAGCGACGAAGATCATCAACCCAAGCATACCGTATCTGTCGATCTGTTGCTTTGTCCTCCTCCTGAGCGACCCGATGTACCTTACATAGAGCCTCCTGATCCGGTTCCTCTCCGACCTTGTGATTATGAGCTGCTCTATCTTCGAGAGGGCAACAAGAAGAAATGGGACTGGGAGGATGTTTCCGACAATGGAAAGCGATAACACCGTGTGCGGGGCGATCCCAGAGAGTATCCCATACGGAATTGCCCCCCTAGACTCGACGACTGGGGACATCGCAAGGATGAACGTGTAAACCTCAGGAGTCAGCATCTGAACGGAGCCCCTTTCTTCTAGATCAAGCGCATCTAAAGCTAGCTTCAAATTATTTATATTGTTTCTCACAGAGATCTCATTGGTGTTTTTCTGTGAAGGCAGTAGTTCTCGCTGGTGGATACGCAAAGCGCCTCTGGCCGCTCACCCTCAACACCCCGAAGCCACTCCTGCCGATCGGCGACGGGGTCATCATCGACTTTATAGTTGCGAAACTGAGGGCGCTAGACCTCGACGAGATAATAATCTCTACAAACCAGAGGTTCGAGCAGCATTTCAACGAGTGGCTATCGAAAAGGAATTACCCGAGCGTCAGGGTGGTCCCAGAGCCCTCTGCAAAGGAGGAGGAGAAGCTGGGTCCAACAAAGGCACTCGAGCTTGTTATAGGGGAGGCGGGTGCTGACGATTACATAATAACCGCCGGCGACAACCTCTTTTCATTAGACCTCCAGGGTATGGTCGAGTTCTATAATCGGGTATCCTCCCCAGTGATCGCCCTCTACGAGATCGCACGGAAGGAGGACGCCAAGAAGTATGCCTGCGTGATAGTCGATGACAGCCTGCAGGTCAGGAGGTTCGAAGAGAAGCCGGAGGATCCGCCATGCTGCCTAGTTTCAACCGGGATCTACATTTTGCCCTGGCGCTGCATCTCGCGGATCGGTGATTACCTTAAGAGCGGGAACCCCCCGGATCCGATTGGACACTTCATACGCTGGCTCTCCGAGAGAGAGAAAGTCTATGGATTAACGTTTACTGGATACTGGTACGACATAGGATCGATCGAATCTTACAATGAGGCAAGGGAGACCTTCAAGGACCTCAAATACGAGTCCTACAGATGACCTCCATACTTCACTTTGCAAAAGCCTGATTTTTAAAAACTAAAGGTCACTTGGTCAGTTCTGGAGGGCGCTTGTAGGGCAACGAGCCAAGCTCCTTTTCGAACGCCTCGAGCGTCCTTCTGATCCCATCCCTGATCCCGACCTTGGCCTTCCAGCCGAGCTCGATCTCTGCCTTGCTGACGTCCGGCTCCGTCAGCTCCACGTCCCCTGGCCAGGAAGTCCCCCCTCTGGGCTTCACCTCCACGCCTTCCAGACCTAGGGCGTCGAAGATCATCTCTGCAATCTGCAGGACGGTATAAGACTCTCCCAGTCCAATGTTGTATGCGTCGCCCCTGAACTTGGACCTCTCCGAGGCAATCATGAATGCCTCGATCGCATCGTCTATGTACAGGTAATCCTTCTTCTGTTCCCCTGTGCCGAGTATCTCAAGCCTTCTCGGGTCCCGGAGGAGCTTCCTGTAAAGATCAAAGATCAGCCCCTTGTTGGTTCCTGGCCCGTAGATGTTGAAGAGTCGCAGTATCACTGTTGGGACGCCAAACAACTCGCTGTACAGCCTGCAGTAGTCCTCCGCGGCTGCCTTGGATGCCCCGTAGAAGGAATGGGGCACGAGGGGCTCGGTCTCGGGCGTTGGCGTCCTCCTAGGTATTCCGTAGACAACCGACGACGACGCGAACACGACCTTGGCGCCGCACTCCTTCGCAGCCATCAGGACATTGTTGGTCCCGACGGCATTCACTTCAAGATCCAGCGCAGGGTTCTCGGTTGACCTTGGGACCGACGACTGGGCGGCGAGGTGGTACACCGTCTCACACCCCTTGGTCGCCTCAAGCACCCTGCCGATGTCCCTGACGTCCCCCCTTATGAATTCGGCTGCACCTGTCCTTAGCAGCCTCGAGATCCCAACGAGCGCCCCTCCAGAGAGGTCGTCTAGAATCCTTACCACATTCCCATTTTCTATTAACCTCTCGGCGAGGTGCGTCCCTATGAAACCTGCGCCGCCCGTGACAAGAACCTGCACTGCATGATCACCGCGATAACTTCTCCCCCTCCCTTTAATAACGCTCACGCGTGGGCAATACACAAAAGGTTCGTTTAGATTCCTTAATATTCATAAAGTATTAATCTGATTAGGCAGTTTATTAGTAGGGAAGGAACGAGGCGTTAACATTGAGGTATTTCACCAGCCCCTACAACTTCATCCAGCCGGATGTCCGGTGCGTGAAAATCTACGATACGACGCTCAGGGACGGAGAGCAGACGCCGGGCGTCAAGTTCTCAAAGGAGCAGAAGGTCGAAATAGCGATGAAGCTCGACGAACTCGGAGTCCACTCGATCGAGGCGGGATTCCCGGTGATCTCACAGTACGACGAGGAGGCAGTTAGGGCAGTTGCACAGTCAAAGCTGGGGGCGCAGGTGATCTGCCTGTGCCGGTCCAAGCAGAAGGACATAGATGCCGCCTTGCGCGCTGAGGTGGATGGCATCATAATATTTCTCTCGGTCTCCGACCTGCACCTCAAGTACAAGCTCCACACCGATTTGTCGTCTTCGGTGAAGATGGCCTCGGAAGCCATTGAATATGCGAAGGAACATGGTCTCTTTGTCCAGCTCACTGCGGAAGACGCAACAAGGACATCCTTGGAGAACCTTTTTGCCCTGTTCAAAGCCGCGGAGGAGAGGAAGGCAGACAGGCTTGGAATCGCCGACACAACCGGGTGCATCAGGCCAGAGGGGATGAAGTATCTGGTCGAGAGGGTAAGGAAGAACTTCAGCACTGAGCTCTCCGTGCACTGCCACGACGACTTTGGGCTTGCAGTCGCGAACTCCCTGGCAGCGTACGAGGCTGGGATCGACGCGATATCCGTCTCGGTCAATGGGCTTGGCGAGCGCTGCGGGAATGCGGCTTTGGAAGAGGTGGTTATGGCGCTATACGCTCTCTACGGTGTGGATCTGGGCTTCAGGACAGAGATCATCCAGGAGCTCTCGGAGAGCGTGTCCAGGTTCTCTGGGGTCCCGATACCAATAAACAAGGCTGTGGTCGGGCCCAACGCCTTCAGGCACGAATCAGGGATCCATGTGGCTGCCGTGATCAAGTGCCCGTTCACCTATGAGTCCTACGACCCACAGATCGTCGGGCAAACCAGGCGCCTCACATTCGGGAGGCACTCGGGCACGGAGGGTGTCAGGGAGAAGCTCAAGGCCTGCAACTTCGAGATCTCTGAGGAGGAGCTAGCCGAGGTGATCAGGACTCTGAAGCACATGCCTGTGAACTCCAAGCCTATAGACAACGGCGAGCTCTGCGACTTTGTTAGCCGGATACTCCATGAAAAGGGATTCAGGAAATGATTGGAAGTCTTCTCATCAGCGAGATGGCGCTGAAGAGGAAGGCAAAAGTTGCGATTGGCTGCGATTTCGCCTCAAAGGCCTCGCCGCTCCTCCTGAACTCCCTCCTCTTTGCCACAAGAGAGAGGTACGTCGAGCCTTTGTTGGTGGCTGGTCAGCTGCCAGGAGAGGACGATGATCCTGAGGGCGTCGTCGGAGATGAGATCCCGGCGATAATAAGCCCCTCCCCGTGGGAAGACCTCGTATCCGTCCTGAAAGAAGATATTGTCGACTCGGCAGTCAGAGGCAACCTGAGCTCAAGGAAGGTCGCCCCATCGCTCAGGGGCGCATTCGGGTGCAAGAACCTGTGCAGGGCTTCCCTTCTTGAGGTCGATGGAAAGCTGGTTATGCTTGCCCCTGTAGGTATAGATGAGGGGGATACGAGAGCGGATATGCTTGATGTCGTCTCGGGCTGCATGCACTTCGCCTCTAAATTGGGCATAAGCTTCAGGGTTGCGGTAATCTCGGGTGGCAGGCTCGAGGATAAGGGGAGGAGCCCTAAGGTGGACAGGATGCTCGAAGAGGCCGATCAGCTCGTGGGGATTTTAAAGTCAAGAGGGGTCGAGGCTATGAACTTTGGGGTGGAAATAGAAAGGGCGATCGACGAGGGCTTCACTCTGGCACTAGCGCCGGACGGCGTGTTCGGGAACCTTATCTTCAGGTCGCTGGTGCTCGTTGGCAAGATCCAGAGCTACGGAGCATGCGCCACAGCTCTGCCGAAGGTCTTTATCGACACTTCGCGTTCGAAGTCCAGCTACTTGCTCCCGTTGATCTTGGCAAGCGCTTTGAGCTAGCTGGAAACATACGATAAAAATGAAAAAGATAAAAGGAAAAGACAGGAGTAAGCGGTGTTCACTAGGTGCCGACCAGCTTTGCCCCAGTGATTGCAGCCGCGTCCGTCGTGAGCGCTCTCAAGTCGTCCTTCTCAAGACTCCTGACAGAGGTCTTTCCAGAGAGCTGTGTGAACATCTTCAGCTCTTCTATTATTGCACTGAGGTAGTTTTCTACCCTGCTGCCATCTCCTCGCATTTGAGGCGCTTCCTGAGCACAGGATCTTGTGTCGTTATCCCCCTTGGGCACTTCCCGGTGGAGCAGAGCCCGCAAGTCCTGCAACCCATCACCACCAGCACCCCGGTGGATATCGCAACCGCGTCGGCTCCAAGAGCAAGAGCCTTGGCAATGTCGGCGCCGTTCATTATTCCGCCAGAAATCACGAGGCTAACCTCGTCCTTCAAGCCCAGCTCCCTGAGGCTCCTCTCTGCCTCGACCAGCGCGGGCAGCGTGGGCAAGCCGGCATGCTCTATCACGATGTCAGGCGCAGCCCCTGTTCCTCCCTGCTTACCATCGATGACAATCACGTCTGCCCCAGCCTTGGCTGCTATCTTTACATCATCCCCAACCCTCCCTGCGGAATACTTCACGATGATCGGAACCTTCCAGTCGATGATCTCCCTGAGTTGCTCGATCTTCATCTTGAGGTCTTCCGGACCGACTATGTCAAGATGCCTTGCAGGGCTTATCGCGTCCGATCCTGGAGGGATCCCCCTAACCTTCGCGACCTCCTCAGTAACCTTCTCACCCATGAGCAGCCCTCCATGCCCACCTTTTGCGCCCTGCCCGATCTTGATCTCGACCACTTGCTGGTCCTGCTAAAGATCGCCGTAGGCTCTGAAGCTGCATCTAAGTGGCCTGAATTACACAAGGCTGTTTCCATAAGCCACGCTGAGCAGTTCCGCAGGATGAGCGTTGATCAGTTGCTTGCGCGGCTTGAGGCATGCAACTTCTTCAGGACGTCCTTAAGCCCGGAGTGCTATGTGCTGGTCTTCGGCTCACCTGAGATCAAGTGCTTCATGAGAACATTCATCGAGGAGATACTCAGAGAGACGGGCAGGCGGTTCGAGATAAAGGAAGACTTGACAAAGCTTAGGCTTAAGGTTTCCCCGTGAAGCATCCAAACTCCGCCTTCCTGTCGGGCTAATAAACAAATAAAAACATGGTTGGGGATAAGAAGTCGAGGACCGTGAGTTTATATGGGGAGCACAGCTGTAGAGCGTATCATATCCGACAAGGTCGGCAGGGCGGTCAGCGAAGGCGAGTTCGTCGAGTGCCCGGTCGACTTTGCCTACTGCCACGACGGGACTGGAGTCCTGGTCATAGATGCCCTGAGGCGGATGGGCGTCGATAGGATAAAGGATCCGGACAGTTTCAGCATTGTCTTCGACCACTCCGTCCCGCCCTACAGCGACCAGGCTGCAACCCTGCAAGCCAAGGTCAGGAAGTTCGCGCGCGAACAGGGCTTGAAGAAGTTCCACGATATGGGCGAGGGGATCTGCCACCAGGTCGTGCCGGAGAAGGGGTACGTTGCACCAGGCATGGTTGTCTTTGGGGCGGACTCCCATACCTGCACGCTCGGCAGCTTCGGGCTCTTCTCGACAGGTGTGGGGGCGACCGACCTTGCATACATACTCGCAACAGGGAAGACTTGGATGAAGGTTCCGGAGACCGTTAGGGTCGAGTGCACGGGGAGGCTCCGTGAGATGGTCTCATCCAAGGACCTCATCCTTGAGATCACGCGCGTGATAGGAACAGATGGGGCCACTTACAAGGCGCTTGAGTTCTCCGGCGAGGCGGTGCGGGTGATGTCCCAGTCCTCCAGGATGACGATGTCAAATATGGCAGTCGAGATGGGTGCAAAGGCTGGCTTCATAGAGGCTGACGAAAAGACCGTCGAGTTCCTCGGTAGGGACGGGAAGCGGTTCAGCACGGATCCTGATGCGATGCCGCAAACGATCAATGTAGATGCCGGGTCGCTGGATCCATGCGTTGCCTGTCCTGGGAGCGTCGCGAACGTCAAGCCGGTAAGCGAGGTCGAGGGGGCCCACGTGGATCAGGCTTTCCTGGGCTCATGCACCAATGGGAGGTACGAGGACCTCTACGAGGCTGCGAGGATACTGAGGGGCAGGAAGATCCACGAGGACACTAGGATGATAGTGGTTCCTGCTTCGAAGACCGTCCACATGAGGGCGCAGAGGGACGGGCTGCTCGACATCTTCTTGGAGGCTGGGGCAATCATAGGCGTGACCGGGTGCGGGCCATGCCTTGGCGTGCATATGGGAGTTATCGGTGAAGGTGAGGTAGCAGTCTCTACCTCAAACCGGAACTTCATAGGTAGGATGGGTGCGCGGAGTTCCTCTGTCTACTTGGCATCTCCTCAGACAGTTGCGGCATCTGCGGTAGAGGGGAAGATTGCCGACCCGAGGAGGTACCTGCGATGATCAGGGGGAGGGTATGGAAGTTCGGGGACGACGTCGACACCGATGTGATAATCCCAGCGAAGTACCTGCGATCCGTCGACCAGTCCGTCTGGCCAAAGCATGTGCTAGAAGGGATCGACCCCGCGTTCAGCTCGAAGGTAAAGCCAGGTGACATAATAGTGGCAGGCAAGAATTTCGGGTGTGGTTCCAGCCGAGAACAGGCCGCACTCGCGATAAAGTGGGCAGGCATAGCTGCGGTCGTCGCCGAGTCCTTCGCAAGGATCTTCTTCAGGAACGCGATAAACAACGGGCTGCCGCTGATAGAGGCGAAGGGGATCAGCGGGATGGTCGAGGAAGGGGAGATGATCGAGATAGACTTGGACCGCGGCATAGTGAAGACGCCTAGGGGGGATGTCAAGTCCGCCCCGCTGCCCCCCTTCTTGCAGGAGATACTCAGGAGCGGGGGGCTGGTCGAGTACTACAAATTGCAGTCAAAGCTGAACCAGGGGTGATGGAATTGCAGAGGGGCCAGGACACATCCCAAGTGGTGGTGAATGCATTGGAGCGGTTCGGGGCGCGCGCGGCATTCGGGATGCCTGGCATGTGGTCCCTCCCTCTTTACGATGCCCTCCTTGATTCGAATATAAGGCACATGCTGGTCCGGCATGAGCAGAACGCCGCTTACGCGGCCGATGGCTATGCCAGGGCATCTGGGGGTTTCGGGCTGTGCGTTGCTACAGCAGGGCCTGGCGCGGTCAACGCAGCCGCAGGCACCGCCGCCCCTTACAAGGACCATTCCCCTGTGGTCGTGGTAACCGCCCAGGTCCCAAGGGACGAGATCGGGCGGGGGTGGGTCGAGGACATCGACCTTCAGGCGCTCTTCCGTCCAGTAACGAAGTCCTCAGTGATGATAGACGATCCCGCCGCAGCCTACGACCTTGTGGCGGAAGCATACCGCGCATCCTTGGAGGGGTGCCCGGGCCCGGTCCACTTATCCATCCCTGGAGATGTGCAGAAGGCACCCTCCTCGGCAAAGGACTATGTCCCCACGGTCTCGAGATTCGAGCCTGACCCCTCGGAGCTCTCTATGGTCTCGAGCGCAATCACGAAATCAAGGGCTCCGCTGATCCTGGTCGGCAGAGGGGCACTGCTCTCAGGCTGCTCCGAAGGCATCCTTTCACTCTCTTATGCGATCGGCGCCCCGATAGTCTCGTCCTATATGGGCAGGGGGGCTGTCCCCGAAGGTGACCCCCGCGTCCTTGGTCCCGTGGGCAGGAGAGGTCTCGAGGCTGCGAACAGGGCGCTAGATGAGTGCGACCTGCTTATCTCACTCGGGTGCAGGCTCACGAATATGACCATAGTGGGCCAGAGGTTGAGGTGCCCGGCGGCCCAGGTCGACATCGAGCCCAGGAACTTCTCCCCGCTCGCCTCAATGAGGGTGAAATCCGATGTCGGGGTCTTCATAGAGTCATTGTTGCCGTTGGTGAGGAGGGGCATGGCACGCCCAATGTGGTCCCCTAGCGAGTGCACCCCTTCCGAGCCACGCTGGGGCGCTCCTGCGTATGCGAAGGCAATCGCGGGGTTCAGAGACGCGGTCTTCGCGGTAGACATCGGACAGCACACTGTCTGGGCGATGCAGGCGATAAGGGTCACTAACCCGCGTGGGGTCCTCTTCTCCGGGAACCTCTCGGCGATGGGCTTCGCAATCCCTGCTGCGATTGGGGCGAAAGTCGCTCTGCCGGATAAGCGGGTCATAGCCGTCGTTGGGGACGGGGGGTTCCAGATGGCTGCCCCTGAGCTCTCCACGATTAAGGAGAACAGGCTTGCAGTAGCGATCTGCGTCTTCAACAACGGGTCGCTTGGGCTGATCAGGCAGCTTCAGGAGTCCGTCTACGGGAGGACCATCGGGGTCGACTACCTCTCCCCGCCTGACTACGTGAGGCTCGCCGAGGCCCATGGGATTGAGGCGGTCAAGGCCAGATCCCCGCAGGATGTCGCCGAGGCAATACGCGGCTCAGACGGATCGGTGGTTGTCGAGATACCAGTTCCTAGGGATGAAGGTATCCCGCTCTCGAGGTCGAGGTTGGCTGAGGAATGAGAAGGAAGCTTTTATTGATAAGGCAACAGAGTGGATTTGTGGGTTGATGCAGATGCCTGGCACCTTGGAAGACCTGAAGAGGACTGTCTCCGGGAAGAGATGGATCTCTCCCCATGCCAAGGTGATCGCAGTCGTGGACGAGAAAGCAGGGATCGCAGAGATCATAGAAGACCATGCCAGGGGGGTCTGCCTTGGCGGCGCTGCCTGGTCGCTCTACCATTACACGAGGAACAGCAGGGGGGTCTTCTGGTCCAAGAGGGAGGGGCCCAGGCTATTTTACAAGCTCCGGCTATCGCAACCTGGGGGCACATGGGAGCCGGGCGAGCTCCAGGCCAGTTACAGGCCCGCTTCAATAGAATCAGTCGAGGTCAACGGCGGGGAAGTCCGGATCACTTACTCTGGCCTCGCGGGCGCCGGGGTTGCTGCCCTGAGCCGCGGACTGGCTGAAGGGGTGATCGGAACGGAAGTTAAGGACTGGGGGGGCGGGAAGAAGGTCGGCAGAGCCACGATAACCGTGCAGAGGAAGGAGAAGCTCATCATCGGTGTGGACGACACCGACAGAGCAGAAGAGGGCGCGACCTGGTCCTTGGTCAACGAGCTTGCGATCGAGCTCTGCAGGAGGCTTCCCGGAGTTGACTACCTCGAGCACTCGATCGTCCAGCTCTACCCCCAGAACCCCCACAAGACGCAGAACTGCGTGGCTGTATCCGTTTCCTTTGCCGTGCCGCCAGGCGTTGGCGACAGAGCTGTGGAGATCTTCAGCGGGCTGCTCAGCTCAGAGACCTTCTCGAAGGAGACCGGCATGGCTTGCTACCTGGGCGTGCAAGTTCCTGGGGCTGCGATGCACTTCGCAAGGAGGGCGAAGGAGGAGATGGTCACCGTCGGTGATGCCGAGTATGTCGCCGCTCTGAGTGGGATCTCTCTCCTCAGGGTAACCGGGAGCAGGGGACTGATAGGCGCTGTCGCCTCAATGCCCTTCGTCGAGATCCCGGATGAGGCGGTGAGGCTGCCAGGTGATAGGAGTGTATGATTACATCGTGGTAGGCTCGGGCGCGGGCGGGGCAACTTTAGCCAATGAGCTCTCGGCAGCGGGTAAGCGGGTCCTGGTGCTCGAGAAAGGTCGGGAGATGCGACCTGGGTCAGAGTCGAAGGCATACTCAGTGATCAAATCCGAAGTTGAGATCTGGCTCGCCGAGTGCCTGGGCGGGACCACAACCGTGAGCATGGGTAATGCGGTACGGAGCAATCTGGGGAAGCGGCTTGCGCCCTTCTTCGATGAGGCAGAGGGGGAGCTGGGGGTGACCCCAATGCCTATTGAAAAGATGGGGCCGATCTCGCGCCAGATGCTCGATCTTTCTGGGGAGTGGGTACTGATGCCGAAGTGCATTGACTTCAGCAAGTGCAAGTCATGCGGGTCTTGTGCCTACGGCTGCCCGCATGGGGCGAAGTGGTCATCTCGCAGATACATCGCCAAAGCCGAGTCCCGCGGGTGCAAAGTCGCAACAGGGACCCAAGTAAAGAAACTGGTGCTGAAATCCGGAAGGGCCTGTGGGGTCGAGCTGGCTGACGGTAAAACTTGCAACTCGCAAGGAGTTGTGTTGGCTGCAGGGGCAATTGAGACGCCAAGGATTTTAATCCGCTCAGGCATAGAGGCGGGAGACGGGCTTTTTGCGGATACCTTCATTACCGTGGGCGGGCTGAAAGAAAGGTCGTTCTTCAACAGAGAGGTTGGCATGCCATTCTATCTTATGAGGGATGGCTACCTGATCTCTCCGCATTACTCTTCGCTGCTCCAGGCACAACTGCATAGTAAGGGGATAGCCTGCAGCCCTGGCGAGATCGTGGGTTTCATGGTCAAGATACGGGACGAGCCTTCGGGCAAGGTGACAGACAGCAAGGTGGTAAAGTGGTGCACGCCAAAAGATATCGAGATCCTCAAAAAAGGGAGATCTGAAGCTAAGGGGCTCCTCCTAAAACTTGGAGTGAATGAAGAGACTTTGGTAGAGTCACATATCAGGGGGGTCCACCCGGGGGGCACCTGTCACGATCTTGTGAGATCTATTGAAGAGCCGTACACCGACTTTGAAGGGCTGTTTATAAGCGATGCGAGCATCATTCCGGGCGCGTTTGGCCTCCCCCCGATCCTCACCATCATCGCATGCGCCAAAAGAGCCTCCTCAGTAATACTAGGAATGAACTGATTTAATTGATAAAGTAAATCGTATTGTTTTACAGCAATTTTGGTTTGTTCATCGTAAATCCTTAAATAACCTATGGATTCTCCGGATTTCAGTGATAAAATATGAATCCGCTACTTCTGGTTTCGATTGCCATCTCCTTCCTAGTGACTTTTTTTCTCACTAATAAATGGATACCCGCCGCAAAAAGGGCAGGTCTAATTGGCAAGGACATGAACAAGCCCTCAAGGCCAGAGGTCGTGGAGATGGGCGGGGTTGCGGTGCTCGGCGGGATCCTGGGCGGCCTCCTCTTCTACATCGGGCTGAACACTTTTCTATTCAACAACTCGTCTTTCAACCTGAACCTCTTTGCCACGATAAGCACAATCCTGATAATAACGATTGTAGGCTTCATTGATGATCTACTTGGTTGGAAGATGGGTCTCTCGCAGTTGCAGAAGCCACTCCTCACGATCCCCGCCGCGCTCCCAATGATGGTGATAAACGCCGGGCACTCCTCAGTTGAGCTGCCCATCTTGGGTGCAACGGATCTGGGCATCCTGTACCCTTTGGTTGTGGTCCCGATCGGGATAGTTGGGGCCGCAAACGGCTTCAATATGCTTGCTGGGTACAACGGCTTGGAGGCTGGCATGGGACTGATAATGATCTCAGGCATCGGGCTGGTCTCTTACCTGACGGGCAGCAGCCATGTGGCGATGATATGCGCGGTCACTGCGGCAGCTTTGGTCGCGTTTCTTCTGTTCAACTGGTACCCCGCAAAAATTTTCCCTGGAAACGGATTTACCTATATGGTAGGCAGCATAATCGCCTGCGTCAGCATTTTGGCAAACGTCGAGAAGCTGGCATTGATCATATTTATTCCATATTTCTTGGACTTTTTACTCAAGGCACGCAGCAGAATGAAGGCTGAAGAATTTGGTAAACCTGACTCAGAGGGTTTCCTGAAAAAACCCTACGATAAATACTATGCGCTGACGCATGTTATGATTGATCTGATCATCAGAATAAAAGGGAAAGCGAGCGAAAAAGAAGTCGTGCTCTCCATGTTATCCTTCGAGATCCTGCTCGTTGTTGTCGGAATGTTTGTTTATATTTGAGCAGAATCAATTATCAGAAATAATGCTTCTAAACTTTTTATTTTTTAATATTAAAAATAAAGGTACGGAAAAAAGCTATAGATCCCAAAAATGGAATATTTGAATAAGCATGAAAGCGTTTCTTTGAGATCTTTACACCTTCTAATTCTCATGCCGATGGTCCAAAGAGATACAATTGTTAGCCCCAAAACCGTCATTGCAATGCCAAGTTCCTTTAAGATCAAACTAAGCACTGCTCCAAAAAACATCAACGAGACATACAGTGTATGAAATGTGGCCATTCTGCCGTTTTCTGACTTAATGAATCTAATAAAAGAATTAAACAAGCTATCTGTATAATGAGAATAAGCTAAAGCAAAAGTTTTTTTGTTAATTGCACGCAAATATTCTTTTGCTGGAGTTTTAATATATATATCCGAATATTTATTTACATTTATATCATAAGCAAGGGCTTCTGAAGAAACTACTTTTATTCCGTATCCCCTTTCGCGAAGTTCGTACCCAAAATATCTGTCCTCAAAAAAATTCAGTTCATTATGAAATTTAATTTCTTTCTTTTGCAATTTCCGAGGCAATAATGAATGTTCCTGTGCCCCACCAAGTTGCGGTTTTAAGCGTATAGGGAGAACGATCCGCATACTCGAGAGTTTCTATGAACTTCTTTAGCTCGTATTTGTCAGAAAAATTTTTAAATTCAGCATCAATAAAAAAGGCAGTATTATTGTTTTTTATTTGTAATTTTATGACATTTCTAAGCAAATTTGGATCGGCTATTACCACATCCGCATCTATGAAGAAAATATATTCAGGAGAAAAATCAAGTGCTTTTTCGATGCACAGGTTTCTGCCTTCGTCTTGTCGGTAATTGCACGACGGAACGAGTCGGGGCTTGTAATTTTTTCATACCTATGTCAACAAAGACCCACTTCGCGCCGACCAGCATTACTCCGCTGGTCGTTGCAACAAATGTAAATGAATGCACTACTAGTTCATCGCCGTTTCCGATGCCTGTAGCAATCATGGCTGTTGTCGGTGCCGCAGTGCCGGAATTTACGGCTACTGCATACTTGGCTCTACTGTATGTGGTAAGCTCTTTCTCAAATGCTTGGACATTTAGTCTTCCTCCGAAGATGGGTTTGTAAGCCTGCCGCTTTCAAAGACCTTGAAGGCTGCTTTCTCTTCTACGCCCAAAATCTGCTTGTTTATTGGGATCGTTTCCCTACCCAAAACTTTAATTAGTGTAAAGCGACGCTTTTTTCAACAAGCCTGCAAGCTCTTCAGGGCCACTTCCAGTGTCTTGAGACCCTCTTCTCCCGTAACTAATGGCTCTTTTCCATTTGTGATGCAACCAATAAAGTGCTCCAGCTCTCTCCTGAGTGGTTCTTCTTTCTCAATCTTTGGCTCCATCTTCCACTCAGAGTTATAGACCGTGAGGTTCTGATCAATATAATCCAAATACGCAATACCCTTTGTTCCTGTGATGACTGCTGTCCTTACTTTATGTGGCGTAAACCAGTTCACTTCAATGCAGGCTGCAGAGCCTCCAAAATCAAGAAGCAGTATGGCATGGTCTTCCTTGAAATGCTTTATGGAGCCATACTTTGAATAGATCTTCTGTGGTTCTCTGCCCGTCAGATAACGTGCAACATCAATATCATGAGTTGCCAAATCAACTATTATTCCGATGTCATTGATCCTTGGCGAGTATGGACCAACCCTTCTTGTGGATATTATCAGTATGTCGCCCAATACGCCCTCTTCAATTATGCTCTTGGCTTTTTGAACTACTGGGTTGAACCTTTCGATTTGCCCTATCATCAGCTTCCTTTGCTTGTCTTTGGCCAATGCTACAAGTTCCTTGCCTTCTTCTAGGTTTGGTGCAATTGGTTTTTCCACTAGGCAGTCAACGCCATTTTTAATGAAGAATGATGCCACCTGCTTATGCAACACTGTTGGCACCACTATGCTTACCGCCTCTATCCCTTCATTTATTAGATCCTTGTAATCTGTAAATGCTTTTGTGCCATAGGTCTGGGCTATCTTCTCTGCTCTTACTACATCAGAATCTGCAATGCCTGCAAGCTCACACCCATTCATCCCAGAGTAGACCCTTGCATGGTTCTGACCCATGTTGCCTACGCCGACTACGCCCACCTTCATTATTAGCACCACGCTATCACGATCATATAACATTTATATATGTTCATATTCTACGAAACTCATGATGCTGATGAACCCGCTTCTTGCATTTGCGCCCCCTTGTTAGCTTTGTATGCACATTGTTGCTTACCAAGAAGTGGATACCTGTTGCAAAACGGGCAAATCTTGTAGGCAAAGAAATGAATAAACCTGACGGGCCACTCGTCGCAGAGCTTGGTGGCGTTTGGGTTACAGCAGGAATTCTGGCAGGCATCATTTACTACATCGCGCTCAATACTTTTCTATTAAACCAATCCAGCATCAATCTATTCATCTTTGCCACACTTTGCACAATCCTGATCATTGCTTTGATCGGTTTTATTGACGATATTCTAGGCTGGAAAATAGGTTTATCACAATTGCAAAAACCATTGCTTACCATCCCTGCGGCACTATCGATGATGGTGATCAATGCAGGGTACTCGTATATGTCTATCCCCTTATTTGGGGACATAAACTTTGGTATTCTCTACCCCTTACTGCTTGTTCCTATTGGGATAGTTGGGGCAGCTAATGGCTTCAACATGCTCGCTGGTTATAATGGACTCGAGGGCGGCATGGGATTCGTAATCATATCCGCATTGAGTATTGTTGCATATGTTAAGGGGGAAAGCTGGGTTGCGATGATAGGGTTCGTTACAGCAGCTGCACTAATTGCATTTCTTATATTCAATTGGTTTCCAGCAAAGATATTCCCTGGGAACGAATTTACCTACATGCTTGGCGCCATCATGGTATGCATGGCAATTCTAGGTAACATGGAAAAGCTTGCCATCGTACTTTTTTATACCCTACTATATTGACTTCCTATTGCCGCTGAGAGCAAAAATGAAGATTGAGGCATTCGCCAAAGTAAATGGCGGCGGCTCTTGAAAAGCCCTATGACAAGATCTATGACACAACTCATCTTATGATCGTAGTGCTGCATAAATTCAAAAAGAAAGTATACGAGCATGACGTGCCCCTCTCTTTAATCATCATTGAGGTAATTATTGCCATAATTGGAGTATCCCTCTACTTCTGATTTGCCCCAATCAACGTTTATTAATCTCAGACCGATCAAGAACTGTTATGGTGATCACCCTTAAACGCATCCTTGTCACAGGAGCGTAGGTCCAGCAGGAGTCAACTTCATAAAAAATTTCCGAATTGCGCTTAAATTCTTCATTGCTGGATCAAATATAAGCAAATATTATAAAGCTTGATGTTGGCATCTAATATCTGGTAATACGGTAGTGAGTCCAGATCGAGTCCATAAACAAAGATATTGAAAAGGACCACATCGAGATGGTTCATCCTCAGCCGGGTATGGAAGTGAGCCGTCCTCGAGAACAGGGAAAAGGCAACAGCGAAGGTATTTCTCCCTGAAGAAAGAATCCATAATGATCTGCCAATACAAGTTCGATTCAGCCACCATATGGTTCAAGAACTACATTACCATTGCAAAGACCTATGCCATATCTTATGACGAATCAATAAGGTACGTTGCAGAAAGCTGGACTTTCTAGATACGTGCCGCAACAGGCGCCGGAGTGTCTGAGACCGTGTTGTAACAGACCGCGATCTCGGATCTGCTATTGGCATGGTTGCTGTGAAAAATGGCGCCTTGTTGCGCAGGGATGCTTTCTTGGGAGGGGCCTCCTTCCGTAGCCTGTGGAAGAACTGAAAGCTAGTCATGTCTCAGGTCAGGGGCGGATCGAGTACATCTATGCCTATTTGTCTCGATCAGGAACCACCAGAACACCAAACGTCGCAGTCGCCATATGCCACCCCAGATGTGAGCAGAATCACAACGGATTACATCTTGGCCATAAACGAGCTATGATGGTATATTCTGCAATCATCTAAAGGAAGATAAGAAAAGAATGCCATGCCTGACCGAGATAAATGCTGAGCGATTCTTCACGGCAAGTCTCTTTTTTTGAGGCTGTAGGCCTGAACCTGCCATATATTCATATGAAGCTGACCTATGACGAGGAGATGCCAGAGACAAAGAAATACAATGCCTTTGGCGAAGGGGTATGCTGGATAAGATACATGGCCTCTGGCTTGTCCTCCTTAAGGAATGCAAGTGGAGATCCAGTTTGGTATAACTATGGTTTTCTTGCCCATAGTAAGGATCTCGAAAAAGGTAGCTTGAGCGTTGTAGGATATCCATGTCAGCTTAGCTGTAGTCGCGAGCCTCTTCTCAAACTCGAACCACTTTACCTATTTGAAACAGTATTTGCCACTACCTATCTGCGTCACAACATTGCTCAGTGCGCCTTACTGACGAAGCGTCTATTTTCTGTATTCGCTCGTCAAAAGATGCGCAAGATCACATCGCGACGAAGATCATGCTAAGGGGTCTCCCTTCGTAGATGCCCTTGGAATCTTGCCTCTTCACTTTGGGCCATTGCATGAAGAACGTATCCGAAAAACCGTAGAGTATCTTCCCTGCTATTGTCTTGTAGACCATGATCAGTCATCGATGTATACTGCCTTCTTGCCCGAAAGCTTGCCTAGGACTGGGATTGTGACAACCGTGCCACAGCCAACGTTAACATGGCATCTGGGCTGGTATAAAATTCCATGCCTTCTATGAGGGTACGGTACACATTTCCTATGGTCATAATTAAACCATTTTTATATGGTCTTACCATCAGAATATAAGCGAACTACCTATCGTAACGATCTTTTTCCCTATGGCTTATCATTCTTGCTGGTCATATATTCAAACAGGTTGCTTCGCCGCTCGACAAGCTTTAGTACCTTGATACTGTGCCCGCAGTTGCCAAGAACCACCGGAATCTTCAACGTACTTAGTTCTTTTTAATAATGCCTACCATCCTTTCTAGGTCAGCCTCAGTTATGCGTGGGTTCACAGGCAACGACAGCACCTTCTCTGCAGCGTCCTCAGTCTCAGGAAGCTTAATCTGGTCATAGCCCATGGCGGCGTAATATGGCGTTTTGTGGACTGGGATTGAATAATAAGTTGCAACGCCAAAGCCTGCTTCCAAAAGCCGAGCTTTGAGCCCTTCTCTCTGGCTGCCTGATGCGCATTTTACTGTGAATAGGTACCAATTATGTTTACTGTGTTCTGGAACCTCTGGCAATTTTAGACTGGTTCCAGTGAGCATCTGCATGAGTATTTTAGCATTCTCCGCCCTCTTGGCAAGGAATGCTGGCAACTTCTTCAACTGGGCTCGCCCTAAAGCTGCTTCCATCTCTGGCATCCTGAAGTTACCACCAATTCTCACCGAGTCGTAACCCTTCACTTGACCATGTGTTCGTGACTGCCTTATTTTTTCCTCCAACTCATTATTATCAGTAATTACTGCTCCGCCCTCACCAGTTGTCATGACTTTGCTTGGGTAGAAACTGAAACAACCTATGTCTCCGAGATTACCTGCCATCTTCCCTCTGTAGATGGCGCCTTGTGCTTGACAGGCATCCTCAATGACCATAAGGTCTTTCTCTTTAGCTATCTCACTTATCTCACTCATATCCGCAGGTAGCCCATAGAGATCAACCGGTATTACTGCCTTGGTCTTCTTCGTGAGTGCCTTTTTGAAAGCAGTCGGGCTCATATTGTAGGTGTTCGGGTTAATGTCAACAAAGACAGGTTTTGCCCCCGTGAGTACGACTGCACTAGCAGTGGCTACGAAGGTGAAAGAAGGCACTATCACTTCATCACCTGGCCCTATGTCAGCTGCAATTAGGGCAAGATTTAACGCGGCTGTCCCGGAATTTACCGTTATTGCGTGCTTTGCCTTGCAGTAAGCTGCCAGCTCTTCTTCGAATGCCTTACAGTTAGGCCCTCCTTCGGGCATAGGATTTGTGAGAATTCCGCTCTCGATTACCTTTAAAACCGCGTCCATTTCTTCTTTACCCATGATGGGCTTATTTATCGGAATCATGTTTGTTCACCAGAACGAAATATCATTTATTAAATAAAATAGGATTCAACGTAGATTTATGGTTGTGCTAAGTAGTTCTTCTGTTTTCTGTCATATTCGTCTCTGGTCATGACTTTTCTCGCCGGGACGCCAAGAACAACGGTCCTAGGCGGTACGTCTTTTGTCACGACTGAGCCAGCACCGACTAGAGCCTCTTCGCCTATTTTTATTCCTGCAATGAGTACGGATCGACACCCAATAATGGCATTATCGCTAATGGTAACGCCAGACACCTTTGGAGATGGTGGATATTTATCATTGGTGACTGTCACAAATGGTCCCATAAAAATATTTGACCCGATGCTTGTTCCTGGAGGTATATAAACCCCTGTTTGGAGGTTGTTTCTATTTCCAATCTGCACATTTCCGTCTATCACTGAATGCGTTCCAATTCTCGTGCCATCGCCAACAACAGTCTTCTCTCTCACTAGGACATTGTGCCCTGTTTCGACATCATTACCCAGCTGTGAACTTTCATAGATTATTGTCCCTGACCTTATTATGCAATCGGCGCCTATCCTCGTGCCTTCACTAACATCATCATAGGTAGAAAAAGACGCCTTATTGCTCAATATAATAATTTTTCTCTTTATGGGGTATCCTATTATTACGCTATCGCCGATTAAGGTTTTCTGCCCGATCACAGATGGACCAAAAATTTTGGCATCACCTTCCAAAATTCCATCATTTCTTGCCTTTTTAGAAAAAAACATTGCGAAACCTCGTTGAATGTTTCTTTACCAATAGTTCTACTAATTTGATTTAAATTTATTTATTTTTTTGACTGTGCATGATAATA
Source organism: Candidatus Methanosuratincola sp. (assembly GCA_014361455.1). Lineage (GTDB taxonomy): Archaea > Thermoproteota > Methanomethylicia > Methanomethylicales > Methanomethylicaceae > Methanosuratincola > Methanosuratincola mesotaenarum. Next base: position 48,384 of record JACIVP010000008.1, read on the forward strand.
TGTGGTGTGATAAACGAATTAATTGCACACGCAAAAAACAGACTATCGCCACCCCCCTATACGCGTCCCGCCCCCCATCAAGAAAGGGCCGAAGACCTTGGCATCTCCCTCAAATATCCCGCTGGCTTTTGCCTTCTTTGAGAGGTAGGAAAATAACATATCCATACCACCCACTTTTATCGTCCAATCGGCAGGTAACTATACAATTGGTTTTTCAAACATGTAAGGCATCATTAAATATTTGATAAAAATCAATGTAATTATCTATTTAGCCTTTTGCATTCAGACGCGATTATCTCCGCGGTTTCCCTCCAAGTGTTGAGTTTTACGGGTGCCTTCCTGCCCTCTTTCAGGATCTCAACAATGCTGGATGCGATCTCTTCCTTGACCCACTTAGAATTCCTGACGCCGGGGAACTCAACCTCGGGGGGCGCCAGCACTGGGAGACCCATTGCGACCCACTCCCTGAGCTTGAGGCTCTCTGTCCTGTAGGCGTTTATCCCGAGGTCGGCGATCGTAATGATCTCCGGTACCTTCTCGTGGGGGATGTACCCCTTGAAAAGAACATTTCCTCCCCCTTTCCTGGCGCGTTTCTGCAGCTCTTTCTTGCATGGTCCATCCCCGTAGATCCAAAGCTCTGCGTTTTTAAATTCCTTGTTTAGAAATGTCATTGCGTCTATCGCCGGAATGAGATATTTTGCGTACATGGGTGTAAGTTTGCCTACGAATATTACCAGAGGGAAGTTGACGCCGAGCCTTCCACGGAGTGCAGCCCTGTCGTATTTCTTCGGATCGAAGAGCCTATCGTTGTACCCGTTCTCGGCGATGACCACATTTCTCTGTTTCTTCAGCATGGGGTTCAGGAGAGTATGACCTGCATTGAAGGTGACTCTCGATTTCTTTATCACCATAATCTCGGCGAGCTCCACGAGTGGAATGAGAACCCGCTTCGCCCCGCTCCAGTTGTCCCTGCAGAGGTCTGCTTTCCACTCCACAAGGTCGTAGAAGTATTCGCCTATGAGAGGTTTCAGTAGGAGGGCGATGAAGCCCGCCCTGAATCCCGAGACGATCTTGCAGCGTACCTCCCTGTGGCGTAGCACGCCCAATATCCCTTTTATAGGGTCGTATGCCTCGATGAGTATTACATCATGACCCAGCACCTTCAGCTCCCGGTAGAGGTGTTCACTCCGCTGGGGGAACCTTTCGCCGATTCTGGAAGAGCTCACGAGCAGCAGACCCACAAACAGACCTCAGAATTTTAAAGGGTAAAGCGACAAATATTAACATTAGGATATAAGCTTCGAAAAGCACAAAAATCCAAGGTCGACAAAATCCATAATTTTGTCCTAATTTTTTAATAAAAGGTTTGAATATTTAATTGTACAATGCATCTTTAAAAATATTTTCATATAAAATAGATTTTAGCAGTTATATTTAAAAATTTTAGCAGATCTTTTGCTTTTTCAATATCTTCTTTTTTTACAATAACTCTTCCAAAACCAATGGACATTTCTTCGAAAATGTAACGATAGAGTTCAGGAAGGCGATCTTTATTCATCAATTTGAAAAATATTGGTGAGTCTTTTCCAAGAAAAATACGATTTTCATCAAATTGCAATTGTATAGTTCGATTGGATGGAAGATTATTGTAGAAGTCCAATAAACTTTTCAAATAGACATTTCCAGGCATTTGCTTGCAGTACTTTGTAAGAGTATGGATAACCATATTTTTCAAGTCGCATTGTGAGGATAAACCTGATTCGAAATAGGGGATAAACCACGGTTGGAGTACTCTTGCAAAAATTTTTTGCAATTTCCAACATGGTACATAAATTCTTTTCCCAACTTCAACGATAGTTCTCAAAGAACCCATAAATACCACAAATTTCCCTATCTCTGTAGAAACATATCTTCCTACATCTTCGGAATGCGCTCGATACTTATAGTACGGTTTTACTTTTTTTAAACGTAGAGTTTCAACACTATTTTTGTAAAATTTCAACCAGTAAGGCATATCCCAAATTAAATAATTTTCAATCGCATTGCTAAGGGCTTCACGCTTAAGAAAAAAAATGTCAGGGATGATATTGGACCCATTCCTTAAAAAAGTCAATGCAGCAGAATGTCGATCGACTTTATTCGCAACCCTTAGCAGATCATATATATTCCCTTCTTTATCCATCTTAAACAGGTCACAGAACAGGCCATCGTAATTCAAGTTTTCTTGGGAAACGTTTTCCTCGAGAACCCTGTCGCTTAAAAATGCATCATCAGAATGCAAAAGAGTGATATAATCTCCACGTGTAAATTCAATTCCCTTCAGTAAAGCGTTTAGTTGCCCCATATTTGTCTCGTTTCGAATATACTTGATCCGTTTATCAGAAATCTGCTTTACTATCTCTGGAGTATCGTCGGTCGATCCATCATCAATTATAGTCAAGTCCCAAAATCTATAACTTTGTTTTAGAACACTCTTCACTGAATCGGAAATGAATTCAGAATCATTATATGTAGGCATCAATATTGAAACCAAAGGGGTCATTGAAAATCAATTATTTATTACACCATTATATATTTTTGTGATTTTGGAAGCATAGGCAATGAAGGAATGGTTATTCATTGCATACTCTCTTGCTTTAATTCCAATTTCAATTTCGAGATTTTTGTTCTCAATTATGTTTTCTATTGCTTCTGCGATGGCAACCGAATTCTTTTCTTCAACAAGGACGCCATTTACCATATTTTGAACAATTTCATGCATGCCACCAATATTCGAACAAATTACAACTTTACCAGCGGACATCGCTTCAAGCATAGCAAGAGAAGAAGCCTCCTGAATGCCATGAGACGTTATGGATGGGATTAAAATTACATCAGATATCATAAAATATGCATCAATCTTATCATGAGGTATGGTCCCTAATAATCGTATTCTTGGGTCACCTCCTATTTCGTTGACAATATTCTTCTTTTCTGGGCCATCTCCAGCTATAACCATTAAGAGGTTTTTATTCTCCAAGTGTTTCATTGCACGAACCGCGTAAATTACGCCATTTTTCTCAACAAGTCTTCTGGGGACAAGAACGATAATACTATCAACATCGTATCCTAATCTTTTCCTCAGATCCAATTTTTCTTTCGTTGATACAGGTCTGAATCGTTCTGTATCGATGCAATTATGTAGAACGCTAATATTGCTTTTTCTATATCCAAATTCTGTAACGAGGTACTCGCTTAATCTTTTGTCAACAGTAATTATGTGATCAGCAGACTCAACCCCCTCCTTCTCGAATTCGAGAAGGATCGGATAGACTTTCTCACGTGCTTCCTTTTTCACATATTCTATGTTTTCCCTTGCAAAATAACCATGAATTGTCAATACTTTCTTTTGTTTCATATTTGCAATCGCGGATATTGCCAAAACATCGTGTGCATGGAGTATGTCATAGTCCGTCTGGGGGATCTGCCTTTGTATGCAATGGATTGTTCGATTAAGTTTGGAATTATATTTATACCATTCTGGAAATGGAGTAAAGCGAAGCATGAGTTTCCTTAAGAGCTCTGTTGCACTTTTAGAGTCGTAATAAACCCTATCGACCTGAAAACCCAAAGCTCTTAACCCGCGTTCTAGAAGTAGCAGGTGAATATGCTTCCCGCCAAGTCTTGTTACGTAAGGGTCATCACAAGATGCAAGAAGGACACGCATAGACTGTACCTCACTGATCATCAGGAACATAACTTATTATTTTTTATCCATTCACATAACTAATGTCTTTCCTACTAACATATTGCACACCTCATCACAGGACAGAGTGGTGTTGGTGTGTCGGAAGAGAGGAACCTTGAGAAGCTTCGCAGGTGGTGCATAAGGAAGCACGGGCAGTACAACGACTTGGACGCATATACCGAGTATTACAACAACAGGAGGCTGCACGCCGGGATAGGCTATTTAACTCCAGCTGAGGTGTACTATGAAAGATAGCTGTGCAATATGTGGTGAGGAAATACACATTCACATAACTAAATTAAATCATCTATAACCAGATGAAAATCACAGTTTTGGGTTTTGGTCGCATTGGTCTGCCGACTTCTCTATTGCTTGCATCTAAAGGTCATAATGTAATTGGAGTGGATGTGGATCCGAACAAGATAAAATTCCTTGTTGAAAACAGGATGCCTTTTGAAGAATCAGGATTGTTATACATCTCAGCTAAACCATCGTTTAGATCTAGCATGGTGGTAGAGTAGCGCAATGTTTTCATCATTGCAGTACCTACGCCCTTGGATTGCACCACCTATTCTGCTAGGCTGAGTTATGTGAAAAATGCGGCCACAATGATCGTTCCATATTTACGAAAAGAAAATACTGTCATTTTGGAATCTACCGTGCCACCAAATGCTACGACTGAGATTGTGAGGCCAATCCTCGAACAAAGCAGTCTTAAGGCTGGTCGCGACTTCTACCTCGCATACTGCCCCGAAAGGGTGATGCCTGGGAAGACTCTACGAAATGATCCACAATGACCGAATTATCGGTGGGATTACGCCGGAATCAGCTGAATTTGCAAAAACCTCTATTCCAGCTTCATTGAAGGCAATCTTTATCTTACAGATGTTACAACGGCTGAATTTGTAAAACTCATTGAGAATATATATTGTGATGTGAACATTGCCCTAGTAAATGAACTTGCAGATTGCTGAAGAAATAGGCTTAAATGTCTGGGAATCGATCGAACTGGCCAATAAACATCCCCGGGTGTACCTCCACAAACCTACCTGGAGTAGGCGGTACTGCATACCCATAGACTCTTGGTTCATTATCCCGGACTCTTTAAACGACCACATCCTGTCGATGGCGCGTCATGTGAACGACTTCATGCCTAACTATCTCTTATGCCGAGCAAAAAAGATGCTAAACGGGGTCAAAAATCCTAAGCTCAGTCTTCGGGGTGCATACAAAGGGAATGTAGACGATGCGCGGGAAAGTCCTGCTACTAAATTCATCAAATTGGCTGAGAACGACAAATTCGAAATCAGTACATATGATCCGATTGTAAAAGAATACTGTTACACTCTATCGAGCTTGGCGGTAGTGGTGTATGCGTTGAGCGCCGCGCCATAGTTCTTCAGTTCCTCCAGCGCCTTGCCCTTGTAGAAGTACGCCTCCGCGGATTCGCCGTTCGCGTCTATCGCCTCGTTGAGTTCGCTTATCATCTCGCTGTACCTCCTCTCGTTGAATAGCGCCACCCCCTTCTCGAAGTGGCTCTTGTAATCCTTCTTCCTGCTGAACATGCTTACAGCTATGTATTCTGTATTAATATCCTTTGACCTGTCAACTAATAGGTGGCGCCTAGCTTGTTTTCCGCTTCTAACTGACATTTTCGACAAGCTTGGGGGTCACGGTTGGTCATGCCATCTCAAAGGGTTCTATTATTCTTTCCTTCCCTTCCATTTCAGTTTTTCATTCCATTCCTAGTCCCCCGTTTGCCATGGCGCGCTCAAGCTCGGCTGCAGTGCCGCTACGGTCTGGCGTGCAACCCAGCTACTTAATTAAGCGACCCTTATTAGATAATCATCCCACTTATTATTGGTAGGAAATATGGAAAAAATCAGGCTGAAGATCGATTCAAAGGGGAGGATCTGCATCCCGCAGGACCTGAGGGAGGAGATAGACAACCGCGGTCCTCATGAGAACTCCCTCCGGATTCCTCATAGTCCCTGGCGACAAGGGGGAAGAGCTTCTTCGACGACTTATTTAACCGATCTTTAATGTCCTTCTACTCGTAAATCGTGCATGTACTGTAGCATAAAGGGCAAGCGCGATTATGCTATACTCTTGATCAAAACTGTTCCGTTTATTGCACAGAATAAACCTCTAAATACCTCTTGGCAATTGTATCCATCGTATACCGATCCTTTACCTTGAGAAATGCCTGCTCGGTTCTTTTTAAGGCACTTTCTCTGTCTTCGAGTACTTTTAAGATTGCATTTGCTAGTGATGTTGGATTGTTCGGTTCTGATAAAATCCCAGTGGTTTCATTATCGATTAATTCTGTAATGCCTCCTACAGCTGTTGCAACCACTGGGACCATCATTGCCATGCTTTCGAGTAAGACAAGGCCCAAACCTTCTGATCTGCTTGGTAAGACAAGAAGATCGGATCCTTTTATAATCTGTAATGTGGTCTTATGATCCTTTGCGCCGATAAATACAATCCTGGCATCATCATCCGCCATTTTCTTGAGGGAATGTTCCTCAGGTCCGGAACCTATGATATATAATTTGGCGTCAAAATTTAGCATCTTAAAAGCGGAAATGAGCAAATCGACTCCTTTTTCCATGGAGAGCCTCCCAACATAAACAACTTGCTTTTTATACAGTCTTATGCCATCCTGTGGAAGAGCTTCGAAATCAACGCCATTTGGTATATATATGACACTAAATCCTTTCCTTTTATAATATTCTGCAGTTGACCTTGAGATTGCCACTATCACATTCATGTACCGCAAAAAATGCATCCCGATTGTCTCTATTATCCGTGCTAGTAAGCTGGAATGTGTGTACCTTAAACTCTCGGAATAAATTCCATGTAAAGTTACCACCCTTTTGGAACTGTTGATGAAAAGGGATGGGAATGTGCATGGAAGATCTTGGATATGAACTACATCAAACTTCTCTCGAATGCTAAACGTAGTAATAAAAGCGGATAATGCGAATGATATGTTCCTAAAACCCTGAATAGGTATTATCGGAACCATTTCTGATGAAAGTATCTTAACATTGTGCCCTTCTTTCTTAAGATATTTTGATAAATTGCGTGTAAATGTCTCAACTCCTCCGATTCCCTTTATTTTGGGCGCGATCATTAAAATTTTCATTGGGCACACCTTGGATTTGATTATGGATGAATTGAGTTTTGAAAATAAAAACTTTTCATAACTATTGCTTTGTGGGTTAACTATCATCCCCGTAAACTTTTCCACACTGCCACCTTCCTTTGTCCTTCCCTGCCGCTAGATCCTGACCAGTATATTGTACAGGGACACCTTTGCCGCAAGCTCCCTCACGACGTTATCGAGCGTCCTTGCCATAACGGACTCTCCAAATACCCTTTTGAATGTTGAATATGCGGTCTCCACAGACCAGCGCCTGCCGTACCCCTTTATGGCAGCCCACTTCCCATGGCCCAGGTTCCTGTAGAGATCAACCTCGTACCGCCTCGCCCTCGATGGAGTCTCCAGCACGCTGTTCCTCCTCGGTTTTATCACGGCATCAATCCCTCTGTTACGCAGGTGCTCGTAGAGCCTTGCCGTATCGTACGCACCATCCCCTATCACCTCCTTGACCTCAGCCCTTGCTGTAGCCTCATCAACCAGCCTCTCAGCCACCTTCGAGTTTAGGAGTGCACCTCGTCCGTCGTGACCTCCATCGCAACGACCTTCTTTGTTTTAACGTCAACGGCGAAGTGGACCTTCATGTACCTCTTCTTCTTCTTTCCATATGTGCGCTCCATCCACCCTCCGGACTTGTAGACTTAACACCAGTGGAGTCTACGGCTATCGTTAAGGGCTCCTCCAGCCCTGCAAGGTTCCTGAAGGGCTCCACATCCACCCTGATCACCCTGTCCCTCAGCGAGGTGTAGTCCGCAGATGGCACCTCAACAAACCGCTTGAGCGCCCTCGTGAATCCCTCAAGCTACCTGTATGGCATCCCGTAGAGGTACCTTACCAAGGCAAGGAACTGGACGTAGCTTCCAGTCAGGGTGAAGGGCATTCCCTCCTTCCCCTTATTCATGGCATCCAACTCCGCTTTGTAGTTCTTTACGAAGTCAAGGTCGAGGATGAGCTCTCCTCGGCAGATGAGCTTCTCGTCATAATCATGCCAGTTCATGGGTGCGAATAAGGAAAATGGTGTATATGAGGATAATTATCCCACAAAACATAAAAATATTGAATTTTGTCTCCCAAAAATCAAAAATAATGAGAGTGCCTTCAAAATTAACAGCGTATGACTTGCGGAAAAATCTGAAGGTCCCAAAGGAAAAAATCAAAATTGTGAATGAGGGCGTCGATCTCGGCGTTCCTGAACCCCCAGTTTTACATGAAGGAATTAACATTCTTTGCGTCGCTAGAATCGCCCCAAATAAAGGTCACGATGTTCTGTTGAGCGCATTCCGGACTATCAAACATAAATACCCTAATTCAAAATTGTACTTGGTAGGGGGCATATCCAAAGACAACAAAAAATATTTCCAAAAGTTAAAGGATTTAGTTGAAACGTTTGGAATTAACGATGTAATATTCACGAACCATATGATAGATGCGGAACTAAAAATGTACTACAGGATATCCGACATCTACGTCCAGCCTTCGATAGGCGAAGAGGGGTGGGGCATCACAATTACCGAAGCCTACTGCCACAGGCTGCCTGTTGTTTGCACCGAAATATTCAGGGAGACTGGCGTGGCAGATGAAGAGAGGGCGCTTGTTGTCAGAGGAGGTGCTTCCGACCAACTGGCAGAGGCAATTGAAGTCTTAATTAAAGACAGATCCATGCGCGAAAAAATCTCCGAAAAAGGTTACCTATTTGCCAAGAACCTTTCGTGGGAAAAGATGAGTAAGAATATATTGCATATTGTCGAAGAGGCATTAAAATAGACTCAAGCTTCGTAGCCTGGCAATTGATTACACAAAAAGAAAAGGATCTTTAACTATTCTTTAAGTGGGCCCGGAGGGACTCGAACCCTCGACCAACAGATTATGAGTCTGTCGCTATGGCCGGACTAAGCTACGGGCCCCGAAAAAGAATTGGGGCTGTGAAATTTATTCCTTTTGGGTCTGCTTCGGGGTGACGAACTCGATGAAGTTCGCCAGCTCCTCGAGCCGCATCTCCTTGAGCTTCCTTGCTGCCTCGATGAAAACCTGCGCCGCCCCAGAAAACTCGCTCGCCGCCTTCGAGACCAGAGCGATGCATCCGTGAAGGTCTTTCGCATTGAGCCGCCTCTGCCCTTCCAAGAAGTATGCTTCGAGCCTCTTGGACCACTCCCTGAACGCCTCCCTTTCCTTTCCAAGGGCTTCTGGGAGCCCCTTTTCCACCTGTGCTAGGCTGCTCGCCAGCGCGCCTATGCCATTCAGTAGCAGCTCCGCAGCGAGCCATTCCTTCGTTGCCACCCCTCGCCTCAAAGATGTGAGGCCCTCCTGGTAAGCGGCGATCCTCCCTGCCTTGGCGCCCATCTCGATCAGGTCCCCTCCACCGTACTTGGTCAACTCTGCCAAGTTCAGCAGGGCCGCCATCCTTGCCCCTTCCTGGCTTGGTTTGATCAGCCTCCTCCTTGGGAAGGTTCCCTCCCTCTCCTCCTCAAGCAGCCCTGCAGCCAACAGCGAATTCACGTGGTTCAGCACCGTTATCGTGCTGAACCTTGTCCTCTCACAGAGATCGGACATCGTCAGCTTTCCCGCCCTGTAGGCTGTGAGAAGTATCGTGGCTGCAACTCCCTTTGGGACCTGCTGATCCATCCCAATGCACCCTATTTAGTTTCCAAAACCTTTGTTTTTATTTTGCAAAAACCGTATAAGCCTTTTGGCGCCGCGGGAAGGACTCGAACCTTCGACCAACGGGTTAACAGCCCGCCGCTCTACCGAGCTGAGCTACCGCGGCTCTATAAATGAGCAAGAGGATTGCATATTAATGTTTTTTGTCGCCCTCCCAAGCTATTTGGCGGTTAAATTTTGACTGTTTCTGCTTGGCATACCTGCTATCCTTCGACCGGCGGCCAATTTTCGCCCTCAAGAAATTTCACGTCTGCCCTTCTCAAGCAGCCTTCAAATGGCGCCATCTCCGCCTCTGCCCTCCTGAAGAGGGATCCCCTCCATGGGCATCCGCTGTCGCCATTGCGCAGCATCCAGGAATGGATACCTTCACCATTTTCTTCAGCCCTCCTGACTGTACGGAGATCTGCTCCGCGAGGCTCGCTATTTTGCACTTGCCCTTGAGCCATGCCAGAAAACGCCTCCTTTTTCGGATCGCTCTGCTAATAGCGCCTCCTGATAAATCCCGGAGATGACAACGTCTCCGCTCACGGTCAAATATCCTGGCGGGCCTCGACCTTGCCTACGGTGGCAACCGAAATGCTTTCCCCCTCCTTCTTTCCATAGGGCTTTTCTTGACCGCGCATTCTGAAATCGCGCCAGCGTCAGGGGCAACCCTCTTTAGCAGCCCCCATCATGGGTCTGCCTTCTTTCCATTGTGTTCTCTTCTCTAGACCGTTCCTCGGTTATGCTTGGGCTAAGATCCACCACGCTTTTTTTCAAATGTCTGATAAGCACGCCCTCTTTGGCTTCGACAGCAACCTCCCTGAATTCTAGCTTCACCTCTGAGCTTTTTTGGGCAATGTCAGAACCATCTTCTTTCTTCCTGACCCGTAGAACTTGTTCCACTTTCTTGTCTTGGTCAATCAAACTAGCATTGCAATTGTATTGCAATAAACTTGATTTGTCGCTCAGCACCGGGATTCTTGATTGTCTGATAGCCTATGAAACCAAGCGCAGTTTGGATTTCGGGGGTCTCATTTGGATAGAGGGGCAGTTTATGCTAGCTCTCACATATCATCTTCAGCTTCTTCGGCAGGTACTTGTCGACGATCGCCGTGAGCCCATGGGCGCTGAACGCCTCCAGCTCAGCCCTCCTCTTCGTCTTCTTAAACTCTTGGAGCTCGCTCTGCCACTCGAATTCCCTGTACCTCATGTCTTCCTCGAGGAGCCTGATCCTCTCTTCGTCGAGCTTCGTGAGCGGGAAGGAGGGCAGGCTGAACCGCTTTATGTCCGTCGCCCAGAGCCCTACCCACTTCGCCTTGACGGTCGTCAGCTCCCTCAGATGGGCTGCATTGGCCGAGCCGCGTATGATCACCATCGCGATGTGCATTCCCCACGGGTCGGCATCCGTGAGGAGGTAGACCGGCAGCCCGAGCTCCAGGTTGAGCCTCCTGATCAGCAGCCTCGCGAGTCTGGGTGCCTGCCCTGCCGTGTCTATGAGGATTGCATTGAACTTGTCGTAGACGCGTTCCTCGATGAACCTCCTGAAGACCGCGTTCTTCTCGATGACGAATACCTTATCCGCTTTGCAGGAGATGAAGTCTGCCTGCGCGACCGAGAGCCCTACCATGACGCCGTCCGGGTTGGATCCGAGGTTCACCCTCCTCCCCTTGTGGGTCTCTGGGGTTGTGTATTCTATCTCTAGGTCCCCGAAGATCGCGGATCTCTCTTTTGGGAATATGTTGAACCCCTCCCGGGGCTCCCCGAGAAGTGTCTCCAGGTCCGTCACCGTGTCGTCCGACTCGGTCTGCTCCCTGAACTTTATCCCGTAGTTCAGCGAGTGGTAGTAGAGATCCCTGAGCGTGCTGCTCTTCCCTTCGGTCACGAGCCTCTTTGCGAAGGAAGCTACCCAGAGCAGCTGGGTGAGCGACCTGATCTGCTTTATGTTCGCAGCTGACCTGAGCGACCTCTGCTCGCCCAAGACGAACTGCTCGAGCTCCTCGTTGAATACGATGTTGGAGGTCGTCCTGCTCGGGATCCTTATCCTCGGGAACTCCCCCCTCTCGATCTCGGCGTAGATCTCGTTCCCGAGCTCACTCAGCTTCGACAAGACTTCTCTGTTCGACTTCCTTAGCATGTGCCTGCACCCTCCTCAACACCTTCCCATAGTCAGGGGGCTTTTCGTTCCCCGCGAGATCCGTTGAGAACTGCGCGATCATCGGGAGGTACCTCTCGAAGACGGAGAGCCTCCTCTGCACAATGTCAGCCTTCTCCTTCTTGGCGAGGTGGTTCCGGATGTCCCTCGCGCACGTCTTGAGCGCCCACTCGATCTCGTACTCGACCTCGGGCCTGTCCGCGATGTACTCCTTACCCACCGTCTTGTACGGGACCTTCGTGGCGCATATGTGTACAAAGAAGGCTAGGGGCATCGCGCTTACGTCCAGCCTGTACCTCTGCCAGTTGATCTTCTTAATCACCTTCATCGTCACGTCGCTGTGGAGGTCATAAAGCAGGGGGATCTTGTTCGCAAACCTGAAGACGAGTATCTCGTCTTGCGGCGTCACTGGTATGTCTCCTCCATACGCGACCGCAGCCTCCACGATGAACGGATACCCTGCATACGCTGAGGCCCCCCTCTGGGTCACCGCGACGTACTCTGGCCTGAACTCCCTGATTATGCCCTTCCTGAGCAGCTCCTCCCCGATGGGCGAGAGGCACTGCGCGTCCGGGGGCTGGAACCCGTCGTACTCCTTCATCTTGTTGACGAGCCTTAGCAGCTCCTTCGAGTCCAGCGTCCTCGGGTTTGCACTCTGGCTTATCTTTGCCTCTTTCAGAAAATTGATCGCCGTGGCGACTCCGACCCTGTGGAAGTTGTTCACGAGGAAGTCTACCATCGTGCTGCTCCTCGTGGCGTTTATCATCCTGTGAAGTATCTCGAGGTCCACCCCGTACGGGTGGGGCTTGACCGTCTCGGCGGGCTTCGGCACCTCATCGGTTACCTTGTCGAACCTGTACAGGACGCCGTCCGGGTCGACGAAGAGGATGTTTGCGTACGGGAGGATGATCGAAGTCTGCCGGAAGTACTCAACCACCTTTGGCTTCGCCCTGATGTAGTCCCCCTCGAAGCCGAACTCTATTATGGTTCCGCGCCACCTGCCTGGGTTCGGCGTCACATCCTTCCTCCTTATGATCGGCTTGTTCTCCTGGACGTCGATGCTGAGCTCGTAGAAGTACTTCTCGAAGCCCCCTGTGCTTGACAGGACCCTGACCGCGCTGTGTGCGGTTATCTGCCCGTACAGGACCGCCATCTTGCCACCCAGCCCGAAGATACCCCTGCTTTGCCTCAGCGTGTACTTCGAGCCGAAGAGGATCTGCCCAAAGGCGTAGGGCACCTGATCGTAGGGAACGCCGATCCCGTTGTCCTCCACCCTAATTTTGTATATCGAGCCGCCTTCTCCGATCAGCTTCGTCCGGACTTCGGGAGGTATGCTGTACTGCTCGCAGGCATCCAGCGCGTTCTCGACCAGCTCCCTGATTATCGTGTATGTTGCCCTGACGGGGTTGTCGAAGCCAGCTATCTCCCTGTTCCTGTAGAAGAAATCAGCAGCAGAGATTGACTGGAACTTCTCCTTGGACACCCCTCAGCCTCCCTCTTTCTCTCCTTCTTCTCCTTCTTCTCCTTCTTCGTCTCCTCCATCGTCCGCCTCAAGCCCCTCCTTGAGCTCTGGCCTCTCCTCCCAGAGTGAGAGCCTCTTCTTCTTGAGCTCGAGGTGTGCACTGTTCAGGTACTTATAGACCGCACCATGCATCGCCCCCTTCACCAGCATGGATATTGCCTCCTTAGCTACGAGTATCTCGTCATACTCTCCAATTATAGAGACCGTGTGGCCATAGACGGAGACCACTGTCCCGGTGAGCTTCTCAATTATCCTCCTCGTCTTGCCGTTCTCCCCTATTATCCTGCCCTTGACCCTGAGGAGCTGGTTCCTCGAGTCCCCGAGGACTTCCTTGAGGTCAATGACCTCGATCATCTGCCCCTCCGTGAAGAGACGGAACGCCCTCTGCGGGCTAAATCCCCTTCCAATTGCGGTTATTATGTCCTTCGCCTTGAGGATCCCGGACGGGTCACCCCTTCCGGCATCGGACTCGATCACGACCTCGCCGCTCTTGCCATCCACTGTTATCCTGGTCCCAGTGCCCCTCTCTAGCTCTGCCTTGGTCCCCCCTCCCTCCCCTATGAGAACCCCTGTCCTCTCGACGGGTATCTTCAGGTAGATCCTGCTCATTGTCTTTTCAGCCATTTTATAACACTCTCCGGGTCCGGTGGGTTCAGACCCCTCTTCTCAAAGAACCTTATAATATTTCCAACATCCCTGCTCAGGAAGGTGTCCGCCATCGGGTGCGTCTTAAGCACTGCCTGGCCTAGGTCAATGAAGTAGGCCTTCCCTTCGTGAACCATCACATTGTACTCGCTCAGGTCCGCGTGCACCAGCCCCGCATCCCTGTACAGCCTCTCGAGCATCCCAATTACATCCTCGTAGATCCGGGCATCGACCTCGCCGTCCCTAAGATCCTTCAGCATCGGCGCTGGCTCGCCGCCATCTCCGATGAACTCCATCACGAGTATGTTCTGGTGGACGTGGATCGGCCTAGGGACCCTTACCCCAGCGCCTTTCGCCTGGGAGAGGTTCTTGAACTCCTTCTGCGCCCAGGTGTAGATCAGTTGCCTGTGGTCCTTGGAGTCCCTAAACCTCGGGTCGCCTTGGATATACTGCCTTATTGACTTTTTGAACTCCATCGACGAGGTGAGGTAGATCTTCACCGCAAGGTCCTCCCCGGACTTGCCCTTCGCCCAGTAGACTCTGGACTCCTTGCCTGCCTTCACCGCGCCGAAGACGCTATCGATTGGCCCACTGTTTATCATTTGGTATAGGGCCATGACTGTCTTCAGGTCGAAGACCTCCTCCAGCGTCTTGAACAGGTCCTCATCCTTCACCCTTTTCGACCTGGCTCGGTCTACTCTGAGCTCCTCTCTCCTTGCAAGCTCCTCGTAGTCCTCGCTCAAAAATATCGCCTAAAAACCATTAGATAATGGACGCAGCTTATG
>JACIVP010000080.1 GCA_014361455.1 Candidatus Methanosuratincola sp.
TTTCGGACTCATGAGGACTTCCCCGGGTAAGATACACCACTTTCATCCGAATCCTGCCATCCGAACCTTTACAGCTGGAGTCAGGGCTTTCCCTTATCCCGCAGGGTTACCCTCTGTAACGGCCATCTCTGGTTCACTTTCGTTCAGTTCCGGACTTTGCCTCGGGCTTCCTTCAGATTCACCGTTACCAGTGACACCCTTGCCTCTGGCTAATGCTTCTTTGACTCCCCACATTCGGGTCTTTCACCCTATAGTTGTGTACCATGCCGGGCGCACGGAGATGCCGGATCAGGTCCGGCATGACGGGAAGGGAGGAAAGGGCGAGATCCTGACTGGGAGCACGTCAGGATGACCTGAGGGGCTGTCATCCCGTAGTGCACCAATCCTGTCATCCCGTAATGCTCTTATACGGGATCTCGCTCTTGCTCTTTCGAAGGAGCGGGGATGCCGGATCAAGTCCGGCATGACGGCAAGGGATTGTCATCCCGTGGAGCCTGTCCTGAAGAGCCTGCCCTGAAATGATCTTATTCAGGGATCAAATTCAGGACTCCTATACGGGATCTCGCTCTCCTGTTCTTCTCGTTCGTTTCTAAACAGAGGTAAGAGGAATGAGGTCAGAGGTAAGAAGATCAAAATCCCGCTCTTTCGAAGGACGGTGGACGGTTCTTTCTGCGCAGCGTCGGAAGCGTTCTTTTAATACTATTTTCTCTTTCAGCAAACGTTGGCCGGACAATGGGGAACGGATCATTTCTTTCTTCCCAAGAGCGGCTTCCACCGCGCGCTTTCAGTCATAGAGGGTGTTTAAAAAGATATCCCGCTATGGCCAATCTTTGTTATAATTCCAGGCGTTAACAAGCAGAGTTGGAAGTTGCGGGCAATAAGGTTTGTTTCAAAAGGCAGAGGATAAAAGGGGGTATCAACT
>JACIVP010000081.1 GCA_014361455.1 Candidatus Methanosuratincola sp.
TCTCGCTCTAAGAAATAGTCATCAAGCGCAAGTGTCACAGCCCGTTTCCCCAACGCCTGCAGTTGGATGCGCAACCTCAGAGAGGCTGTGGTTTTTCCTGAGCCCGAAGGACCTGCCATGCACACCAAGCGCACTCGAGACCGAGAAGCGATATCTTTAGCAATGTGGCTCAAGCGCTGGCTATGGAGAGCTTCGGACGTAAGGATCAGGTCTCCGGCCTTGCCCTCCGCTACCAATTTATGGAGGTTATCCATGGTGCTCACGTTTAATATGTCAAGCCACTCGGTATACTCGCGGAAGACTTCGGCTAGCTTCTTAGGCGGTTGAAAGGGGGGCAAGCCATCCGGATAAGCCACCGTAGGAAACAAGAGCACCATTCCCCCTCCATACGGAACGAGGTCGAAGACGCGGAGGTAGCCCGTGGACGGGGCGAGGGGGGCGTAGAAAAAACCGTGCGCGTCAGCACAGCAGTAAACCTCCACAGGGTCTATGGCAGCCCATTGAAGGAGCCTGGCTTTATCTGCGTTGCCCTGACGTTCGAAGACGCGCTTAGCTTGATCGATAGGCACGAGCTTTCTCCTGAAAGGCAGATCCATGTCCACCATCTGCTCCATCAACCTCCTGACGCGCGCCACGTCTTCCTCCGAAGGGAAACCGGAGGGAAGCTCGCAATAGTAACCATCGCTCAACGAATGGCGGATGAAGATGTCCTGGTTTAAGGCCCTCTTACAGGCTAATACCAAGAGAAAGCTCAGGCTCCTGCGATAGACTTCCATTCCCTCAAAACTGCTCGTGTCCACAAACTCGACTACAGCGTCATCATCTATGGTCCAGTCAAGGCTGCGCAAATAATGATTAACCCGCCACGCCACCACGTTCCTCCGACTCTCATATCCGCTGGCAGCGAGCACTTCGGG
>JACIVP010000082.1 GCA_014361455.1 Candidatus Methanosuratincola sp.
CAATCTCTGCACTCCTTCTTCGAAACCGCTCCGACCGTACCCCATTCTGAAGTAATTACCCGGGAAATCGTAAACGCTTCCCGGGAGAAGAAGGACGCCTGTATCTTCCAGCAGTTTTTCGCAGAAGTTATCGACGTCGCCTCCGAGATATTCGTTGAAGGCTATCGGTCCGGCTCCGGGTCTGTTCAGCCTTATTAGCCCCGTGGGCAGGAGCAGGCTTTCGGCCAGGGTTATGTTGTTTTTTATTATCTCCACGTTTCTGGCCAGGATCTTTTCTCCACACTCCAGAGCCCTTTCGGCGAGATATTCAGAGGGCGCGCTGTTGCAGATGGTTGTATAGTGCTTGTACCTGGTCATGCTTTCCACGATATCTTTCGCGTGAGAAGCTATCCAGCCGATCCTCAAGCCGGCCAGGCCGTAGGATTTAGACATCACCCCAAGCGATAGGGAATTTTCGCAGATATCCATGAAGGCCCTCTGTTTGGGGGTCCCTTCGGAAAGCTCGAGACCACGGTAAACCTCATCCGAGAAAACGAATATGCCCTTCCTGTAGGCAAGAGCGGCTATCTCTTCCAGTTCTTCGTTGTTTATAAGGTAACCTGTCGGGTTGTTTGGGTTGTTTATCACCAGCAGGCGCGTTTCGGGTCTGATCGATCTCTCCAGAAGATTCAGATCGAACTCCCAGCCCCTTTCAGTCTGCCGCAATTCCCAGGGACTCACCTCGCAGCCTATTGAACGGGCCACCTCGTAAAGAGACTGGTAAACAGGGAACTGGCAGATCACATGATCCCCCTTCTCGAGGAAGACGTTCATGAAGTTGAAGATCGCCTCCTCGGCTCCGCAGTGGACTAGCACGTCTTCCATCGATGCGGTCTCGTAAAGGCCGGCTATCTTCTCTCTGAGGGACGGCTCGCC
>JACIVP010000083.1 GCA_014361455.1 Candidatus Methanosuratincola sp.
GACCAGGAGTTCGGTCGACCAGGGCCTCAGCCTATAGATTCCCCGCCGTATTATGCCGTAGAATTGTGCCCCCAAGCCACATATTCGATTGGCGGCCTGAAGCACAATGCCAAAGGTCAAACGGTAGGTAAAGGCGATCAACCTATTCCAAGGCTGTATTCCGCCGGCGATGTGGGTCAGGTTGGCCACATCAAGCCGGACGGTGTGTTCGGGGCTTTGACATGGGGACGTGTTGCCGGCCTCAATGCCGCCACGGAGACAGCCTGGGAATAGCACCCAATCCGTAAAGGGATGCTGAGGCCTATTGGAAGTTTGGGGGATGGAGGAGGCGACACGCAATAGCTTCCTCCATCTTCCCCCTGTTGAGTTGTCCGGATGTTACCAATAAAACTGCCAAAGGAGGGCAGAATGCGGGAAGAGGAAGAGAAGCCCAAAGGTCTGGACGAAGAGGATGCAGTAACCACACCAAAGAAAGGAAAACAGGGGATGAGCTCCGCAGAGAAGAAGGGCAAAAAAGTATCGCGCAAGGAATTTGTGAAGGGGACAGCGGTCGGTGCGGCGGGGGTAGCCGCCGCCGGCGTGTTGGCCGGCTGCGCGCCGGCGGCGACCCCGACCCCCCAGGTGATCAAGGAGACCGTCGAGGTGCCGGTCGAGGTCACCCGAGAGGTCATCAAGGAGGTCGAGGTCACCAAAGAGGTAGTCAAAGAAGTCGAGGTAAAGCCGTGGCTCCCCCAGAAATGGGACTATGAGGCAGATGTGGTGGTGGTAGGTTATGGTCTGGCAGGGGCCACTGCTGGCTATGAGGCCAAAAAAGCTGGGGCTGATGTACTCATCTTGGAAAAGGCTCCTGAGGAATGGAAGGGTGGCAATAGCAAGATTGGGGGGAGTGTTATCTGGTC
>JACIVP010000084.1 GCA_014361455.1 Candidatus Methanosuratincola sp.
CCCGAAGTGCTCGCTGCCAGCGGATATGAGAGTCGGAGGAACGTGGTGGCGTGGCGGGTTAATCATTATTTGCGCAGCCTTGACTGGACCATAGATGATGACGCTGTAGTCGAGTTTGTGGACACGAGCAGTTTTGAGGGAATGGAAGTCTATCGCAGGAGCCTGAGCTTTCTCTTGGTATTAGCCTGTAAGAGGGCCTTAAACCAGGACATCTTCATCCGCCATTCGTTGAGCGATGGTTACTATTGCGAGCTTCCCTCCGGTTTCCCTTCGGAGGAAGACGTGGCGCGCGTCAGGAGGTTGATGGAGCAGATGGTGGACATGGATCTGCCTTTCAGGAGAAAGCTCGTGCCTATCGATCAAGCTAAGCGCGTCTTCGAACGTCAGGGCAACGCAGATAAAGCCAGGCTCCTTCAATGGGCTGCCATAGACCCTGTGGAGGTTTACTGCTGTGCTGACGCGCACGGTTTTTTCTACGCCCCCCTCGCCCCGTCCACGGGCTACCTCCGCGTCTTCGACCTCGTTCCGTATGGAGGGGGAATGGTGCTCTTGTTTCCTACGGTGGCTTATCCGGATGGCTTGCCCCCCTTTCAACCGCCTAAGAAGCTAGCCGAAGTCTTCCGCGAGTATACCGAGTGGCTTGACATATTAAACGTGAGCACCATGGATAACCTCCATAAATTGGTAGCGGAGGGCAAGGCCGGAGACCTGATCCTTACGTCCGAAGCTCTCCATAGCCAGCGCTTGAGCCACATTGCTAAAGATATCGCTTCTCGGTCTCGAGTGCGCTTGGTGTGCATGGCAGGTCCTTCGGGCTCAGGAAAAACCACAGCCTCTCTGAGGTTGCGCATCCAACTGCAGGCGTTGGGGAAACGGGCTGTGAC
>JACIVP010000085.1 GCA_014361455.1 Candidatus Methanosuratincola sp.
CAGCTCAACGTAGAAAAACAGGGGATTCCGACGGTAACGATCGCGACCTCCGCGTTCGAGGAGATGGTACGGCAAGAAATGGAGAAGTATGGGGCTGGGAATATGGCCCTGGTTGTGGTCGAACATCCCATCGCCGGGCGAAGCGAGGATGGGATTCGGAAGATGGCGGAGGATGCTTTCCCTGCGATCCTCGATGCCGCGACAAAATAATACTTCCGGAAGACTCGTAGATTTCAGAGATACATGGAGGTCAGATAATGGCAGGAACGATGGTATCATCCAAAGGAGGGCAAAGCTGGCTGCAGGCCGTTGTGAACAACCGCTATGTGACGCTGGCGGCCCGCCTGATCTTGGCCGGGATTTTCCTCGTCTCATCCTATGGGAAGCTGGTGGACATCGAACGGTACTCGGTAGATGCGGTCTACAACTTCGGCATCCTGCCGGTAGAACCGATCAACATCGCCCGCTTCTTCGGGCTGATCATGCCGTACATCGAACTTCTGTGTGCGCTCGGCCTGCTGTTTGGGGTGTTAACCCGCCTATCGGCGTTGGGCACCGGGCTGATGAGCCTGGCGTTCTTCGTCGCCAAAGCGATAGTCCTGTCACAGGGACGCAGCATTGAGTGCGGCTGTTTCGGCGCCGTGGTGGATACACTGGCATCGGTAACTATCTTTATGGATATCCCGATGGCGCTGCTGTCGGCAATTGTTCTCTTCTCGAACTCGCGGCACTGGCTGGCCATTGGGGGGCTATTGCCGGCGGAGTGGAAGCAGAAGCTCAACCTGGTCTGGTAGGTGGAAATACCCGACGCGGTATATCTCGGCCTCTCCTCTATGATAGGCCAGGACCTTCGAGCCCCCTCGGAGGTCCTGGCCT
>JACIVP010000086.1 GCA_014361455.1 Candidatus Methanosuratincola sp.
GCGGAGTTCATAGGCGCTGCGAAGGAGAGGGGCATTCCAGTAGGGCCTGGCCGAGGTTCTGCGGCTGGATCCCTTGTCGCGTATGCTTTGCGCATAACCGAGCTGGATCCGCTGCGCTACAATCTGCTCTTTGAGCGCTTCTTGAACCCCGAACGGGTGACGCTGCCCGATATCGATACCGACATATCCGACAAGAGGCGCGATGAGGTTATAAATTACGTAGTGGAAAGGTATGGCCGAGATAGAGTAGCCCAGATAATCACCTTCGACCGCATGAAGAGCAGGGCGGCTGTGCGCGATGTAGGCAGAGCTCTGAACATGTCTTATGGCGAGGTAGACCGGGTCGCCAAGCTGATCCCCATGCATGCCCACGACATCACTAACGCCATGGAGTTATCGGCAGATCTCAAGAAGCTTTACGAAGAGCGACCTGAGGTAAAGAGGCTGCTCGATATAGCCAGCCATATTGAAGGGCTCGCCAGACACTGCTCTCAGCATGCCGCAGGAGTGGTCATCTCCCCGGAACCGCTGGTAGAGATCGTCCCCATAAAGCGCATAGGTGACAACCAGCTCGTGACGCAGTTTTCGATGGAGCCGATCGAGAGGCTTGGCTTGGTCAAAATGGACTTTTTGGGTCTTCGTACGCTTTCTATGATCGAAGATACCTTGGCCAACATCGCAGCCAACGGAAAGGAAGTTCCGTCTTTGGACAATCTCCCTTTGGACGATGCGGCTACTTACGAGCTGCTCCAGGAGGGAGACACGATGGGCGTCTTTCAGTTGGAATCGAGCGGCATGGTACAACTTCTGAAGAAGCTGCACCCTGATTGCTTCGAAGACCTCGTAGCCGTCCTTGCGCTGTATCG
>JACIVP010000087.1 GCA_014361455.1 Candidatus Methanosuratincola sp.
AGAACTGGGTACCCGTCGACATGGTACACCTCTTCCTGACGATGGGGGTCGATCTCTTTGCGAGCTTGAGAAGCCAGGTGAACAGCAACGCCCGTGCAGAGATGCCGGCCCGATAAAGGACCGATACAGTCAAGGAGCAATAGCATGGAAGAGATCATGGACAGGGCGATATCGGGAAGATCCAGGCCCCAGGAAGAGTGAAGACAGAGCCTGCAAGGCTTCGCTGATTATGCTGATATCGTCAACTACATCATCAGCCACACCCACAAGATCTGGGAGAAGCATGGTGTTGGCCTCATCTACACCCACAATGCCCCAACGTTTCTGTCTCGACCACCGACGGTCTGAGCTACAGCCCGAGGCGGTGGTCGAGAGTACGCTGCATAATCAGGTAGCTTACCCTCATCCTCGGATCTTCGGTAACTACGAGGCCGGCTTCCATACCGCGCACCACATCACGAGGACCGGCGACAACCCCGGTTATAGCGTCTACGGCCCGCCGATCGGCCGGAGGGTGAGGTTTTGCAACATCGCCAACGGCTTTGACGAGGTGGCCGATGCTAAAGCAACTGTGGCCAGGTTCGTAGCCTATCTGCCTCACAGGCAGATCCTGCGGTAGGCAATGAGGCGGTTTCCACATTCGACAACACGCGAAAGGAGCGGACAATGACGAGCGAAAGCTTACAGAAGAACAAGACACTGGTATGGGAGTTCTGGCAGAGACTGAATGAGAGCAGTGCCGATGAGGCGGCAGATGTCATCCGATCATACGTGGACGCGGAGGTATCCTGGCATGGCCCACACCCGATCAACGACCTCAACGGCGTCGACGCGCTGCTCTCGGAGTTCTGGCAGCCATTGCT
>JACIVP010000088.1 GCA_014361455.1 Candidatus Methanosuratincola sp.
TTCTGAAAAGGAGGCAAACATGTGCAAGGTCCTGGTAGTCGATGATGATCCTGATTTCCTCGAAATCACCCGCATGGTGCTGGAGAAAGAGGGGTATGAGGTCGAACTGGCCTCCAATGGAGAGCAGGCCAGGAAGAATCTCCGTGCATCCCCGCCGGATATCGTCCTGCTGGATATCATGATGGATACCGTGCTGGAGGGACTGCACATCAGCCGCGAGATTCACGAGAGCCCCGACCTGCAAGGCTGTCGGGTGATCATGGTGACCTCGATCATGGGTACGGAAAAGGCCGGCCTCTTTCCCACCGATGAATATGTGCCGGCGGAGGCCTGGTTGACGAAACCCGTTCAACCTGATAAGCTGTTGGAAGTGGTGGGGAACTACTGTACTCACCGCACGTCAGGTTAGCCTATGCACGCAGAGGTGAGGGGGAGAGGAGGATATGGCGCGCATCCTGCTGGTTGACGATGACCCGGATTTTCTCGAGATCACTCGTCTGATTCTGATCCAGCATGGCCATGAAGTGTTCACGGCATCCAATGGAACGCAGGCGCTGGCCGGCCTCCAGGCGCATACCCCGCACCTCCTCATCCTGGATATCATGATGAACTATACCCTTGAGGGGCTGGATGTTCTCTCCCAACTGCGGATGGATGCGGCCTTCGCGCAGCTGCCCGTGCTCATCGTCTCCTCGCTCACCCCTTCTCAGGCGGCGGATTTTTACGCCGGCGCGATGTCCCTGCAGGCCCAGGCGTGGCTGGTCAAACCTATCAACCCAGACGTCCTGCTCCATGCCGTGGACACATCACTGCCGGCAGATCGGGAGGAGCGAGATTCGACTCTCTG
>JACIVP010000089.1 GCA_014361455.1 Candidatus Methanosuratincola sp.
GGACAGAGCATATTCTCTTCGTTAGACAGTTTCGTCCTATTGGCTGTGCCTCTATTCGTCCTGATGAGCC
This sequence comes from Candidatus Methanosuratincola sp., assembly GCA_014361455.1. Lineage (GTDB taxonomy): Archaea > Thermoproteota > Methanomethylicia > Methanomethylicales > Methanomethylicaceae > Methanosuratincola > Methanosuratincola mesotaenarum. The sequence continues at coordinate 71 of JACIVP010000089.1, forward strand.
AAGTCTTGCTCGACGGCAGAGTCGGAGATGACCTCTTTGATGTAATGAACGCCTGGGTAAGACATTTTCCAGGAGGGCTTGCTATAGCGACGATCTTGAGTTGCGCCTTTTTCGCCGCGATCACAGGTTCAAGCGCCACTACTGCGGCTACGATAGGCATGGTAGCCTTCCCCGCGCTAACCGAACGAGGATATGAGAGGCGTTTCGTTTTGGGTCTTTTGGCCGCGGGAGGGACACTTGGCATCCTGATCCCACCCAGCATACCTATGATCCTATACGGTGCCGTAACTGAAGAGTCGGTGGGTAAGCTCTTCATGGCCGGCATCATTCCGGGACTCGTGCTCACCGCCATATTCGTAATCTACGCCATCATTCGAAGCCGAGGAGGAGGTTACCGCGCTTACGAGCCGGCCTCATGGGAAGAGCGCTTTCGAGTCACAAGAAAGAACCTGTGGGGGATAGCTCTCCCTATCATCATAATGGGAGGCATTTACACCGGGGTGTTCACCCCGACAGAGGCCGCAGCTGTCGGCCTGATATACAGTCTATTCATCACACTCGTCGTCTATAGAACTCTTTCGCTCAAAGACTTGCCCGGGGTATGCTTGCGCTCTGTCGGAACCTCGTGCATGATCGCTATGATCATCGCCGGCGCTCTCCTATTCGGCAGAGTAATGACGCTGCTCGAGATTCCTCAACAGCTCACCCAGATGGTCATAGACGCCGGACTTTCACCCCTTGGCTTTGTCATAGCCATGAACATCCTCATGTTGGG
>JACIVP010000009.1 GCA_014361455.1 Candidatus Methanosuratincola sp.
GACCATTGAATCTCGCTATGGACTGAGACTGCGATGAGGGCGATAGTGAAAACAAGCGCAAAGATAGGCAGAGCCAGCACCTTCCTCAATCATCGTGCCCCCGTCGGGATTATTATCATGTACCTGAATTCACCCTCGAACCCTTTCGATTCAACCTCTACAACATTGTCCACGCCCGCCTGGATGAGCGTGACAAAGCAGCAGGAGGCTATGGATGTGTTGGTAACCAGCGTTTGGTTTACGTAAGTCTCTCCGAGAGGTATCCCGTTGAAAGTTATGTCGATATTACCAGCAGTCTTTATCAAGAGTGGCTGGATCCCAAGGGTCATTATTGACTGCCCTCCCGCGCCTGCGTATCCGAAGATGTCCGTTACGGTCTGCCCCGCCGCTATCGTGAAGTTCTCCGAGACGTAGGTCTGATCGTCGATCCATCCCTTCGGCAGCGTTACTGGCTGGAATGGGCTGAAATAAGGATGAGCGCTGAGGAAGACTGCCAAGAGGGAGACCATCCCCACGGTCGACACGGTAAGCACCACAAACATCACCCTCAGGGGTTGTGAGACCTGTCCCATTTTTTGTCATCTATAGATTCAGGGCAACGATAAATAAACTTTCCACCGCCCTTTTTTGTTTCAGAGTTCAATTCCACAGCCCTTAACTCCACACATATATACCAGTCTCTCAGTTACTTACCATGGAGAGCGAAAGATGATCTGGACACCTCTCACAACAGTGATGACAGTACTCGGCATCTTCGGGCTGGTGCTGGTCATATACGCCTCCGGGAAGGCGTACACAATCAACAAGAGGATCGCCAAGGCTGGGCTCGAGGAGAAGTACCTCTTGGAGAAGAACTACTACCTCCTATCGACCGTAGTCTGGGTTATCTTGGTATCGAGGATAATCGCGGGCGGGCTCTTCTGGGTTACGAACGAGAGCCTGATACCGCTGATACCAGGGGCCATGTGCCAGTTCGGCGTCAGCCAGGCCGGGAGCCCGTACTCGTGGATAGACACCGGCGTGAAGCTGGTTGTGATCTTCGCGTATGGGATATGGCTGGTGCTCGACCTCATCAACCGGAGGGTCAAGGGGAGCCCCCTGCTGCAACCCCTCTCGAAGATCTTCATACTCTTGGTTCCACTGCTGCTCCTGGATACGATGCTAGACTTGGCGTTCTATTTCACGGTGAGCCCGGTGACCGTCCCCTGCTGCAGGACAGTCTTCACAGAGGCATCCCCGGTCCCCTGCCCGTACTGCTTCATCTTCCACGACGCACCAATGTTCCTCGTCGTGATAATCAGCTACGGGCTCTCGATCGCGCTCGTGCTATGGGGATTTGTTGTCAGGCACTATACAGTGAGGGTCAAGGAGATAGAGCCGGTCGGGAACGATGCAACGAGGAAGCTCGTCACGGTTGCGCTGGTATTCGCGGTAATCGGAACGGTTGCGCTGGTGCCGGCGATAATCCAGGTGCTGGGCGGAGGGCCTCTCCTCCACTAGGTGATGGTGCATGGTCTCGAAGCGCGCTGCAGCAATAATTGCGGTGGTCATTGCGGGGCTGATCCTCTCAGCGGCAACCGTGCTCTACCTGAAGGGGAAACAGTCAGCGCTGGCAGAGGAGACTGGGATCAGCGTCACTGGTGTTGAGCTGAACAGGAGGATGAATGTCCTCGTCGGGGTGAACATCACCTCGTCACTGGACTCGACAGTCGGGATAAAGTCTGCGAGCCTGGTCAAGATACAGTCGGGCATCGCAGTTGAGTCGACCGAATTCAAGCCATTGAGGCAGGTCGAAGCGCATTCCCAGGCATACATCCCAATCGGTTTCAGCCTGGACCCTGAGGGGGCAGACTACTTCCTATACCTGGTCACTGACAGGGGTACGGCCGTGAGGCACAGGCTCTCGTATCCGTGATCCTTTTCCCATAAGCGATTTATATTTGTGTGATAGATCACATATTCATGTCACGGGGTTTCTGCAAAAGGTGTAGGAGGGGCTGCGTCGGAAGGATACCCAAGAATGTAAATATCTCGAAAGTTCCTGTAGCTGAGGCCCTAGTGCCATTCCCAGTCGAGAGGGCGCCCCCGATCGAGCTCGACCTAGCGGAGCTCGAGGCTATGCGGCTAGTGGAGCTGGAGAAGCTCTCGTACGACGAGGCGGGCATGGTCATGGGGATCTCCAGGAATACGATTTGGCGGTTGGTTGAGAGTGGGAAGGAAAAGATGATCTCTGCGTTCTTCGAGGGGAGGAAGGTCGAGCTTCACAGGGTTGCACCCCTGGATCATAGCCCTAGCAGCGGCAGGTCAAGCCAGCGTGTAAGCAAGGAGCGAGACCCCGAGGATGGCACAGTAGACCGAGAAGATTGAGAAGCGATCCGAGAGGACTGCCCGCTTCACTATCCCTATGGACGCGTATCCGACGAATGCAGACGCCAAGAAGCCAGCGAGGTAATCCCACCCGAGTGATAATGCCTGGACCCCGGGGAGTTCGAATACAAATGCGCCAAGGATCACGGGGATCGAAAGAAGGAATGAGAACCTGAAGGCGGATCCCTTCTCTACGCCGGATAGAAGCGCTGAGGAGATCGTCATGCCGCTTCTCGAGACGCCTGGGGCGATCGCGAGTGCTTGGAATGTGCCTATGAGGAGCGCCCTCGCAGCGTCCACGCTTTTCTTCCCCCCACCGACGACCTTTGAGAAGGCGAGTGAAGCGGCGGTGATCAGGAATCCGATCCCGACTGCTAAGAGGCTCTGGAACAGGTTCTCGAAGAGGTCGTTGAGGAAGTAGCCTGCCAAGGCGGCGGGCACCGTGCCGACGGCGAGGAGAACTGCAGTTCTGAACCCCTCAGACTTCGTCTCCATCCTCAGGACGGACCGCACGATCCAGATAATCTCCCCCCTGAAGTAGGCGCAGACCGCAACTAGTGTTCCGAGGTGGAGGGTAAGGTCGAAAAGGATCGGGACGCTCAGCCCCATCGTCTCCTGTAGGAGCACGAGGTGACCGGAGCTGGATATCGGGAGCCACTCTGTGATGCCTTGGACAATGCCTAGCGCGATCGCCTGTATAAGGTCCAAGTCAAAAACCGCCTTAGACAGTATCCTGGTCCCCGCAGGGTCTCACGACGAAGACCGGGCATGGGGCATTGTTGACCACACTGTTGGCAACGCTCCCCATCAGGAGCATTCGTATCCTGCTCTGGCCACGCGCGCCTATCACTATCATGTCAGCGGACTTGTCCTTCGCTATCTGGGCGATTCGCATTCCGGCGTTCCCGACGGAGAAGTCGAGAATCGCGGTGGGGCGCACGGACCTTTCCTCGGCCACCCTAACGGCGCTGCTGAGGATCGACTGCCCAGCCTCCTCGAGCTCCTTGGCCGCGACCTGGATCCCGCTCACGTCTTGGACCGGCGGGATCGAGACTACATGGAGGATCAGCAGCTCAGATCCGAAGATCCTCGCAAAGTGGCAGGCCCACTCAACCACCCTGCTGGTGGCAGGCGACCCATCCACGGGCACGAGTATTTTCTTTATCTCCATGGGTAATGAGTTGCCCGCATCAGATTAAAGAGTTTTGCCCTCAAAACTCCAAGAACGGGGCCATCCGCGCGAGGGCTGGGACATCTCCGAACTTCTCCATGAAGGAGTTGAGGTCTGGGAAAGGGCGGCTCAGCACGATCGAGGCGGCTCTCTTCGAACCCACGCCAGGTATGCTCTCGAGCTCCCTGAGGGCGAGGTCGTTCATCCTGACTGGAAAGCGAATGCCCCCTACAGACCTCGGGCCGTGCGAGACTACCAAGATGTCCAGGAACGACCCCACCCCGACCTGCCTCGGGATCCCAACCAGCACGGGGTAGGATCCGATCTGGCGACCCCAAGTCATCCCTCCCTGGATCAGCTCTGTCCGCACCCTTCTGAGGACGGTGAAGGCAGGAACCACCCGCCTCATCATGGGAAGGTCGATCTCCTGCCTCACCCTAAGCTTGTGGGAGAAGAATAGGTGGCGATGCTTCCTCGCGAAGTAGTCCCCAGCTGACTCCATTCTCGTCGAAGGCATAACCATCACCTGCCTCAGGTTCACGCGCCTGAAGAGGAGCCCGGAATCGAGCGCCTCCTTCATGAAGTCGAAGTTCATTTCATAGGTACTCTTCGTCTCCCCAGGGAGACCGTAGACGAAGTTCAGGCCAGGGAGCAGGTGGGGCATACCGCTCTCGCCTCTCTCCGCCCCGATCCTGTTTATCAGCAAGACAGCTCTCATTGCACCATCGTACCCAACCTTCAGGTTATTCCTCCTGATCACCTCCTCATCCAAAGATTCTATGCCCAGCGCGGCAGTGTCCCCAGAGGTGTGTTGCCTTACGACCTCCCTCAGCGCCTTCTCGGAGAGCTCAGGGTACTCGGCTATCGTAGCCGGGTTGCAGTTGTCGATGTGCAGTACCCGGAGCGACGGGGCAGCCTTCCGGATCGAGGAGAAGAGGCGTCGTATCGCCGATGGGTTCGGCGCTGGGCACGCCAAGCCCGTGTCCTTGGACCCATATATCAGGAGGTCGGGCTGCCTCCCGATCCTGAAGTTCACAGCACCCTCCGAGTGGAGCGCGGCCACCTCACGGGCGATACCCCTCACGCTCCTGAACTCAGGGTACCCGTGAAGCGGCTCTGTGCAGAATGAGCATCCCCCTACGATGGAGCGCGGGCAGCCCCGGTAGGTCTCGATCTCGCAGATGAGGCTTTCTGGGGAGAGCGGGTGCTGCCGTATCACCCTTGCGCCCCTTTCCGCGAACGCGTCTGATCCCCCGGCGCTCTCCCGGACGGAGTCGAGTTCGACCCTATCGCTGAACTTCTCCTTCATCAGGCGGTAAACCACCACCTCGGGGTCGCCGGTTATCACAAAGTCATAGAGGTCGCGAATGTCTTTCGAAACGCATCTTCTTCCGCCACCTCTCCCAAAGCCAAACTTTGCGGCGGGACCGCAGATCGCCTTGTACTTTGATCCTAGCAGCCCCGGCAGGCGGACGGCGTCGTTGTAGGTTGCGGGCGCTCCCGAGAGGTACTTCCCCGGCACGGTAACCCCGGCGATCAGGACCGAGAGATCCGAGGCTTGGGAGAGGCGCCTGAGCCCTTCTCGGTCCCGCCTCGCAGCGTCTATTGTCAGATAGAGGATCTCAGCTTCGGGCGAGGCGCACCAAACCGCGCCGGCTATATACCTGGGATAGATGTCAATGTAAGGCGGGACGCCCAGCCCTGCAGGCTCGTCGGTGTAGCCGTCTATTATGAGGATGCGCATCTGCTCGCCAGCCCCCTATGGATACCTCAGGTGCTCCCAGCCTCTCGCCCCTACGGGGAGCTCCGATCTGCCGCCTGTGTCGCTTACGAAGACGCCCTGACCTTCAACTACATTGCCTATCTGGATAAGGCGACCTCCGATCCCTGCTGCCACCCTTTGAGCCTCCTCGAGCATCTCTGGCCTGACTGTCAGGACGATTTCGTATTCCTCACCGCCGTAGAGCGCAAGTCCATCAGCCGAGATTTTGTGGATCGAGGCGAACTCTTCAGCTGCCCTGGACACGGGCACCTTGGAGAGCACAAGGCGGACCCCACTCGACTTCGCGAGCTCGTGGAGGGTGAAAGCGAGCCCGTCGCTCGAGTCCATCGAGGAGGTGACTGCCCCTGTCTCGGCGAGGGCGACGCCCAGCTTGACCCTCGCTTCAGGGTGGTAGATGCTCCTGAGCAGCCTCCTCCTTAATTTGCTCGGTGCGCACTTCCCATTCAGTAGGATCTCAAGGGCGGAGGCAGTGTCGCCGAACAGACCGGTGACTGCCAGCAGATCCCCTGGGGACGCGCCAGACCTCTTCACGAGGCGGTTGGCGAACCCGACCATGAATCCGGCCACAACGAGGTCCCTAGACTCGCCCAGGTCTCCGCCGAGGAACTTCAGGTCATACTCCTCGCATGCGGAGAGGATTCCATCGACCAAACCCATGAGGCTACCGGAACGGTACCCAGGCGGAATCCCCATCGAGTGCATGAATGCATGCGGCATGGCTCCCTTCGCCGCGAGATCGCTTGCGCACATCACGACGGACTTCCTCCCCATCTGGGAGTGGTGCATCCCCTTCGGTGCATCGGTTCGCCTCACGAACATATCCGTCTTGAGAACCAAGTACCGCCCGTCCTGGAGGGGGATGGCGGAGGCGTCGTCAGGGTGGGGCAGGGGGCTTTCCAAGCGGGCGCGGGGGGACTTACGGTCGACGAGCGTCCAGATCAGATCGATGATCCCCCTCTCACCGATATCCCGTGCCCGAGACCGCGCCATCGAGAAGCCTCCAGCGAACCTGCAGTTACAGAATGGATGGAAAAGGATTTATTTTTTGGCATTCCTTTAGACCGGTGGGATATGCCTTAGTGGCTCAGCCCGGCAGAGCGACGGTTTCGTAAACCGTTGGTCGGGGGTTCAAATCCCCCCTAAGGCTCCATTTGACCTTTTCTTCGGAAGAAAAGCTCAACCAAAAGAAGGTTTTTCTGAACGTTGTTCAGGGCTAATGGTACAGTACAGTGACGAACAAGTCTTCCGTTTTACCAAGATCCTGGAAAGGAAATTGTTGACTAGGAGGACTGTCCAGAGCTATGCCAATATCCTGAAGCGGTTCCTGATGGAGTTTGATGGCATGGATGTAAACCCCGATGCAGTGCAGAAGTACCTTTCCAAGTTCAAGAGCAAGAGCACATACAGGAACCATCTGTCCACACTGAGGGTATACTTCCGAAGTCTTGGGCATGGAGGACTTTGCGGGGTTCAAGTTCCCGTCTGTCACTATATCCCCCAAGCCCATACCATCGAAGGAGGACCTAAAAGTTCTATGATTCAATCAGGAGCGCGAAGGAAAGAGCGCTCTTCTTGATGTTTGCCTCTTCAGGCCTGAGGGGGAAGCTGTTAGACCTAAAGATGGGCGAGATAGACTTCAGTAAGAGGATGCTGATGGCGAAAAAGGAAGGGAAAAACAAGCATGTCTGGGTGGCGTTCTACAATTCAGAGACAGAAGAGGCACTCGACGAATACTTGAAAAATAAGGGGGGAAGAGAAGAGGTTTTTCATCCAATCAGAAGCAGAAGTTAAAATAATATGGAAAGAAGCCAGGCAGAAGACCTGCCTAGAGATAACCCCCCCAAGTCCTGAGGGAGTGGTTTGCTGAAGAAATGAGCGGCCTGGGCGTCCCCGAGCGCTACATAGATGCGTTCTGCGGCAGGGTCCCCTGGTCAGTCCTGGCCAGGCACTACACCGACTACCGCCCTGAGAAGCTGAAGGCCATATACGACAAGGAGGGGCCGAAGGCGCTGTCGTATGGGCTGACGTATCTGGACTCCTCACAAGTCGTATCTCTCAAGGAGGGTGGGAGTGCTGGTTCCGGAGTTCCGGAACAGCGTTTACAGCTAATTGCAGGTTGCGAGGTGCCAGTAGCAAAAAGTAATGAGCGGCCCATTACGGAGGCTTTTTACGATGACGCAAATTTAATCAAAGTCAAATTTATGAAGGCTGAGGAAAAAGAAATGATTGAAGAAGAACAAGCCGAAGAACGCCCCCTCAGCAGAGTACATAGAAATAAAGGCGGGCGACTTTGTCCACAGAGCCCCACTGACAGAAGAAGGCCTAGAATTGAGCGAACCTTACTTGAGCAACCTAATGATCAGAGCGCTCGAAAAGAAGTTGAATCGACAGACGGTTGGCTCCCCACGTGGATGAAGAAAAGGCAAATAAGTCGAGTCCTGGCTTGAGGTTGGTCGACCCCCCGCCCCTCCAGAGCCCTTTCTTCCCTCCTCTTTTCCCTCTCTTTTCCCATTCCCGCTCCCCTCACCCTTTGTTTTGTTTGCCAGCCCGCCATGGGGCCGCTTCGTCTTGCGCATCAGAACTGCAAGACAAAAGGAGAGCTTCCTTTGGAATTGGTTGACACATGGGGCCGCTTCGTCTTGCGCATCAGAACTGCAAGAGCCTGCTCTGGTTCTTGGGGAGCAGCTTGGGCAGGTCCTCCTCGACCACGCACTGCGTGAACCCACAGACCCTCTCCACTTTCCTCTTGACTCCGATGAGCTTGTTCTTCTAGTGGGTCGCGTCGTTATCAGCGCGTAGGTCTTTGCCACGGTCTTGCCCTGGACTCTGACAGATGCAAGACATCTTCTTTGGTGGTTCGTCCCGGCGTTGAGAATCGTTACTGCCTGTTATGCAGTAGATTGGGATATACTCGATGGACTTTCGACATAGATAGACCGATGGCAATAATGGACCGCGATATGCAATGCCAAACCCCGGGAGAATTACTGCCGTACCAACCAGAGGCGATATTAGAAGTTAATCTGCGTGGCATGAAGCAGCAACCGCCAGCTTCGAAGATGTGGGCCACCAGCCAAGGATTGCGTCTTTCATGAAAGAAAGATATTTGAATCATAGGACATATTAATATCGCCAACGTTAACAGTTAACCAATGATGGAGCAGCGCAGAAATGTTAGCCGTTGAAGTTAAAGATTTGGTTAAAGATTACGGAAGTTTCAGGGTACTTAAAGGAATATCGTTCGATGTAGACGAGGGGGTGATATTCGGGCTGATAGGACCGAACGCCGCCGGTAAGACGACTGCATTGAGGATAATATCAACACTCCTGCAGATAACCTCCGGCTCTGTAAAGGTGTTTGGTCACGACGTGATCAAAGAAGCAGGTCAAGTTAGACAGCTCATAAGCTACTTGCCAGAAGATGCGGGAGCATACAAAGACCTCACGGGCAAGCGTTATCTGGAGTTCATCGCAGCCTTCTTCAAAGACGGCAACAAGACCAAGAAGATGGTTGAGAGAGGAATGAAGATTGCGGACCTGGGGGAAAGGATCAACGACAAGGTGGATACTTACAGCAAGGGGATGATAAGGCGCCTCTTGGTTGGGAGAGCCCTGATGATGCAGCCAAGGCTGGCGGTGCTGGACGAGCCAACCTCCGGTTTAGACGTGGTTAATGCTCAAGAGGTAAGAAAAATAATACAAGATGCGGTCAAGGATGGGACCACGATTCTGTTATCTTCGCATAACATGTTTGAAGTAGATTTCTTGTGCAGTCACATTGCCCTGATAAATGAGGGGAAAATAGTCGAAGAGGGGAGCCCTCATGAGCTGAAGGAGAAGTACAATGCCGCCAACCTTGAAGAGGTATTCGCGGAGGTGGTCAAATGAGTGACCTCACCAACATGATAAAGAAGGAAATTCGGGAGCTGCTTACGCTTCAGACAATAATTCCTATGCTGGTCATGGCGCTCATATTTGTCGGAATGGGAGGCGTGACGGGAGGGATCAATGAGGAGGCAACGAAAAATCCGCTTATAGGGATCATAAATGAGGACGATGGCTCTCTATCTGGAATAGCTACAGCGGTTCTCAACGGACGGGCGGAGGTCGTCTACAATTCTACTGACAGAGCCGACGTGCCGGCGGCTTTGGAGCAAGTGAAGGAGAAAGACGGCGTAGCAGTACTTGTAATCCCTGAGGGCTTCAGTGATAGCATATACGGGAACAGCACGGGGAAGATACAAATCTATTGGATAATGAAAGGCGCAGGCATAATGGATTCCGTATCCACAGGCGTTGTTGACGCTCTGATTCAAGCCATCAATCATGAGATAGCCAAAGAGCTGATTGAACAGGACATTTCGGTTAACCCTGAGATAGCCCTGAATCCAACCATAAAAAACGAAACAACCATTTTCAAAGGAAAGGAGATGGAAGGATTGTCCCCTGTAGCGATAACGGGGATGTTGTCCTCGCAGTCAACAATCGTCCCAGTAGTCATGATGATGATAATAATAACTGCGGGCAGCATCGTCATATCATCGATGGGGATGGAGAAGGAGAACAAAACATTGGAGACTCTGCTGACGCTCCCCATAAAAAGGAGCTCCATAATCGCTGGTAAAATCGTTGCTAGCGCAGTCGTAGGACTATTGATGGCGGTCATATACATGTTAGGGTTTGGGTACTACATGCATTCTTTAACGACGGGCTTAGAGGTAAACTTGGCGGATTTTGGACTGGCGCTGGGGATCCAAGACTATGTGTTGGTTGGGCTGTCTGTGTTTGTAACTTTGCTAGCCGGGCTGTCTCTGTGCATGCTTTTGGGAGCCTTCGCAAAGGACTACAAAAGCGCACAGACATTCATACTCCCCATAACAGCTCTCACAATGATCCCTATGCTTATCATAATGTTCAAGGACTTTAACACGCTGCCGGTAGTGTTGCAGGGTCTCTTGTTTGCCATACCTTTCTCCCACCCGATGATGGCCATGAGAGCGCTCTTGTTCGACGACTACCTGCTTGTGCTTGGCGGCATTCTATATGTCACACTGTTTGCAGCGGTAACCGTAGCCGTGGTGGTTCATATCTTCAAGACCGACAGACTACTGATTGGGAGGATCAGTAAGAAGAAATAGAGGCGCCGCTTTCAAGCAGAACCACAAGAGGCGATCAGGCATAACGACAATGACGCCATCCACCGATTGAAATCAGCGGCTTCCAGGTTTCGTTTTATTTTATTCAGCAGGCGGGCGCCACCGGGATCAAATGCCCTGGCTATTATTGCCGATGACCTTACCTCTCGCAAGGGATGCCGCCATCCCGACAAGGCAGAGCGCCGCAAAGAAAACGAAGGTCGTAGTGAGTGCCCATGAACGACGGGTAGAGGGGCGGGCTTATCTGGACCGGCCAGACGTAGACTGACAGAACCATCATTGCGAACCCCATGCTCAGCGTCTGCCCGACCTGGCGCATCGTTACCAGGGTTCCGGAAGCCGGGATCAGGGTGTGGAGAGGGCAAAAGTGAACCGCAAGGGATAACCGATAGTTAAAATAGATACTAAATCATGCCCCGCAGAGGCTACAGCGCCGTTACTGTACATCAGACCTGTACGAGCAATTGAAAATCATTGCCGAATCTGAAAAATGTTCAATCTAGGGTCTAATATTAATGTCAATCACAAAATAGTCCATATTTAGGTTTCGTAAACCGTTGGTCGGGGGTTCAAATCCCCCCTAAGGCTCCAGAAACTTTTTTTAGAAAAAAGCTCAACAAAAAAGAGCTTATTCTGAATGGTTTCAAAGGCTGATTGCACGGCACAGTTATGAAAGGGCGAAGTTGCCAGAATGCTCGAGGCAGCTAAAGACATAGGACTATCAGAAGTGGGAACCACCAGAAATCATTCCTAGCTGAATTTTATGGTTGTGAAGCCGACCTAGGTAAATGTGACCCAGAATTGCCTTCCGAGGTTCAAGAACAGGAACAGCCACAGGAATCGACTTTCCACGTCTAGCATATATCATGTACTGCCATGGCATGGGCGGCCTGATCCAAGGCATAGCCCCAGCCAGTGTTCCCTGCCACGAAACGGATCACAAGGACGAATTGGGGCGATCCTATGGCGCTATAGACAGCCTATGTAAGAGGCGCTGTCCCTATGTTCGTGTCCTGGTCGGGCGCAGGCATGAGCTGCTCGGTCAGGATGAGTGAGGCGGCGTAGGCTACCTTCTGAAGATCTTTACGACCAGGATGGCGATCATGAATCCGGCTACGAAAGAGGGGACTCCAATGTCCGGGCGTTCCAATGTTCCGGAGATGGATATGATCATGATCAATATGATGGCAGATACGAGGACGAGCCTGAACATGTTCATGGTGTTTACCACAAGTTCCAGCGGCTTGGCTGCATTTATAAATGTTGGCTCGAGGTCGCTGAAGAAAACATATAAGTAAATGCGGAGGAGATGGTAAGGCTCAGGATTCGAGCAATGAAGAGATTTCTCGAACCTTGTCCGTGACCTCTGCAATGGACTGGCTCATGAGGTAGATATCCACAAATGTTCCAGTCTCACGTATGAACTTGAATCTCATCCTTCCTTACCCCATACCTATGCCCGGTCAGATCCCTGAACCGGTTCCCATTAAACATTTTATAATGATCAATATAAAAACCTTTTTACCTGTCTTGTAGTTGTTTAGTTGTTTAACAGAAAAAAGTCCATCAAAGGTGCGCAGAGTGCTTTTTGGAGTGCTGGTGGTTGCACCCCTCGGCCATAAAACTTCGACGCTAGGCGGTCTCTGGCTGGGCCTCCTGAACCTGCCAGACCTCCAGAGCGTCTCCTTCAATCTTGTCGCAGCCTTCCTCTGATCAGCACCGGTAGACGATCGCCGATCAGTGCTGGTACCCGATTTTCGATCCCTGCCGGTTCATGACTGCTTGGTCGTGGTCCTCCAAGACGCCCAGCAGGCTTTTGTATGAGCGGCACTTCCAGGACAGTATAGCACCTGGACGATCGCAAATTACCAATCATCCCGGTGCAGACGTCCTCATATCCCGGATTGTAGCTTTGCAACCTCCGCCCATGTATTCTGCGGCTGTGGAAATGATGCCTTCAACCCTGCTGAAGACGCGCTCAGCGCTCCAGAAGCGCGCCTGAAATTGGCGACCTCGGTAGTAATTCCGAGTACATAAATATAAAAATAGATAATAAATATAAAATAAGGGATTAATTTGTCCGATGAAATGCTTGAAGAGCTGAAGCAGATAAGAAAGCTTCTCGAACCGAAACCTGCACCTCCACCGCCGCCTGCACCCAAGGGGCTGATCAATGAGTTCAAGGAGTTCATCAAGAGCTATAAGGTCATGGGGATGGCGGTAGCGTTCATCCTCGGCTTGTACTTGGGCGCGCTGACGCAGTCGCTAGTTAAGGATATACTGATGCCGCTGATCGGGCTGGCGCTGCCAGGAATGGCTGATCTGGCGACACTCGAGGTTGCCGTGGGCAACCAGATATTCCGCGTCGGCAGCTTCCTAGTCGCTGTGATTACATTCATCGTCGTTGCATTCGTGATATTCATAATCGTGAAGATCACCAAGAGGATTGGCATCGAGTAGGCACAAGTCCCATCTTTTATTTTACCCCGCTCATTTTTCTAAACAGGCAGCATTGAGATCGACTTATCCGGCGTCGTGTAGGCACTGAGCGATAACGGAGGTGGTGGTTCAGGGTTAAATACTCCCATCGATCATTAGTGAAGTGATCCTGCTATGGCGCCTGTTGAGAAGTTGAGGGCGGCTGAGGCTGCACTGAAGGAAGTAAAGGATGGGCAGATACTCGGGATAGGCACTGGGTCCACAGTGGCGGTCTTCATAGGGCTCCTGGGTAAGAAGGTCAAGGAAGAGGGCTGGGAGATTGCCTGTGTTCCAACTTCATACCAGTCTGCTTACCTGGCAGTGGAGAATGGGCTCCGCCTGACAACGTCCGACGAGCACCCGGTTATGGACCTAGCGGTGGACGGCACCGACGAGGTCGACCCAGGTCTGAACCTTATCAAGGGAGGGGGAGCGGCACTGACTAAAGAGAAGGTTGTGGACTCGTCTGCGAAGAGGTTTGTGGTGATCGCGGAAAGCAAAAAGCTGGTTGAGAATCTTGGGAAGTTCCCGCTTCCGATCGAGATCCTGCCGTTCGCTAGAGCCAAAGTGATTCTGGATCTGGAAGAGATAGGCGGAGAGCCCAAGCTCCGGGACGGAGGAGACAGGAAGGATGGACCGCTGGTCACTGACAATGGGAATTTCATAGTCGATGCTGCATTCGGAGAGATCAGGGATCCAAAGAAGCTTGAACTAGAGATCAAGATGATTCCCGGAGTGGTAGAGGTCGGTCTATTCGTCGGGATAGCACACTGCGCTTATCTGGGCGACAGCACAGGGGTCAGGATCCTCAGGAAGGGATAAATGAACCGCAGTAGTGCCGGGGACGGGACTCGAACCCGCGATTTCCGGATCTCCCATCGAGCGCCTTGTCCAGGTCTGAGATTATGAGTCCGGCGCTCTAGCCAGCCTGAGCCACCCCGGCATTGAAGTTTTTTTACAGCAACCGGATATTTTAATCCTTCTGATTGTACAAAAAGGGATAGCGTTGTGTCGTGGTGTGGAACTTCAGATCGCACCCTGCCCCGGTCCGGGGGAGAATTCCACTGGATTGGAAGCTATTTGAATCGCCGTGAGTAAGTCCCCTTCCCACAAAAACTCAAGCCTATGACGGCATCTGTGGAGATCTTTCTGGAGCATTGCCCCGAATATGATCGGCAAGATGACAGTTGCTTCCCCATAGACGGTTGCCCTAACTGCGGCTGTAGAGACCTTGCCCCACGACTTGGCCTCGTCAAGAGTGCTGCCAGAAAGACCCCCCCAATGTGGCGAGTCGGCGGTTATTTGGAAGGCGTACGAGTGACCTTTTGCACCATCGAACATGACTGTGGCGTCGTTTATGTAATTCTTCGGCACGCCCCCACCGACGTATATTGCGCCAGTCTTTCTTGATTTTAGCACGATCTGTCCAATCTCAAAGTTGTCCCTGACGGTATCGACAATGATCGGCTGGACGCCCCTTGCCCTAGCATTTCGATAATGCTGAGTGATGCCGATTCCTATCGAGCTATCCGCGATGGCAGGGCAGAATATTGGCACATTGTGGCAGAATGCAGTGTGAAGTATAGAGTCAGAGTCGCTCAAGGTCCCACCAAGCAGATGAAGGAACTCTCTTGTGGAGTACCTCCTAACTTCTAGCGAGTCACAGAAGGCGGCAATGGAATTGTCGCACTCGATGAAACCGATCTCATCCACGTAGGTGTCATAGATCCTATTGATGTAAAGGTCATGCAGCCGCGAGTCGTCTGATTCAGAATCGCCTTGATAATGGCTATAGCCCTTCGCAGCATAATAATCCTGGTATAGGATAGCCCCTGTCGAAACGATCACGTCCACCATCGCAGCCGCGATCATGTCTCGGATAATCTTTCGCATCCCGCCGGCAATGAGGGGACCGGATAAACCGAGCATGATTGTTGGTCTGCTCTTGTCAGTGAGCATGCTCTCATAAACTTTGGCGCATTCCGAAAGCCTCCGAGACTGGATCCCGCATCGACCCCAAGCATCCACGAGATCACTGATTGTGTGTATCTGCGCAAAGTCTACTGGACGTATCTTCTCGCGCAGAAGGCTGGACCTCACCTTCTCGTCCAGTCCCTCCCCGACCTGGAATTTGTGTCCATATTTCTCATTATTATAGATTTCCACATCTTCCCACCTCTTGTCTTGTTAGGCATCGGAGAATGAGCGCATGAAGGCGCCAGGGCATCAGCAATATAGGAGGTAGAATGGCGGGAAGCGCAAGGCAATTCGCTGCCTGTGAGGGGCAGTATCGGATTGTAGCTTCCATGGAGGCGAATGGGGTGCGCTCTTTCCAGATGCGGTATTTTTAATTTTAAACCTCGCTTATATGAATGATCTTCGACAATTGACGCTAGTATATTCTTGTTTTACATCGTATTGACGACAGGGATTGGGCGTGCGAAAATAGTTTGTGTCGTATTTCGGATATAACAGAGGTGAAGATGGATATGCAGCGATGACAAAATCTTTTTTAAATTGAATCCGGCTTTAGAGGAAGTGCGAAGCATCAAAGCCCTAGTAGCTCAGCCCGGCAGAGCGACGGTTTTGTAAACCGTTGGTCGGGGGTTCAAATCCCCCCTAGGGCTCCAGGAACTTTTTTGGCAAAAAGGCATTAATCGATTTATGGGTTTGAATGCAAGCCGCCGCCTGTCCAAGGCTGCTTCTTCTTCCATACGGCGATTATCTTATCGATTGTAATGTGCGTGTAGACGTCCTTTTCGGTTTCCAAGGTCAGAACCCCATCAGCGCAGGCGACGACCTTCCCAGAAAACTTGTCATCCCATCCGCAGTAAACGTCGATCTCTTCGTTTAATAGGTGCCCCAATATGAACTTCTCCATTTTTTCACCCCATGATATTTTTATGGTTGATGTATATAAGCTTGAAACGAACGCTTCCGGACCGCCCCATTCTAAACGGGTTGCTTGTTTTGCCTATGTTCTACACCAATTTTCTAGAGCGACGGTTCCACGTCCAGGGCCTTAAGCAGCTCCCGAAGAATGTACAATAGCTTTTCGTCCCTTCCAGAGCGTTGTTGTGATGGGTCCGAACATGCCAACAGTTCATGGCAATTGGAACATTACTAGTTGGAAACCATGTTGACCATTCGTTGTTCGGTTCAGAAATATTCCGCATCCTGTCTCAGACGGTTTTGCTGGCGGGGTCGACTATAAATATGGCGGCAGCCAAGACGCATGTCCAGAGTGCATCTTTGTTGCCCTTGGCAGATTGAACGATATGGGTTGTCCTGATTATAAGCCCGCTCGCCTTGTAGAGTTGCTCTCTTTCCTCCCATGCCTGATTCGGATCAAAGGGTATCCCCAAGGTGGTAGCAAGCATGGTGGCAGCCAAGTCTTCAGCGTACTCACCTGCATTCTCGCCCTTCATGCCGTAGTCGTGGTGCTCTGCCAGGTACCCGTAACTGTTCCTGTCATGGGGGACAGCCAAGCCGATAGCCGCAGAGATGAGGCGGTTAGGCTCGTTGGTCTCATTCCTTGCCATTACGCAATAGACTATACCGCCTGGGGAGAGACGCCTTAGCCCCTCTTCCTTTGTGATTATCTGGCAGTTGGGTGGGAAGATGCTGGAGACGTTCACCAGATTGAACTTTTCTATCCCGGCATCCCTGAGGGCGAGCTCAAATGCAGCAAGCCGCTCCCTATGGATACCCGTCCCTTTTACGAAAAACACCATGGATGGAATCATAATACCGTGGTTATTACATGAAAACGGATTTTAAACATTGCGGTGCGGTGGCGAGGTGCCATATTTGGAGGATGATGCTCCCGATGCGGCCTCGTAATGATCCTGGCGTGGCATGCCATATCGTCATTTTTCTGTTGAAGGGGAGTGCATGGACGACGAAACATCGTATGGGAAGGGCTAGGGCTTCCGCAGGCTCTCCTTGCCCATAGATCCTTGGGAAAAGGGAAGGAAGGAAGGAGTGATAAAATCAGGACTGACAAAAAGGAGGTTATTGTATTGCTGAGCGCTTTATCAGCCTGCACAAGCCCTGCTCCAGTTGCATTGCCACCCAGAAGACATTGTAGAAGCCTGGCAAGGGGATAGGCCGTAGACTGTGGCTGAGCCTGCTGCAGTTGGGAGGACGGTTGTTTTGAGAACGCCTCGACCTCGGTCTAGTTGAGGATGGGTCCTTTTCGAGCATCTACGCCACGATCCCAGCAACGTGCGGGGGTCGCCATACTGGTGCAGCCTACATGATAAAATAGTTGCCCGGGTTGATACTAATCAACAACGCAGTAGCCATTGCCCCAGCATGGGAGATAGGAGTCAGGGTAGCCCGGATACGGGCCCCTGACCCAGCTGCCGGATGCGATCCCATTGACAAAGATCGGGGAGGAGCAGGTAGCCGGCGATGGCGTCGTTTTGTGCGGAGTAGTTGTACCCAAGCATACTACTGGCAACATGCGTGCCGTGTGTTGTGCCTGTAGACTCGATGAAGGTGGTCTCTGATTTTGCTGCTCGATGAACAAGCCCGATTTCGGGTCCCAAGTCAAGACCTCTTTGAAGCCCTTGCTGAGGTCGGTTGCGATACTGTCCTTGGGGAAGTAATCTTTCCAGTTAGTGGCCAGCCCGTGTCGAGCACTGCAATGTAAACGTTCTTGCCGGTGTAGTCAGGATGAGCATTCTCGAGGTTCACTATCATAGCTAGTCCCAAGTTACGCATGTCTGGATGGGGACTTGGGTATAGCGAGCACATGAGAAAGAAAAATCAAGCCGACAATGTGCAGAGCAGCATTCCCCCAATTTTTTCGTAAAATCCGCCAAGAATTAATTGGCAGCCCAGAGTTTAAAGGTAATTGATGTCATGAGGCGAATAGGCGCCTTTCTTGCAATTTGATATCATGAACTCGCGGATCCCCCGCATGGGTTTCCCTTCCTGGCGCAGCCCCTGAGTATCCGTTTGAGAAAGCAGCATAGGCGATGTCTCCATTTTACTTTTCTGCATTTTAATGGCTTACCCCTTTGCTTATTGCTAATTATAAGATGTAAACCCAAAGAATAAATATGGTTAACTGAATTGGGACGTCGGTGTTGATATGGAGAGGAGCATGTCGAGGGCAAGGGAGCTGTCACTGGCCGCGGTATTCGCTGCCATGATGGCTGCAGGCGCTATGATATCGATCCCGTTCTTCCTTGTGCCACTCAGCCTCCAGACCCTCTTCCTATACCTCAGCGTCCTCCTCCTTGGGAGGGGGGCATTTCTAGGCCAGGCGATTTACCTTGCAATGGGCATTGCGGGCCTCCCTGTATTCTCCAAGGGTATGGCTGGATACGCAACCATCATAGGCCCAACGGGAGGGTTCCTCGTCGGATTTCTAGTGTCGGCGATCGCCTCGGGGTGGCTACTCTCCAGTTTGAGGGGGAAGAGGCACGCAGATGTCCTGGCTATCGCGCTTTGCATGGCGATTGTCTTCACTATGGGGTGGATCTGGCTCTCATACTGGATGGCGTGGAACTTTTATGCTGCCCTCTTGGCTGGTGTCTTACCATTCCTCCCAGGCGATCTTCTGAAGGCGGGCATAGCCCTAGGGATAGCAAAAAAGGTGAGACTCTAAAGCGGGGCGGGGCTCATTTTTGGTTGTTCAGCTTCTTCCTCAGCCAGATCTTTGAGAGTTCGCCGAAGTTCGGGAAGACCTGCCTCAAGACCGGGATGTACGACTTTATCTCCTCTTCCGTCATATACTGGAACTGGTACTCGCCCACGTATGGCGAGGGTGCACCCTCCCTCCTCATGAACTCGATGTGCATGAAGTGGTCTCCGGCCCGTATCGTGATCGGCCTCCTGTCGTTGCTCAGGTTTACGATCTCGAGGGCGAGCCTCCCGACAAAGCCGCTGTGAACCTTCGCGGCGTTCAGGAATGATAGCCCCATCCTTCCGTACCTGCTCTTCGCCGTGAGGTACGCGACACAGTCGGGGGGGGTGAAGACGATCTCCTTCGATATCACATTCTGGTGCTCCAAGTACTGGAGCTCTGTATCCTCGCCAACCGTGAGTATATACCCATCGCCGTCGAGCTGCGACTCGAGGAACGGCTCGACGATCCTGTACTTCTTGTTCATCTCTACGAGGCGGTCTCTGCCTAGCACGCACATAAGAATCACTCTTACCTCTTGAGTTCCCAGTGTTTTTAACTCTAACGGACTGCTAGAAAAACGCCCCAGCGTGAGCCGTGTAGGCTGGGGGAGGGGGATGGTGGAGTCAGGCAAGGGATAATCTTTTTTTGCACCAAGCGGGATAGAGGAGGGCGCCGCCTGGTGCAAAACGCGCCCAGCGGATGTGGTGGTTGGAATTGTTCGATGAGGAGGAAATGGAAAAGCTGCTACTTGCAGGGAAGATAGCCAAAATCGTCAGGCAGGCCGTCCCTAGCATGGTCTTTGAGGGCGCGAGCGTGCTCAGGATATGCGACGGGGTCGAGTCCGAGATCGCCAGGCTGGGCGGCAGCCCGGCTTTTCCATGCAACGTCAGCATAAACGATATAGGTGCACACTATACATCACCGCCGTCTGACACGACCGTTGTACCGGCGGGGTCGCTGGTAAAGGTCGACCTCGGAGTCCATATAGAGGGTCTAATAGCCGACACTGCCGTGACTGTCTCGGTCGGATCCGACTTCGAAGACATGATAAAGGCAGTCGAGCTCGCGCTGGAGAGGGGTATCCAAACAGTCAAGATCGGCGGGAGGATAGGGGATGTCGGACCGGTCGTCGAGAAGACAATAAGGTCTATGGGCTACAGGCCGATCAGGAACCTAACAGGTCACCAAATAGAGCAGTACACTATCCACAGCGGGCTGAGCATACCGAACGTCTCCGGCGCCGAGTCGGTCGGAAAGTTCCAGCCTTGGTCGGTATATGCGATAGAGCCCTTCGCCACGCTCCCCAAGGCGGCAGGCGAAGTGAGGGAGAGGGAGCCTGGGAACATCCTTCACCTAGTGAAGCTGAAGCGACCAAAGACGGAGCCGCAGATGGGGGCATACGACGAGATCTACAGGAAGTTCAGGACGCTGCCGTTCGCGAGAAGGTGGGTCGTGGGGAGCGGCAAGGCTGTGAATACCATGCTCGCAGAGAGACTCCTCTACGAGTACCCGGTGCTGGTTGAGGCATCAGGTATGCCCATAGCGCAGGCCGAGCATACGGTGATTACGACGGACAAGGAATCGATTGTGACCACCTAGCCAGCCATATTCAGACGGAATAGGGAAGGGGCCGAAGGGGGTAAAAAACAGGTGATTTTTACTGTGTGTCTGTAAGCGGGAGATCCGTCCCAGCGCCTGGGAGCTTGTCCTTCAGCCTGCTCTCCGCGACCGCGGCAGCCTCTTTCAGTATCTTCTCCGCATCCTCGCTCACCGATTCGGTTATCATGGACTCGCCGGTTATGTTCGAGAATGAGACGAGTGTGTCGTTCATTATCCCAGACAGCTCGCCGAGGGCGGCGTCTGAGGAAGGCAGGAACTCTCCCAGCGTGCCCTTGACGCTCTTTACGACCTGCCCCACTGGGGCGAGCGCGGCAACCATGTCCCCAAAGTCCTTGGCCATCTCGATGCGCGTGTATGCGCTCTCGAGGGCGCACTTCCCGTACTGGGTCTTCTGCTCGATCTTCCTCAGCTCTGCAAGCTCGTTCGCGAGCAGCTGCGCTCTCTCGATGTCGTGCTCTCCGTAAGCCTTCACCATCTTCTCGTACAATTTCTTATCCTTCTCGGCCAGCCTCTGCGAGACCCTCTCCAAGTGCTGGACCTGCTCCTGAAGCTTCCTCTTCGCCAGGTCGAGGCGTTCGCTCATCGGGGGCTGTGGGACGATCTGCCCTCTTACCTTGTCTGCTGCAGACTCCTTTTCCTGTCTCTGCCACTTATTAGAAATGTTGTCTGGCATCGCAGGTTCACTGCTTATAGCTAACTTCAGAGGGATATTAAAGCTGCTGGTGGCGCCTTGGAACCGGTAGAGATCCTGCGTGCAATGAAGGGTGCGCTCGAAGAAGGAGAAGGTGGCACCGCCCTAGCGGCGGTGGAGGAGAGGCTCCGGGACCCGTTCGCGGTCCTGATAGCTACGGTTCTCTCCCACAGAACCAAGGACGAGAAGACCTCTGAGGCGACGATGAGACTCTTCGGCAAATTCAGGACGGCGCAGGAGCTCGCATCCGCCGACGAGGGGGAGGTTGCCGAGCTGATACGGGGGGTCGGCTTCTACAGGAACAAGGCGAGGGCAGTGATAGGGATTGCAAGGGAAATCTCCAAGAAGTATGGCGGGGAAGTCCCGAGGACTCTCAAGGAGCTTATGGATCTGCCATCGGTCGGAAGGAAGACCGCAAACTGCGTCTTGGTCTACGGCTTAGGAATGGAAGCCATCCCGGTGGACACGCACGTCCACAGGATCGCGAACCGGCTCTGGATCGTTGAAACAAAGACCCCTGAGGATACAGAGAACAGGCTGATGGAGATCTTCCCCAAGAGCGCCTGGAGTGAGGTCAATGAGACATTCGTGATGTTTGGGAAGAAGATTTGCAGACCAGTAGGGCCGAGGTGTGGAAGCTGCCCGCTCATGGGATCCTGCAGGCACTATAGGAGCATAAGTAAGCAAGCAGAGGCAAAGAAAGAGAAACAAACAGGAAGAATCGAGCAAAAAGTGATGGGGATGGATGGGGAAGAGTGTTAATCACTCTTTTACGTCTATCGCCTGGGTCGGGCACTGCACAACGCAGGCCATGCAGAGGATGCAGTCCTGCTCCCTGACTGGCACTGCCTTGTTGTCATTTAGTTCGAATACGCTGGTTGGGCAGATGGAGATGCATGTTGCATCGCCGTTGCACTTTTCCGGATCAACTTTTACAGATACCATTTTGATAGACCTCTCAAGTGATTTGAGGCATGACAAGGATGGTAAATAAGTTTTGCTACTCCAGAGCCGGGGTGCCAAGGTGCTTTTCCACGATCTCCTCCAGCTTCCTGACGTCCTCCTCGGTGAGCTCCATGTTGTGAAGCTTTATCAGGGCAGACCGCTTTCTGTATTCCAACCTTCCCCTCGGGAGGCGCCAGTAAACCAGCTTGCCGTCCTGGTCGAATGATGTCACCTCACCCCTCCTGAGTAGTTCCTGAAGGTCTACCCTCAGCCCTTCTATGCCTCCCCTGTACCCCGTTTTCCTGAGCTTGAGGAGAAGCTCTTCGATGGTTAGGCCGTTCGACGGGTCGTCCGGGAGGGTCTTAACTATGTGGTTGAATCTGTGCCCCGTCCTGTCGGAGAAGCTCGGGGGCTCTGAGGGGGGCGGAACCATAGCACTGCCTTCCTCGCTCTGCTTCCTTACAGTATCCTCTTTCCCGCGGTGGGTCCAGCCTTCACGTCGTAGATCTCCTCTACCCTCAGCAGGACTATCGCTTTCACCGGGAAGTCTGCCCTTATTGCCTTCGTCTCTGCCTTTATCCTCTCGTAAAGTTCTCCAGTCTCCTGGATCTCTACCCTCCCCTTCAGCTGGTAACCCTCGTTTGTCACGATCTTGCCTTCCTTTTCTTCAGATACCCAGAACGTAACGGCGGCATACGGGTTCTCCTCAAGGTTCTTCCTCGTCTTCTGGAAGTAGTTGTCTACGAGCGCGAGTCTCTCCTCATCCACGAATCTCCCGACGCCTATTGGAACCGCGTTCGGCACGCCGTCCCTTGAGGCGGTCCCCACCACGGCCCGCCTGTACTTGAGGGCCTTGGAATATGCCTCACGGATGTTTTCAGGCACTTTCATAAAATGCACCAGATTATTTTAATGGGGAGAGTATATTTTAACATTCCCAAAAAAAGATGGCTGGATTACTGGTGTCTAACCGCCCCCACTCGTCTTTTTATGGTTGGAAGGCCACCTATGTCTTCCTGATCCTATGGCGGAAGGCAAGGCGGCACTACTCTCTCGCAATGCCGAGGTGATACCGCCTGTAGAACCATGCCTTCACGGACTCCGTGAGCAGGAAATAGGCACCAAGGATCAGCGCTAGGAAGACGTAGAACCCGAGTGGCGGCTGGGTGAAATTGAAGAGTGGACCTATTGGCAAGAAAGGAATCAACAGCCCCACTGCGACGATTGCTAGGCTCCCTGCTGCCAGCGTCTTGCTTGGACGGCTCCTGAAGAATGGCACCACGCTTGTCCTGATCGCAAATACGACAAGAACCTGGGTGCAGAGCGAGACGGTGAACCACGCTGTCTGGAATAGCGGCTCGACAGCCTTGAAGACGTAAAGCATTATGAAGAAGGTTATGAAATCGAAGAGTGAGCTGACCGGCCCAAATACAAGCATGAACTTCTTGATGAACGAGATGTCCCAGCGCTTCGGCTTGTCCAGGTAGTCCCTATCGACGTGATCGGTCGTGATCGTGAACTGTGAGAAGTCATAGAGAAGGTTGTTAAGGAGGATCTGGGTGGGGAGCATCGGCAGGAAGGGGAGGAAGAGCGAGGCGCCCGCGACGCTGAACATGTTCCCGAAGTTCGAGCTGGCATTCATCATTATGTACTTCATTGTGTTCCCGAACGCTTTCCTCCCCTCGATTACCCCCTTCTCGAGGACTGTGAGGCTCTTCCTGAGCAGGACTATGTCCGCGGCCTCCTTCGCGACGTCCACCGCGTTGTCTACCGAGATAGCGACATCCGCGGTCCGCATCGAAGGGGCATCGTTTATGCCGTCGCCCAAGAATCCGACCACGTGTCCATTTTGCCTCAGTGCTACGATTATCCTGTCCTTCTGACCTGGGGTGAGTCTAGCGAAGACATTTGCCTCCTCGACTACCCTTGACAGGGCATCGTCGTGCAGCTCGGAGATCTCACTCCCCAAGACGAGCCCCTTTATCTCGAATTCAAGGTCGTCGCAGACCTTTTTGGTGACCAGCTCGTTGTCACCAGTCAGGATCTTGAGCTCTATGCCAGCACTCTTCAGGAGCTTCAGGGAGTCGCGGGCGCTTTCCTTGGGAGGATCCAGGAACGCGACAAGCCCAAGGAAGACCATACCCACTTCGTCGCTTATCGAGTAAGAAGGCTTCCTCTCCTTCAGCTTCCTGTATGCAACCGCGAGCACCCTGAAGCCCTCTGCACTCAGCCGCCTGTACTGGGTTTCCACCATTGCTGCGAGCTCAGGTGTCAGGTCTATTGTCCGATCCTCATATTCGCAGTAGGAGCATATTGCGAGTACTGCTTCGGGGGCCCCCTTGGTGATCAGTAGCCCTTGATCCTCGTAGTCCATGACCACAGAGACCCTGCGCCTCATGAAGTCGAAGGGGATCTCGTCGATTTTGCTGTAGCGGCCGATGTCTAGATCCCGGTACGCGAGGATCGCCTCGTCCAAAGGGCTCTTAAGGCCGGTCTGAAAGTAGCTGTTCAGGTATGAGAAGAGGAGAACCCTCTCGTCCTCCCCGTCCTCGAGGTTTACGTGGAGAACCAGCTTGATCTTGTTCTCGGTAAGCGTCCCAGTCTTATCGGTGCAGAGCACGTCCATCGTCCCGAAGTTCTGGATCGATGAAAGGCGCTTGACTATGACCCCATGCTTCGACATTGCGAGGGCACCGTTGGAGAGGTTGACCGAGAGTATCATCGGAAGAAGCTCAGGCGTGAGCCCCACTGCCAGCGCCACCGAGAAGAGGAGGGACTCGAGAATGTCGCGCTTGAAGAGGGCGTTAATGAAGAATACAAAGATCACGAGCACGAACGTAATCTGCATGATCATGTATCCGAAGCTCCTCAGCCCTCTTTCGAAGTCGGTCTCAGGTGCCTTGGCGACCAGCTTCTTTGCAATCTTCCCGAACTCGGTGCTAGCGCCTGTCCTGACCACGACTGCCGTCCCAGTGCCACTTACGACGGAGGTCCCCATGAAGAGGAGGTTGCTCCACTCGCCCGTAGGAGTAGTAGTCAGGGATACCTGCCCCGGCATCTTCTCGACCGGAATCGACTCCCCAGTGAGTGCGGACTGGTTGACGAAGAGATCCTTGGCGGTGATGACCCTCGCGTCCGCAGGAATGATGTCCCCAGCCGAAAGGTAGATCACATCGCCCGGCACTATCTCGGCAATGCTCACTTCCTGCTTCTTCGAGTCCCTCATCACTGTGGCGGTCGTGGTTACCTTCTCTTTCAAAAGCTGGGCTGCACTTTCAGCCTTTGACTCCTGGTAGTAGTCGAGCGCGACGCTCAGGAAGACAATTGAGAGTATGATCCCAGTGTTGGTTAGCTCCCCTAGGATGCCCGAGACCAAGGCAGCGAATAGCAGGATCATCAACAGGGGGCTCTTGAGGTGGAGCAGGAACTCGATGACCGCAGATCGCTTCTTCGTTCTAACAATCTCGTTCCTTCCGCAGACCTGCAGCCTTGACTCGGCCTCTGCAAATGTGAGTCCCGATGGGGCAGTTCTAAGCTGTGAGAAGATCTCTTCTATAGGGAGGGCTGCCAGCTCTTCGGTCTTTAAGGAAGGCGGTACGCACACTACTTCCTCCGGATCCACTCGAATCCCCATCAGATCCTTCGCCCCCCAAACCCAACCCCCGCAATGCTATCCGATTTAACCTTCCAGCGTTTAAATGTTTCTAGATGAGAAAGCTTTTCCAATGGCAGTTTTTAAGAATTCACATTTCGCGCCTGAAACACGATAAAACGAAAAGAGAGGTGTAAGGTCTTCAGGATCGGATCAGACCTTTGGCTTCGCAGCATAGACTGTTATGCTCTTGATCTTAGTGAGAAATTCAGGTACGCCACCTGAATATCCAGATTCTGCCATGATTCGTATGTCTTCGAGCCCGGATTCCCTAATTAGACTGATGTAGACTTCCTTCTCAACCGCTCCGGCAATACAGCTGGCCCAAGCATCAAGGCTCCGCTTCAGGTCCTCTGGCAGGTCTCCGTTTGTGACGAGGTCGGAGACCACCATCCTTCCACCTGGCTTGAGGACCCGGTGGATCTCCCTGAAGACGCGTGCTTTGTCCACCGAGAGGTTTATCACGCAGTTGCTGATCACAACGTCAACTGAGGAGTCACCAACAGGGAGGGATTCGATCTCCCCCTTCCTGAACTCCACGTTCATGAAACCGTGCTGGACCGCGGCATCCCTCGCCCGCCCCAGCATCTCATCGGTCATGTCCACTCCAATTACCCTGCCCTTCTCGCCGACTCTCTTTGCAGCCAAGAAAACGTCGATCCCCCCGCCGGATCCGAGATCCAAGACCACCTCGCCTGGCGTTAGGTCCGCGTAAGCGATGGGATTGCCACACCCAAGACCCATCATTGACTCAGGAGGCGCCGACCTCAGGTCATCCTCAGAGTAGCTCATACTCCTTGCGTTCCCGTCGGAATCCCCGCACCCGCATGAAGGGCAACAGGAGCCGCCAGATTTTGCTATCCTACCGTACCTCGTTCTGACAAAATCTCTTACATCGTCTCGCATCCATTCCACCAGAATTGGTCACCCCATATTTAGGAAACAATATACCTATATGAATTACCTTCTCTCTCTATCAGCGGGGCCCTAGCGATAAAGTTAAAATTTGCTTTCCTTTTTTCCATTAACAATGACTAAATCATCCAATACCCGAGCTCGAGGGTTGCCCATTCGCTTCGACTATCTTACTTTGATAGATAGCGCGTTTAGATTCGATGGAACTTTAGGTTCTTTAGCTTCAAGCATAGAAGGTGAGGGGAGCTTGGACATTTGATGAAGCTGGGCACATGCTGGTGACGGCGTTGCCAGGGTGAGGATGCAGAAGATCTTCTCCCGGTCCGCTTCAACCTGATGCAGATGCTCACACTGAATAAGCGTATGCAAGCATAGGATCTCGATGAGGATGGAAATGATGGCGTGGAGGAAAAAGAGATGGAGAGGGGAAATCGAAAGAACGGAAGGGGCCAGGAAAACATTGATAAAACGGTGTTAAGCAACGAGAAGAACTGCAAAGGTAAAGTTATTCTAAATCAAGTAATTGAAGAATGTGAGCTCAAATCGTCCTTAGTGGAGCCAAATACTCAAACTTAATTTTGCTCGTTTTGTATAATAGGGGTTGGTGCGGGGAGTGGGATTTGAACCCACGAAGGCCTTCGCCACAAGGTCCTAAGCCTTGCGCCTTTAACCTGACTTGGCGACCCCCGCAACTATTGATTTCAGTCCAGACTACACTATTAACTTTTTTCTGATCCAAAAGAGGACTGGGGCTGTGTCCATGGCGAAGGAAAAATTATTAAAGGCTACAGAGAATTATGTGCGACGATGCTCTGGTCGTATAGTCCGGTCAAGTATACTGGCCTTTCGTGCCCAGAGGCGAAGAGAGCCAGTGACCCGGGTTCAAATCCCGGCCAGAGCACCAGTCTCCATCCATCAAGATCATTTTTTGACGACCTCAGCAGAATCGGTCGATAGCCCGACCCATCTGACGGAATAGCCAAGCCGGGATAGGACAGGGATCGGATCTGCGATCCCAAGTGCCCTGAACTTTTCCTCAACTACGCCAAGGCCCCGCTCCTTTGAGAGTATATCCTGCAGCTCTCTGGCAACCCGTTCGGAGATCAGGTACCTCCCAGCAAGGAGGTATCCCTTGGTTGTCGACTTGGAGAGTTTCTCTGCGAGTGCGTCGTAAGAAACACCAAGCTCCACCGCGGTTTTAGCCAGATCGACCACATCTGATTTCGGCTCGATAGAGATCCCGTCCAGCCTTTTCTCATCCTCCTTAAGGATGGATTTCTCGGCAGACTCGAGCACTTCGAGTATGGGCTGAAGCGGTACCTCGCGATCGAACTCGATGACCTTTGCCACCCTACCCCGGAAACGGTCGGTCGATGCCAGAGCCCTGTTGACCGCCACTATGAACTCGATCCCAGGGGGCAAGGAGTTGAGCTTTGAGATCTTCTTCTCCAAGTACTCTGGAGTCCAGAACCCCACTATCTCTAAGTAGACCCTGCGCCCGCCTGTCTCAAATGCAAAATCTGGTATGAGGATCCCAGATGCTGTCTTGATTAGCCCCGGCTCCCGCAGTAGCCTCCACCGGGTCTCCAGCGCCCTGAACCGCCTCGAAAAGGACTCTTCCACAGAACTGTCATACCCGTCATCCTGGGGAGGGGCATCCGGGAAGACGACGCCGTCAGAGGAGGAGAGGCTGAAGCCAAGGAGGCGTTTCCTCCCGAAGGATCCCCTGGAGATCTGGGAGCGGATTTCCCAATGCCCAGATACTAAGACCTTGGGGATCAGCTTGGCCAAGGATGTGCCATACCTCTCAGTCAGCTTTATCATCGACGCGGGGCCATCTATCGCTATCGATACCGCGTTCTCCTCCACCGCCTTGATAGAGTACATGAGACCAAAGCGCTTGACCGCACTGAGTACAGGGCGCGCATTCCCCTTCAAAGAGACCTCGAGGAACGTTGCCCGGAAGAGGAGCGTCTGGGTCAAAGAGAGGTTGTATGAGGAGATCAGGGCAGAATCGGATGGCTCCGAGAAAGATGTGAGTACCCTTTCCTCCGGGAGGTCGGCCCAGAGGTGGGAGAGGACCTCCTCTGGGCGCAGCCTGAACCTCGCTGCGACTCTGCCCAGCACCTCGAGGCGTTTTCCCTCATCCAGGACTGGCATCCCTTCTTCGAATATGGATTCCCTGAATGCAGGTGGATCGACGGGGCTCTTGACCTCGAAGACCGACAACCGGTCGAGGAGGGCACACAAACCCCTCACCACTCTGAAGTCGTTCCAATTTGATTCGATCTCCCGGGCGCCCCTAAGGATCTCGGACTTCTTCTTCCCGATGTTCTTAGAGTATAGGGATATGAGCCTATTCGCGAGCGCCCTCTCGGGCCCCTCTGGGCTGAGGTAGCACGGTGATATCATTCCACCCCTGACCCTAGCGACTAGCAGCTCGGACGGGAGCATTAGACGCCGCGCCTCCGCCTGCTGCTTATCCTCGACTCGTCGGTGAGCCTCGAAACTATCTCGATCAGCCTGGCCTCCTTCTTGCCACTCTTCCTAAGGAGCCTGCCGAGCCTCTGGACGAACTCCCTCTTCGATCCGGTCCCGCTGAGTATTATGCCCAGCGACGCCTCGGGGACATCGATACCCTCGTCCAGCACTCGAGATGTCACCAAGACAGTGTAAGTACCCTCTCTGAACTTCCTCAGTATCCTCGACCGCTCATCTTTGGGCGTCTCATGGGTTATCGCGGGGATTAGGAATGTGGAACTTATCGCATAAACGAGCGAGTTGTGATGGGTGAAGATCAGGGTTCGCTCGCCGCGGTTCTCCTCTAGGATCCTCCTCAGTACCTCCAATTTTGACTTGGAGTTGAGGGCGACCTCCATAGCCCTCATCCTTGCGAGCAGTGCCTGCCGAGCCTCTGGGTCCCTCCCGCTCATAATCACCAGGCGCTTGAAATCCTCAGGCGATCGCATCCTCAGCTTCCTCCTCTTCAAAAAGCCCCTGTAAACGCCCATTGCCTTCAGGTACTCCCCAGCCTCGGTCGGCGGCAGGTCAACGTGGACACGGTCGATCCGGAAGTTGGCCAAGTGGACTCCTGCCATCTCCTTAACCTTTCTTTCGTAAACCTTCGGCCCCACCAAGTCGGGGAGGCGGCTGTGGAGCCCGTCTTCTCTCTCATAGGTCGCCGTCAGGCCCAGCCTGTATGGGGAGGCGTATAGTTCCGCTATCTGTGAGTACCCAGCCGAGGGAAGGTGGTGGACCTCGTCGAATATGATCAGCGGGAACCTGTTGCCG
The DNA here is from genome assembly GCA_014361455.1 of Candidatus Methanosuratincola sp. GTDB lineage: Archaea > Thermoproteota > Methanomethylicia > Methanomethylicales > Methanomethylicaceae > Methanosuratincola > Methanosuratincola mesotaenarum. Next base: position 29,711 of record JACIVP010000009.1, read on the forward strand.
AGCTCCTCAGCCCTCAGGTATGCTGTATCATAGGTCGCCACCGTTAGCGGCCCCAAAGTGGATTCGCCACCGCCATATGCGCCCACCTCCATCCGGAAGGCGCTCGAGAGCCTGATCCTCCACTGGTCCATGAGGTCGATCGTGGGAACCACCACAATCGCCGGGCAGTTAGCCTCCTGTATCGCCAGTATTCCGAGGATGGTCTTACCGGAACCGGTAGGGAGAACCACTACCCCGCGCATACCAGACTCCAGCCAGGAGTCTAGGGCCTCAAGCTGGTAGCTCCTTGGGACGACCTCGGCCCTGAAATCAGGGTGGTGCGGCGGGTCGAGAACCCTGTCCTCGAACTGAATCCCGCTCTCCCTAAGGTAACGGAGGATCTCTGGGTAGCGGATCGCCAGGCTCCGGTGCGATTTCGCTGACGAGTCCCAGCTCGAGTGTGGCACACGGACGTTGCCTGAGAGCACAGTCCCCTTTTCATAACGAAGGATCAACATCTGGAGCCCTGTTGATTATGGAGCAACTGGCATAAATTTAGTTTTTCCTTAAGTAAGTCGGCCGATCCGCTCTGGAACCAATACAACAAGCGCGGCGATGAATGTCAGCACAGGTGCGATTAGGAAGGACTTAGGGTAACTGCCGGAGGCCTGGATAACTGCACCGAATATCATCGGACCCACCATGTTCCCTATGTCCATCCCCATCGTGTATATGCTCGAGAGGAAGCCCCTGCTCCCCGCGTGCGCATGCGCCAGCGCGAGCGTCTGCGATCCAGGCACGAAGACGCCGAGGCCGAGCCCGAAGATCAATGCATCAAAGTAGAGCTTGACGGGCTCCTGGTTGAGGGATATCAGAAGGAAAGCGAAGGAGATCATGAAGAGCCCCAGGTAGGTCATCAGTGCAGGGTTCCTGTCGGCAGCCCTTCCCGCGAATATCCTCAGGACAAGGCTCGAGACAGCCTGGATGCTAACAAAGAGCCCGATCTGGAGGTCTCCGTACCCAAGTATCTTCAGGTAAGTCGAGAGGAAGGTGAGCAGCCCCATCCAAGCAACTGCATAGAACACATAGCTCACGAAAGCGACGACAAAATGCCTCTCAGCCAGCCCTTTGATCGAGACCGAGAACGACCCCTTCTCCCTCTTCGGCTCCTTATATACCACGAGTGGGATGAGGAAAATGATCATTACAGAGGTCATCCCGAAGGTTGCAGTGTAGCCGAATGCCTCTGCAAGCAGACCCCCAAGGGCCGGTCCAGCCGTGAAGCCTAGACCGATCATCAGGCTCCTCCACCCAAGGGTCTCACCCACCTTTCCAGCCGGTGCTTGGTCCACCGCGCTTGCTATTGATGAAGGCACGAAGAGCGCGACTGCCACCCCCTCGAGAAGCCTTCCGAGCATTATCTGGTAGATGTCGGTTGAGAGGTAGAGTACGATGTAAGCAGCAGACCCGAATGCTAGCCCAGTCACCATCAGCTTAGACCTGAACCATGTATCGCTCAAGAAACCTGAGACGGGCCTGAGGAAGATCGCAGTCAAGGAGATCGAGGAAACGGCGAGACCGATCAGGAAAGGTGAGGCGGAGACCGTCAGGGCGTATCTAGGTATGAGCGGGACGACCACTTGGATCAAAGTGAAGAAGAGCATCGTCGCTAGGTTGACACGCCACACCTGAGAGATCAAGGACCACGCCACCTATCCATATCGGGTAGATAGCCATTCGGGCTTTTAAAAAGCCTGCTGTCGCCTCAAATCTTGCCCTTCCGTGGCCCGTTTGCCCACGCCACCAGCAACCGTTTGTTAGGAAGGGGATGCCCCCATCTTGGGCTCGATCGATCTTGAGACAGGTAAAAAAGCAAGAGGCATTCGCCCAGAATTTAAACCAGGATGTAAAAGGCACAGAGCCGCTGGAAGCGCTGTGGGTTAGGCTCCCCAACAAAAGGTCACTATTCCCCATGGCAGGGCAGTGGAAAGAGCTTATATTTCCACTGGATCCACTAATTCAAATGCATCCCCTGGAGAGAGCCCCATGACAGATCAGTTGGACAACCTTTTCAGCAGAGTGCTCAGTGCAAAGATCTTTGCCAACAGGGAGATGATGAGGCCGGACTACATACCGAACGACCTGCCGCATAGGGAGGATCAGATACTCAGGCTCGCCGAGATACTTGCGCCCTCCCTGAAGGGATCGAGGCCCTCAAATGTATTCATCTATGGGGTGCCAGGGACTGGGAAGACCGCAGTCACCAAGTACGTGCTGAAGAAGATCGAGGACGAGGGGAGGAAGGTCGGGATCAGCCTTGAGGTCGCGTACATAAACTGCAAACATGATGACACGAACTACAGAGTCCTAGCGGACCTATGCGAGTCGGTGGGTGAGAGGATCCCTTTCACTGGACTCTCTACGTCCGAGGTCTTCAGGAGGTTCGTGAACCTCGTCGATTCCTCCGAAAGGATGATCTTTGCGATCCTGGACGAGGTGGACGCACTCGTCAAGAAGACAGGGGACAAGGCTCTCTACGACCTCACCAGGATAAACCAGAGGCTGAGCAGGACGAGGATCTCGATAGTCGGGATTACGAACGACCTCAAGTTCATGGAGTATCTCGACCCAAGGGTCAGGAGCAGCCTTGGCGAGGAGGAGCTTGTCTTCCCTCCTTACGATGCCTCTGAGCTGGAGGACATACTCAGCAGGAGGGCGTCCTTTGCATTCAACCGGAACACGTTCGAGGCGAGTGTGATCAAGCTCTGCGCCGCGCTGGCGGCTAAGGAGCACGGGGACGCCAGGAGGGCGCTCGATCTCCTCCGCATCTCGGGCGAGATAGCAGAGAGGAATGGGAACAACAAGGTTATGGAGGAGCACGTCAGGATGGCCCAGAAGGAGATAGAGAAGGACAGAGTGGTCGAGGTGATCAGGACGATGCCTCTCCATTCTAAGATCCTGATCCTGAGCCTCCACCTCCTCGGCAAAGGTGGTTCGACTGGTGAGCTCTACGACTTATACTGCACACTCGTTAAGAACATGTGTCTAGAGCCTCTCACCCAGAGGAGGGTCAGCGACCTGATAAACGAGCTCGATATGCTCGGGATAGCAAATGCAAAGGTCGTCAGCAAGGGTAGGTACGGCAGGACGAAGGTCGTGAGCCTAAGCATATCCACGAAGAACCTTAAGGAGGCGCTCCAGGAGGACCAGAGGCTCGGGGCGCTGATCAAGAAGTGAGGGGCACGGGATTGGCTCCGGTGCAGGGATTTGGGGTTCGCATGCGAAAGACTGATCATCAGAGCTAAAGAATGCATAATTGCCGTAAGTTCCTGATCAGAGGCACGGCGAGGAGGATGGTCCAGGGTGGAGCGCATTTCGATGTCAGTCTGCGGAGGGAAAGTGAATCCATTCAAGAAAGGCAAGACCCAGATGGTTCTGCTCACCGCAGCGGGTATCAGGCCACTCAAGGTCTCGGTAGCCGACATTGATATTGACGGCATGGATGCGACTGAGACGGTGGTCAGATGTATATTAGAGAGCAGGTGGAGGATTGAGGTGCTCCTTGCGAAGAGCATCCCGATCGCGGGGTTCAACCTGATAGACCCGGAGGAGGTATTGAAAAGGACGGGCTTGCCATCGGTCTTCGTGCTTGGGAGAGAGCCTGACAGCGCGGCGGTGGAGGAGGCATTGAGGAGGCACTTCGCAGACTGGGAGAGGAGGCTTTCAGTGATCAGGAAGCCGACTGGTCTGCGCATTTTCGAGACGCAGGGATGCGGAAAGGTGCTCTTGGAGTTCTACGGGATTAGCTCAGAGGAGGCTTTCAGGATCGTGAGTGACCTGACCATCTTCGGAAAGATCCCTGAGCCGCTCAGGGTATGCTGCATGCTGGCCAAAGCAATTTCGTGATGGGATAATTTGATCGCATAGGTGATTCGGACTGCATATTGGGATGCAGGACAGGCAAGCCTGACACAGCCTAACTGAAGTTCAGCTCATAGGCCTTCATTGTAGCAAGGTCGACGACCGGCACGATCGAGGGCTTTGGGACTATCCCGGCTGAGAGTTGGTACTTCGTCTGGGACTGCCAGGTGCCGGAGTTCACAACCAGCACTCCCCTGTATTCTGCGATCCCCTCGACGTGGACATGCCCTGCATGGAATATATCGGGAACCGGGTCGATCACAAGGCGGTCCTTCGGCTCGGGGGCAATGGGGGTCTTCTCCCCATATATTGGGGCGATGTGGCGGGACTTGAGGAGCTCAACCATCGCCTTCTGTGGCTCCCTGAAGTTGCAGTCAGGGAGAAAGGGGATCACGTCGTCGAGGCCCCTCCCGTGCGTCAGAAGGAAGGTTGCGCCGCTGAGGTTTACGAAGGAGGGGTCGCCGAGCATTAGGACGTTCCTCATCGAGTAGAGAGGCGAGGCATAGTCGCTATAGATGGGCGGGGTCGGGAGGGTCGGGCGGCATGCGTCGTGGTTTCCTGGTATTATGACTATCCTTATCCTCTCTGGCAGCGTCGACAGGTACTCAGCCGCGATCTTATATTGATCGCACAGATCTGCGACTTCGAGCTCCTCCTCCTGATTAGGATAGATGCCGACCCCATCGACGAGGTCCCCGGCTATCACAAGGTACTTTGTATTAACCGCGAGCTCGTTGAGTCTCGGATCGTCAGTCTCGCCTCTCAGCCATCCGAGGAACCTCTCGAAATCGTCCTTCAGGAACGTCTTACTGCCGATGTGGACGTCAGAGGTGAGTACCGCGTAGTGATGATCCGTTGCTGGAGCCGGGCTCCGGGACAGGTAGGGGACATCCGGCCAGATGACATCCTCGGCAATTATCGAGTTGCCGTTCCTGGTTGCGCCGAGAATGCATACTACCTCGTCTACAAGTAGCCTGGCTGCCTTCCTCCTTATGGCGTCGTCCCCTCTGAAGGTGACTTTCACAAGTCCGTCTTTGTCCTCGAGCTCGACCACCACTGTGCCGTCCCTGAACTCTTTCTTCGAGTTGACCATACCGATGAACTTGACCTTGTGCCATTTGATCCCGTACTGAACCTGCGAAACTGTAGCCGCGCCACTTACGTCGGCCCTCGAGCGGAGTATTGAAGAGAGCGCCTCGAGTCGATCCCTGAAGTAGTCCCTGAAGTCGCTTGCCTTTCCCTTTATAGTCACGCGCTCCAGTCCAGAGATGAGCCTGATTTCCTCGACCTCGACCGCGTCCTTCCCATTTCGCTCCACCTCATTCTTATTCTCGTTCTCGTTCTTGCCAACCAGCGACGCTGGGACGGGGTAGGCGAGTGTCCGCTGCGCTGGGCCTGGGGTCGGGAGATCTGGTACGAGCGCGTGCATACCGAAGACCTCCTCCGGTACGCAGCCACAAGGCTGCGATCCGTCCTTTTTTTCGGTTTCGGGGGCGCTGGCTTCAAAGTGAGATCGTTCCAAGACCAAGGGAACCGAACCAGCGCTCCTGAGGGACTTTAGGGCAGCCTCGACCAGCCTGTCAGGGTCCCGCTGCGAGGCCAGGTATTCGAATGCCTCTGGCGACATCTGGAAACCCGAATTGAGCACCATCTTGACAGCTGTCTTCATGTCCCCCGCCAAACTAAGCCCTCATTCGGATTTATGCGCGCAGGCTCTTAATTTTTATTTGCCCTTCGCATGGACCGCGGTGGTGGACCAGCATGGTCAAGGTTGAAAAGGTTTTATTTATTGGGGTCGGAGTTGATTGCGGGGTAGTCATGTGGAGTACAGAAGGCTGCAGATGAGCAAAGGTGGGTCATTTCTGATCTCTCTACCTAAAGAGTGGGTCAAGTCGAACGGGCTGCAGGGCGGGTCAATCCTGAAGCTTACGGTCTCGGAGGGAGAGCTGAGGATCAGCGCGGATGCAGCAGGGGAGGGGGAGAAGGGAGCAGTCTCATACATCAGGCAGACTGAGAGGCTGGAGAGGAGGATCAGGTCGAATTATCTTTTTGGCGCAGACACCATCGTAGTCGAGCTAGGCAAGAGGCTCACGCCAACGGTCAGGGAAGAGATCAAGGGAGCGATTCGGAAGCTAATCGGGCTCGAGATCGTGGAAGAGGACAGGGACACTGTCACAATCCAGTGCCTACTGCAGCCGACATCAATGCCCGTCCTCAGCGCGATAAAGAGGGCTTATTCCCTCGCCTCAAGCATGCATAGGGACGCTGAAGAGGCGCTCTTGAGCCGAGATCCAGAGTTGGCGTCCTCGGTGGAGAAAAGAGACGACGAGGTCGACAGGCTCTACTTCCTGATAGTGCGGCAACTCAGGCTTGCCATAAGGAACCCAGCGGTTGCGGAGAAGCTCGGCATCAGGCCCGCAGAGTGTCTAGACATGAGGATGGCTGCCAAGTACGTCGAGACAATAGCGGACTATGCAGGCGCGGTGGCGGCGGCAGTTCCGAAGGTGGGCGGAGACGCGGAGAGAGAGCTGGTCGACGCGCTCGCCGCGCTCAGCAGACAGGCTTACAGAATACACGAGAATGCGGCGAGCGCCCTGTTCAAGAAGGACCTGGCTATAGCCGACTCGGTGCTCGAGGAAGAGAAGGCGCTTTCACAGTCCCTTCTCTCGGTGAACAAGCTGCTCATGACCAAGCAGCCGAGGATAGCCGCGCTACTCGATTCGATAGCAATATACTTCTACCAAATCGGAGCGCATGGGATCGACTTGGCAGAGTTGGTGAGTGACGTCCCTGCATGATCGAAAAAGAAATTTAAGAGCGGGGTCATCGATCCTTCAATCCGGTGATTATAGTGAAGGAACTCGGCAGGCATTTCATCTTTGAGCTCTTCGGGTGCGACCCGAAAGCGCTTGATGACATCAAAGAGATTGAGAAGGCGATGGAGGAGGGTGCGATCGAGTCAGGGCTGACGATTGTCGGCAGGGTATTCTACCATTTCTCTCCACAGGGGGTCACTGGTGTTCTTGTGGTCGCCGAGTCCCACATCTCAATCCATACCTGGCCGGAGTTCGGATACGCCGCGCTTGATGTCTTCACATGCAGTAAGGATACCGATCCGATGGGGGTATTCAGCAGGATGGCGGAGCTGCTCAAGCCTGCGTCGAACTCGGTGGTCGAGATGAAGCGCGGCATTATGAAGGAGGGAGAAACTTGAGTCTCTCCTGGAAGTGGTTCACCGAATACCAGACCCACGGGAGCGCCCACATGCATGGGATAAAGCGCACCATCCACAGCGATAAGAGCAGGTTCCAAGAGATCGATGTGGTTGAGAGTGAAGAGTATGGAAGGATGCTCATACTGGACGGGAAGGTTCAGTCTACGGTCAGGGACGAGTACATTTACCACGAGGCCCTCGTGCAACCAGCGATGGTCGCTCACCCTTCGACGAGAGATGTCCTCATTCTGGGCGGTGGAGAGGGCGCTACACTCAGGGAAGCACTCAAACACCATTCAGTAAAGGCAGTCGTAATGGTCGACATTGATAGAAGAGTGGTCGAGATCTCAAGAGAGTTCGTGCCGGAGCTTTCTAGCGGGGCTTTCGAAGATCCAAGGGTGGAGCTAGTCATCGGGGACGGCAGGAAGTACGTCGAAGGGTGCACACGGAAGTTCGACGTGGTGATAATTGACCTGACGGACCCGCAGGAAGGCGGACCAGGAGCGATGCTCTACACGAAGGAGTTTTATGCAATGCTGTGGGGGATCCTGAAACAGGACGGGGTGATTGTAACCCAAGCTACCTCAACATATTACAGCGACTACTGCTTCGCGACAATACTCAAGACCGTTGGGAGCGTCTTCCAAAAGGCTGGTGGCTACCATGTCTGGGTTCCGTCCTATGATTCCACGTGGGGGATCGTCTATGGATCGAAGGGTCCAGATCCACACGGGTTGGTTGGAGGGTTTGAGGAAGAGGCGGATAGAAAGGGGGTCAAGAGTCTTAGATACCTCGACGATAAGACGTACCAAGCGCTCTTCGCGTTGCCGAAGGATCTGGTCGAGAAGATCAGGCAGTGGGAAAGAATCGCCACAGATGCGAACCCCACCTTCATGCCGGTCTGAAAGGAGGGCAAAACCAAGGGATCTGGAAGGGGAGAAGGAGAAAAAGAATGGTAGATCGAAGATAAAGAATGGAAAGGGAAAGATTTAGAAATAACTTTGCATATCCAAGAGTGAGCCGGGGTGGCTGAGCGGTTAAGGCGCCGGCCTCGAGATCTTATCCATGGGACAGGCAAGCCGGTTCCCTTTCGAGGGAGCAAGGGTTCGAATCCCTTCCCCGGCGCCATATCTTTTATGCTTTTGGAGGTTATGTTATGGTTATTTTTAGTAAATAGTCGCTTTTAATTCTCTGCTAAAATGTGGAGGCGCCTATCTTGGATCATCCAGATATGTTTCCCGCTGAGAGTAGTTTAGGCTCTTCTGGCGGCCGTCCGAGGAAGAATCGGCATCGCGAGATCATGTTGCTCGTTGAGTTGGGCTTCGATCGGGCGCAGATTGCTGACGCAACTGGTTTGAGGAGCTGAGGTGGACTCCGAGCCACTCGGCCAAGCTCTCAGCAATTGAGGCCACCTTCAATAGCACGCCCACGGATGTAGCGTATCAGGCGTTGGAGAAGTATGTCCAGAGACACGGACCGGACGTGATGATCACTGTCACAGACTGGGTGTCAGACAACCCTACTGCTACTAGATACATGATGAAGAGGATGAAAAAACACACGTGGCAGGTCTCGGCAGGGACTTACTGACGTTGGGAAAGAGGGTTGTCGCGGTCGAGGTTCACCATAACTCCCGAGGAACTGGTCACGTTTAATAACTGTCTCTCCTAAGCCATCCTCAAGAACAATGCCCTGAACATCTCAGCCATTGCAAGGAAAGCGGGGTGCAGTAACAACGAAGCCCTAAGACACCTCAGGAATAGCCCAGCACGGCATCGTAGAGGAGCTCTACTCAAGGCTCCACACATTCATTTTGAAAAGCGTAGAATTCACCGCTCTTATGAATCAGACACTCATGATTATGAAGGAGGCAGAAAAGCAGCCTGACAGAGCTGAATAAAGGGTCGAAATTTAGCCATGTTGAATCACATGTCAAGCAACAGCAAGAAACGCCAGTGCTTCATTTACTAGCGGCATATCCCGTTTAAATTCTCTAAAGATATCAATCGCTTTGCGCGGCATGCCATCACGGAGTAGCTCCAGAATCGCATCCAACAACTCCATATAGGATCGTTGTTTAATTTAAAAAAAGATTTTTCGGATCAGTATCACTAGACCTCATTTGAAGTGCTTCGCACACCAGACCTCAGTCTCTTAATCAGCCAGTCCCTGTCGAGGGCAAGCAGCAGAGGGGCCAGGCGAGGCCCCTTTTCCGAGCCGATGAGTATCTGGTAGAGTACGGCGAATGCTCTGCTTGGATCCAGTCCTATCGACCTCGCGGCATTGAATATCTCGTTCTGCAGCTCGGATTCAGTCTGGGCCTTTCCCACCAATTGGGCAACCGACTCGAGGAATTGCCTCTCCTTTTTGTCGGAGGTGCTGAAAGCAGGTTCGTCGGATATCTTGAACCTTGCCTGTGGTGGAGCGTACTGGATAACCCACTGCGCCGCCATCGAGAGACGCATCTTTGCATCCTCGAACTCTTTTGGCGTTAGGCCTGGCTTGCCACGTAGGCGGGCGGCGTATTCTGCAGACTTCGAGAGAATCCTTTCCGCACCGAGCAATGGCTCCAGCTGTACAATTGTGGTGGCAAACCTGTATGGAAGCCTTGCAGGGATCTCTTCTTCCGGCTTCGACTTCACACAGAGCCTATAAAGGTCATTTATGTATTCCACGTCTGTGTTCTCTGGAATGCGTTCGATCCCGTAGTACTGCCTCTCCATGCGGTCGAAGCTGTCCACGATATCTGGAATCCGCTCAGGCAGGAAGGAGATGTGGCGCATCGGGTCAACGCTCAAGATCAGGTACCTGAGCGCCTCCGGCGGGGCAACCTTCAGCCACTCCATAGGGGTGAAGGTGATCCCCTTGTGGGTCTTCATTGCGTGCTCGCCGAGCGTGAGCCACTCATAAGGTACGCGGAGTGGGCCCCTGTACCCGAATATCTCCTTGCAGACCTCGAGCCCCATGTCATACGCCCCATCCTTGACGCAGTGATCCTTGCCTGCTGGCTCGCATGAAACTTTGAAGACTGCCCACTTCGCGGACCAGTCCACCCTCCAGCTGAGCTTCATAGGGAGATCCCCGATCTTTCCCCGGCCCTTGTGCCCGCAGGCGGAGCAGGTATAGGTGAGTTCGTCCTTCACGAGATCCCAGGAGTCCAGCCTGTTAGGAATCACCTCCTTCTTCATCGAGGCGATCCTCCCGCACTTCTCGCATACAACCATGACAGGGTTCCAGTCGTCCGTGGATCCGTCCTCCTCCTGGAGGTGCAGATACTTTCTCCTTATCGCCTTGAGCTGATCCAGTCTCCTCAGGACTGTCCTGATCGCGTCCTTCATGGCTGGCTGCGTGTAGAGTTCATGGGTATATATGATGTTAGGAGAGAGACCTAACTCTGGCTGACATCTGATGAACTCATCGGCGAAGTGGTGAGCGTAGCTGCCATGGCATCCGAATGGGTCTGGGACCGAGGAGAGTGGTTTCCCCAGCTCCTCCTCGAACCACTCAGGGACGGTTAGGGCAGCCGGAATCGACTTTATCGGATCGTAAGAGTCTATTATTAAGTTGAAGGTAGATTCGAAGCCACGCCTCTTGAGCTCCCGCTGTATCGCGCTGCAGATGAACTGCTCGCGCTCAGCTCCGATGTGTATTGGGCCAGATGGGGTCTTACCCGTATGGATCACGATCTTCTCGTCATCCCTCTTGATTATCTCTTCGACGATCCCCCTCACCCAATGACCTCTGCCCATTGAAAGCACCTCAGAACATCCCCGAGAACTGCCTTCGAACCTCCTCGCAGCCCCCTTCTTTCTTCGCGAGGACTACCTTGAAGGGCGAGACTTCCTTCGGGAGCGTCTGAATCTCGATCCCAAAGCATTCCCTGATTATGTCCTTTGCTGCCCAGAACACCTTGTCGTTGATCTCGGCGTCGGCATTGTCCGCTATGTGCAGTATTAGCGCCTCGATTGTCCTCGGCTCTATCGGGCTGGCATCACCGTGGTGCGACGCGACCGCGTGGATCACTTCTATCGGGAAGCGCCTCGCGTAGAGCTCCCCTGTGATCAGGGAAAGGTGATCGAGCATCTCGCCCAGCTTCGACCTGTTGTATTTCCCAGGGTAAATCTTGTTATAGGTCGCGAACTTGAATAGGTCATGGAGCAGGCCCGCAGCTATCACGACATCCTTGTTTACCTTTACACCGTAGACTTCCTCGACAATGCCTGAAAGCGCGAGCGCCACCTTGGTCGTCGAGTATGTGTGGACAAGCAGCCCGCTCTCGTACGAATGGTGCCTCCTCTTGCTCGCCGGAGACTTGGAGAGATTCGTCGAGTTTGGCATTTCCAAGAACGTGAGCTTTGGGTTCGTTATGATCTCGACTACCTTCTCTCTGAGCGACGAGTCGTTTATCTGCTCGGCGAGCTTGATAAGTTCCTCTTCTTTCATTGCAACAGCACGCTTCATAAGGGGAGCGGGGATGTATTTAAATCTAGAATTACAGCATGAAAAAACAAACATCACAGACAGCCTGGTTGGGGCTGCCGATAAAGTTAAAAAAGTGTTTGCGCCTTACTCATGACGAGCGGGGATTCCCAAGCCAGGTCAAAGGGGTAGGACTGAGTGGCGGGGCGGGTGCGTCTCGATCGCCCAGGAAGCTCCTATGGCGAAGGCCTTCGTGGGTTCAAATCCCACTCCCCGCACCATTCTTCCTTTCGAAAGCTCCTGCATTGCTATTTCAAAATTGCAGCACCGGCTAGGCGCTCTTTCTTAGGAGTTTGCCTGCACACAACCAAGCGCTTAGGAAGGTGCGCAGTTCTCTGGCGGGCGATCAATCGGGAATGGTTTTTACCAATATCCCATCCGGATCCTCGACATAAGCCCATTTACTATTATTGAACTTGATCAGGATGCGATATTCGGCCTCCTGGACTTCATTGATACTCCTCGAGGCAGTCTGCCTTCAAGACAAGGTGATCAAGCAAGTGCCTCCCATGCGGAATACGTTGGTGACATCATCCTGCGGCTTGAAGACGGAGGGCTACGCTGACAAAGGGCGGGCAACTTCGTTTGTAATGGTTGTTCCAGGATGAAGCCACTCTCATGACTCTGCAAGACTGCTGTCTCGCACTAGGTCAAACTTTACTTTTTGAGGTTCATGCTGAGCAGCCCTATATGGAAGTCGATAGACTTCGGATCCGTGACAAGATCTTAGCATAGGAAAATTTCGCTTTAGTAAATCATTACCTTTGCACGTTTAACTTTGTGGGCGGGAAGTCCCGCCGTTAACGGTGGAGATAAAGGAAAGACGAAAAGTGTTTACACTAAATAAAACAAATATGAAACATCCGGTCTTTCAAGTAAGCGCAAAAGCTTAGGATGTCGGCTATTCCAAGCCAAATTTGTAATGCTCTTGGCATCAAGGAAGGGGGCAGGGAGAACACGATTGAAAGTGTGGAATGATGCTCAGCTATAAGTTCCGCATATATCCTTCAAATGCTGTGGTTCACTAGTTATTGAACAGATAAAAGCTCCAGTAACCGATTCCGCAGCCATGTCGAGATCTTGCCTCAAGCCAGTGAAGGAGCAATCTGCCCCAAAATGTTATTATCCCAGGTCACAGGATAGCTCATTGGTGCAATATGTCAGAGATACTCGCGGCAGACGAGATGATCAGAGAGATATTCGAAAAGTACAACAAGCGACCACTTGGCTGGAAAGTGGCATCAGACCTGAAGGGTAACACAATCGTTGTCGGGCCGGATTCAGGATACAGACTCAAGGCAATGGCGATAAGCCCTTATGAAAACATCGGATACGGTGTCCGCTTTGACCCCAAGGAGCTGGAAGGCTCAATCGATACATATTATCAATTCGGCTTCAGACCCGTTCCGGCCGATCTCTTGGCAGAGATATTGAAGATCAACACCATGGGCACAGAGACAGAGCAGGGCATCTTGGGGAGGATCCTCAAAAAGGAACCGTCCCCACTGGACAGGATCGGTCCCAACATAGGAGGGATCTTAGGGGGGCCTTTCCTGCAACACCCTGATCTCAGATTGGTCTCCAAAGCGCAGCAGGAGCTCGACGAAAAACTCAGAATGGAGGTAGACAGGGAGTTTATCAGGAGGCACCCGCTAAGGGCTTCCATCTACCGGTAGTCGGGACTTGACCTCGGACGCAGGATACATAAACCACTAGACTCATAAAAAGTGCGGTGAGACGATGGGCAAGATAAAGCTCTACAAGTCTCCTTCTTGCACGAGATGTCCGATCGCGAAGTTTATCCTGAATCGGGTCTTGGTCACAATGGGGCTGGATTACGCAAGTCTCGTCGAGGAAAGGGACACGGAAAATGATTCCGAGGCGATGGCAGAGCTTCTCATGCTTAACTGCAACAATACGCCAGTGATAAAACTTGGGAATGTGCTGATCAAAGAAAAGGAGGCGCTGGTCGAGAGGATCGTAAGGAATGGTATAGAGAGCTGGATAGCCTCCGGAAAACCGGACTGAACTGCGGGGCACGTCATATGGGCATTCGTTGCAAATCGTGTGATAAGTGGTATGGGGCTGAGGACGATGATTACGGGCCCTGTAGCATAAAGCATGCGCGCGGAGACAAGAAATTCATCACACATGGGGAACACCTGTGCGATGAGGTTTACAAGGAGGGAGTGCCTGATCACAATGGAGATTAGGCAGGCAGCCCCGAAGGATTTCAGGATACTTGTATCACTGACGGCCAGCGAGGGCTGGGGCTACACCGAGGATGACTTTCAGTGGTTTGATCGGGTAGGGGGGAAGACCCTCGTGGCTGCCAACGAAAGCGAGATAGTAGGCATGGTGACGACACTCGACTATGGCAATGTCTGCTGGATCTCGAACCTCTTGGTGAAATTGAAGGAGAGGGGGCATGGGATCGGAACCGAGATCCTCTCGGAGTGTATGCGCCTTTTCGGAAAGAGGAAGTCGCTTTCCCTTTTCTCTTACGAGCGCTCGGCAGACTTTTATGAGGCGAACGGGTTCAAGTCTGACCTCGAGGCATACCTTGTCTCTCCAATGGGTTGCAACCGGGGGCGCAGTGCGGGCGTTGTAGAGGCTAAGCTTGATGGGGCTGTGCTTGAGATGGATCGAGCATGCTTCGGCTTCGTCAGGCCGCTGGTGATCCATGGGCTTGCAGAGAAGGGGATTATCCTTAAGCTTGAAGGAGGCGGGGGATTCGCGATAGTCAGAAAGGACCAGATTGAGCCTTCGGCAGGTCCCGTGATCGCTGGGGACAGGGATCTAGGGCATGAGCTACTTTTGGCTGCACTTGAGGCTGCAGGCCCGAATTCGAGGGCAGTAGTGCTGGAGAGAGGTATTGAAGGACTTAATTATCAAGACAAAATCAGAAGGTTACATCAGGGCGCCCAGCCGAAGATCGATCTCAGTATGGCAGTCGCCTTCGCTGGGCTTGAACTGGGGTGATTGGATGCAAGTATTCAACACGAAGAGCGGCAACAAGGAGGAGCTCATCACAATTGAACCGGGGACGGTGAAGGCCTACATATGTGGGCCGACGGTTTACGATTACTGCCACGTGGGGCATGCAAGGACCTACATAAACTTTGACGTGTTCAGGAGGTACCTCGAGGCGCTCGGGTACAGCTTTGTACACGTGCAGAATTTCACAGATATAGACGACAAGATAACCCAGCGGGCCTCTGCTCAGGGGGAGCTCCCCCGGAAGGTTGCGGACTTCTTCATTGGAGAGTATTTCAAGGACATGGATAAGCTCAATGTCAAGAGGGCAACTGTCTACACGAGGGTCTCGGAATTCGTCCCGAAGATCGCCGAAGCGACCGCTAGGCTCCTTGAGGAGGGATTTGCATACAGGTCCGGGAGGGCAATATACTTCGACGTCCAGAAGGTTGGCGGTTTCGGAGAGCTTGTCTCGGAGATCGAGGACATGGTCACCGATAAGATAGAGACCGGGATCAAGAAGGGCCCATTCGATTTCACGCTCTGGATGGAGGGGAAAAATGGGGAGGAGACATGGGATACGCCCATGGGCAGAGGAAGACCAGGATGGCACATACAATGCGTGGTGATGTCTACGGATTCGCTCGGGCCCGAATTCGACGTTCACTGGGGCGGTATTGATCTGATCTATCCGCATCACGAGTGTGAAGCAGCCATCTCTAAGGCACTTTTTGGTAAGCCCTTCGTGAGGTACTGGATCCACAACAACTTCGTATTGATGAACGGCGACAAGATGTCCAAATCCTCTGGCCAGCCAGTCTACATCCGGAACGTGCTTAAGAGATTCTCTGGCAGCGTCCTGAGGACGTTTCTCCTCAGCAGGCACTACCGCGAGAAGATTGAGTACTCTGATGATGGGCTGGAGTCTGCGGAGAAGAGTCTTCAGATGCTGAAGAGTGGAGCGAAAATAGCGATGAGAAACAGGGGCACCAGGCAGATGAGTGCGTATGTCAAAGACTATGCGGATATGTTCTTTGGTAGCCTTGACGATGATCTTAGTACAGGCGAGGCGCTGGCGATCGCCGAGAGGCTTGCTTGGGAGATGACCAAAGAGAGGAACAAGGACTTCACAGGGGCATGGCGCATCTTCGAGGCCGTAGAAGGTATACTCGGGATCAGGCTTTGAGCCCCCCACTTGTTCATTGCATCAGAATTTTTTCGATCATCCATCATCACACACCATCAACATCCACCCATCGACTACCACCGGTCGTCGACTCCTTCTTCCATATGGGAACCTCGTGCTTCACCTTGGTCACAGCCGACCTTAAAGCCTCGAACCCCGAAGAGCTCCTCTCGGACGCGACCGCAACAAAGAGGACCTCCTCCCCCGGTTCAAAGGAACCATACCGGTGGCATATGATCACGTCCAGAATTCCGTCCATCTTAGAGACCTCCTCCGCTATCCGTTGAATGACCTCCCTCGCGGACTCCTCGTATACCTCGTACTCCAGCTGCGTTACCTTCGAGCCGTCGCGTGAGGTACCCCTCACCGTGCCGACAAAGGTGATCAGCGCGCCGTAGGATCCCCTCTCCAGGCGCGACTTTGCAATTGAAATCAGGCGTTCGGTGCTGAACCCGTCTTCCTTCCGCGATAGAATCCCGAGCGGCATAGGATGCACACGGATCTATCCAGGTCACACTAAAATAACTGTTCTCATTCAGGTATCGCGGGAAGGGCATTGTGGTGTGGGATCTGCGGCGCGCATTATCAGGATGATCTCCTTATTTTGCTTTCGGAATTGTATGGTTCGAGGGTCCAAGCGCTCCTAGAGGGGCTCGGGACGCCACCGAGAAGGTATGCGGTCAGGGTCAATACAATCAGAGGGGAGGTGGACGAGGTTGTTGAGTATTTCAACGGGATCGGCGCGAAGTGCAAGGCACACGAAGCCATTGAGGAGGCTGCCCTGATCTCAGTCGAGGGCCCTTTCGAGGTTGACGGATTGGGGAATTCAATCACCGCCAAGAAACACGCCGCAGAGAGCGTCATGCTTGGCAGCAACCTCTACCTCCCTGGAGTGATGAGGATGCAGAGGGCCAAGGTGGGCGACAGGGTGAGGATCGAAGATCCGCGCGGACACCCAGTGGGATTCGGCGTCTCGAAGATCCACTCCGGGATCAGGGGGAACGAGGGCATTGCCGTCCAGACCCTCCAGAGCATATACAGGCTCCCGCCCATACGCGAAACGCCCGTCTTCATCGATGGCAAGATCCAGGAGCAGAGCTTGCCTGCGATATTGACTTCGCGGATCTTGGATCCCCAGCCCGGGGAGACAATAGTCGACATGTGCGCTGCCCCGGGCGGGAAGACTGCACACATAGCGCAGCTTCAGGGGGACACGGGGAGGATCTTGGCATTCGAGCATTCCCCCAGGAGGATCGGGAGGATGAGGGCTGAGCTGGACCGCCTCGGCATCAGGTCAGTCACGCTAGAGAGGGCGGACTCCAGGTATCTGGATAAGGATCGTCCATCCCTTAAGGCTGACAGGGTGCTCGTCGATCCGCCGTGCACTGCTCTCGGGGTCAGACCGAAACTCTATGAGGAGACTGGGGTAGCAGAGGTCCTCTCATCGGCAGCATTCCAGAAGCAGTTCCTCAGATCAGCCGCGAGGATTGCCAAGCCAGGAGGGGTAGTGGTGTACTCGACGTGCACCATTACCCTAGAGGAGAACGAGGATGTCGTCAGGTTCGCCTGCGAAGAGCTCGGGCTCGAACTGGAAGAACCTCCGTTACGAGTGGAAGGAGCTGGATCCGGCATGGGCCTCAAGGAGTGTGTTAGGTTCGATCCGGGCCTATGCGAAGCGCCGGGCTTTTTCATCGCAAGGCTCAGAAGATCTCGGTAATCTTCCTCTTGCTGTAGACCTTCCTCTTCAGAGCGTGCCCGCAGACCTGGCAGGCAGTAAGCTTCTTGGACTGGTCGTAGGTCGCTCCGCAGGCAGGGCAGAAAAGGAACCACCAGAACTCCTCGGATATGCCCTTTGTGACCATCGGCCTGAAATCTATGGAGAGGAGGGTGCAGAGGTTCTGCAAGCTGTAATCGTCGCTTACGACCAAGACGCTTGCCCCTTCGCTATCAAGCTCAAGGGCGAGCGCGACGACCTCGAGGTCCGTGCTGGAAAGCACTCTCAGGTCCCCTGTCGAGGAGGCGCGCGTCTTCACGACGGCCACGAACTCTGGCCTCGGAACCCTTACCTTCAGGCGCCCGCTAGCGATTGAGATCTCCGTCACGGACTTTGTCCTGCCGGCATAGAGCTCAGCCTCGACGCCAGGTGTAATGTAGTGGATCCCCTCGACCAGGCGCGGGTTGAATCCGTAGATTATCGCGGACGTATCGAGGACGTAGGTTTTGGATCCCACTATGCATCGAACCCCATATTCAGCGATTTCCTTACCTTCCCGTAGAAGTCGGTGGGAGTAGTCCTCAGGAAGACCGCAGGAGTCTTGGATCTCTCCACGACCACTGGTTCGCACTCCTCCAGGTTGACGGAAGTTTGACCATCGAGCACAAGCAGGCCTCCCGATGACCCAGGCAAAACTTCGATCCCGATCTTCGTTGAGGAGGGGAAGATTATTGGGCGTATGCCGTAATGGAGTGGGCAGACAAAAACCAGCTCTATAATGTCCACATCTGGATCGACCAGAGGGCCGCCAGCTGAGAGCGCGTATGCTGTCGCGCCGGTCGTCGTTGATACGATGATCCCGTCGCCCATCCCGCGGTGGACATGCCGACCGTTTGCGGAAACTGAAAACCGCACTATCTTCGAGGGTCTCCCAGAGGTAACCAGCGCTTCATTCAGGACATCGGGGAGGTGAGCGCCCTTGTAAACGACGGAGAGACGGGTCTTGAACTCGAGATATGTCTTCCCTTCTAGGACCCGGTTCAGCGTGTTGATTGCCTCCTCTGGGATTGTCTCGCAGAGGAAGCCCAGCGCACCGACCTTTATCCCTAGTATCGGCGTGGATCCAATCCTCTGGGAAGTGCGCATTATAGTGCCATCCCCGCCCACAACCACGACTAGATCGGCGGAAGCATCCTCAAGGGATGCTGATTTGCAGCTATGCGGCACAGCCATCTCGGGCGAGTAGACCGCCTCGATCCCCCTTGACGAGAGGAAGCGCCCAACATCTAGGGCTACTCTAGATGCCTCCTCTGAATTCGGCTTGGCAACAATCGCTACTCTCGAGATCAAAAGCGCCCCTCTACTAGTAATGTGCAGCAATGCCTTTTTTATAACTTCTGCGCAGTTGGCTGAGACAGGAAATGGGATTGCGCTAGAATAAAGGATGGAGTGACCATCCAAGAAATTCTTTATATAAAGGCATCAAGATAAAGGCTAGAGGTGGTTTATATGGCTGAAATGACGCCACGGAAACGCGCCCTTCTTTGCGTCACAGGTAACAAGAGGAGAGCGGACAGGATAAGCTGCATGGACACGCTGACCACTGCGACGGTCGATCAGATGAATGCGGTAAACGCTCCATTCCCTGAGGCAAACAGGGATCCGCAGCTTGCCTTCAAGCTCGCAGCTGCTGCTTGGGAGGTAATAGGGTTAGAGGGTTTTAAACTGCCATTTGATCTCTGCGTCGAGGCAGAAGCCTTCGGATGCAAGATCAACTGGGGAAGGATCGACAGGCAGCCCAGCGTGGAAACAACTGCCTTCAACGATCTGAAAGAGCTTAAGGTGCCGGAGAATATCACCGAGACCGGGAGATTCCCGCTGAAGTACAAGGTTGAGGAGATGCTCAGGAGGGAGTATGGAGACTACCTACCTGTAATCAACCAAGTGACGGGGCCTTTCACGGTTGCCGGGCATATCTTCGGGATCGAGAAGTTCTGCATCTGGACGAAGAAGAGACCGCTGGAGGAGGTCAAGGAAGCGTTGATGCTCATCTCCGAGATGAACATCGATGACTGCAAGAAGGCGCTCCAAAGCGGCGCCGACGTGGTCTGCATCGCTGACCCTTCTGCGACTTCTGATATCCTCTCGCCCCAGTTCTTCAGGGATGTGATGGTTCCGGTCTACCAGAACATGGCAAAGAAGATCGGGGCACCTGTAGTGCTGCATATCTGCGGCAACACCGCTGCGTACTTGCCCTATGTAGCGGATACCGGATTTGATGCATTCTCGATCGATGCCCAGGTCGACCCAGCGTTTGCAAAGGCAATCGTAGGAAACAAAATAGCGATAGTTGGAGGCGTGCCTACAATTACCGCGCTGCTCTTCGGGACGCCGCAGAAGGTTAAGGAGGCCGCGATTGATGCAATCAAGAAAGGCGTCGACGTATTGATGCCGTCCTGTGGCGTACCTCCGAGGACGCCGACAGAGAACTTCAAGGCAATGGTCGAAGTGGCAAGATGTATGGTTTATGTGTGAGGTGAAAGAAATGGCAACTAAAGATGAGATCATTAATGGGTTTGTAAAGGCTATAGTCGACGGCGACGAGGCAGCTGCAGTAAAATGGGCAAACGAGGCGATTGCATCGAACCTGGATGCATACGAGCTAGTGACCAAGCATGGTGGCGATGCGATGAGCGTCGTGAACCAGAAGTACGAGAAGAAGGAGTACTTCGTTCCCGAGGTGCTCTGCTCAGCTAACGCTCTCAACGCAGCCGTGGATGTGCTGACCCCTCATATGAAGGCAGACAAGACCACCGTGCCGGCCAAGGTCGTTCTCGGGGTAGTCGAGGGCGACGTCCACGACATCGGCAAGAACTTGGTCAAGATCATGCTCAGCGCTGCAGGCTTCAACGTCATAGACCTAGGCAAGGACGTCCCGCTCGCGAAGTTCCTCGAGACAGCAAAGGAGAACAAGGCGGAGGTTGTCGGGATGTCTGCACTGATGAGCACAACGATGCCATCAATGAAGAAAGTGATCGACATATTCGCCCAAGCAGGCGTCAGGAACAAGGTAAAGATAATCGTCGGAGGAGGTCCGGTCACCGAGGAGTGGGCGCTTTCGATAGGCGCGGACGCGAGGCCTCACGATGCATCTGCCGCAGTCGGAGTGACAAAAGATCTTGTAGCGAAGCTGAAACAGGATCCTTCGAGTGCCTGGTAGAGGCACCCTACATCTTTTTCTTTTCATGGGTTTTGTTAATATTTTTCTGATACTGGTTCTTATTCTGAGGTGGATTATGCCTCCAGAATGCGTACCTAGTTCCAGATATTTAAAATGGATTCGGAATCCGGGAGGGTGCGAGGGCACACAGGATCGCCCTCAGGAAGAGTATGATTCTGCGACATTGAGGAGGCGCTCGCAGCGGGCTACGATGGGTGCAGTTACTGCCTGCCGGAATCACCGCAGATAGAAGCCTCTTTTTCTTTTTATTTTTTTCATTTTTCGTGTACCAATGTCGGCGCTGACCCATTCCCTGAGGGGGCGAAGTGAAAATGCATTGATCTATCGATTACGATAGGAGTAGCCTCCCAAAAGTAAGGAAAAGCATCAATTAGCATGCATGACGTTTAGTCTAACCAATATCAGAATATCCGCCTGCCCCTGCAAAGCAGTTCTTCCCAGAATCCTAAGGTGGCCGGATGCGCAGTCCTGGATCGCGAGTCGGTTCATATGGACAATGCAGTGGATCCACTTGGACACACTACTCTTCCTCATGGCCTCGCCAGCCGTGGCTTCTGTAAGCGGTGCCGAACTGCCTCTGGGCTGGGCATGACCTGGCAGCATGCTTTGAAATTTTGGTTGCCACTGGACTCCGACAGACCCAATAGTTTCAAGGTTGCAAACATGGATCCGTTCATTTATTGGAGGATCTGGACGCGCACTTCAAGCTAGCGAGCGAAGTATCGGACAAGTTTCCCCGTCATCCCAGGCAAGATTAGGCGTATGCCGTACTGAAGCCAAGGAAAAAAGATGGTGTTAGGTAATTGATAAGACGACGAAACCGAGCGCACCCAACACAAAACCGATTATGAGGAAGGCCACGACAGTCACTATTGCAATCAGCAATGCCTTGAGCCAGCCGCAGTCAAAGAAGTGCTTAATCAGAGCCAGCCAGATTATCAGCATTATTATGGTGCCTATCCAGGTGAGTGCGAAATAGCCGAATATTGTACCCACGAGTGTTCCGATCACGACGATCCAGATGGCATCAGTGAACTTGGCCTTATCTTTACCGACTAGCCATCGACCAACAAGCCAGAGCACTGGCGACAGAATGATTACGCTGACCACAAGGTTGATTATGAAGGATATCAAGTCTGCCATTTTCATACCCATTTACCAGTTATATGGTACTATTTTTTTAACTTTGTGCATACCCAAGGATCTTAATTGCGCTTGGATTCAAAAATCGCGTTATTATAATTTGTTGTCTGATGTCCCTTCGTAGGTGAAGCATGTGCTGGGGAACCTGTTTAGAATGCTCTTAGCAACCATACCTGCCTCTGTCCAAGCTGCGGAAACTACAGCACATGGCACAACACACTCCGGACCGAGGTTCGAGGATGCCACAATATATATCGAGTTCTTGAGTATTGGCTGAGCCAAGTCCCTTACTCTGACCTCTCCGA
Organism: Candidatus Methanosuratincola sp.; assembly: GCA_014361455.1. Lineage (GTDB taxonomy): Archaea > Thermoproteota > Methanomethylicia > Methanomethylicales > Methanomethylicaceae > Methanosuratincola > Methanosuratincola mesotaenarum. The sequence goes on from JACIVP010000009.1 coordinate 51,869, forward strand.
GTGCCTCTCCGTATGCCTTCACCCTTGGGCAGGTCGTGTTGATCCTTATTTTAATCACTGAGTCTTCCTTCTCTGCGATGATCTGAGTTCTTTGATCGCACCTTGGTGAGTCTACTGAGAATAATGTCGGCATAGATCCACCTAATGATCTTGAGTTTGGCACAGGTTAATTATACTTATCCAATCCCAGAAAACTCCACAAACCAACTGCCCCACCATGGTAGATAGATATTGGGAAAGAAAGTGAAAGAGTAATAAAGAAGTGAAAAAAGAACCGTTAAGGCTGGAAAGGCGCGACGATGCCGATGGATACTAGCCAAGCTAAGACAGTCTTTGTAAGAGTCTACGCAACGTAAACCCGCGCATTACAAAGGATCCTTCCATTTTGACGACGTCTCTGCCGGAAGGATGTCAATCGATGATGCATTGAACGTTGTCAACTGTCCATTAACAAATTGGTGGGATTGCAGTTCAGGTTTGGTTGCTATGCCCTGAAGCTGCGCGTATGGCTGGCTGGTTGACGAGTAACCTGATCAACACAGGCTTGCCAAGCAAGGTGAGCGATGTTTTTGCAGAGTAGGTCTGCGCTCAACTCGAAGCCGAAACGCTTACATTTGAAGATTAATTAAGCCTTCCTGTGTTTCTCTGTGTCCGCATCAATTACACGTTTTTGATGCACAGACCGGGTTCATATAGATCATAGTTTTGCCAAGTGCTTCAGCGTTGTATTCGATAAAAACTGAGTTAATGCCACCCCTCCATGTTGCGTATGTGGTTAGATGTGAAGAATGCGTTATTGCTCAATACAGCGTGGTTGATTATGCCACTGTGAACACCTAAAGTTGTAGGCTCAAGTTTAGGAATGGGTTCCTCTTTCAGCTATAGAGCAACCGCAACTTTTATGTTGAAATCATAGTAGAGGCGGCCCTTTTCACTTGCCAGTCTAAGTATTGCCCGTAGTATTTTGGGATGTTAACGGCAATTTTGATTTTCCCATGTATTGCAGAAAGCGAAACCAATCCAGCCCAATACGGGAGGCTGCTTTTAATGGTTTGGATCATCATAAGATTTATTTACTTATCCCATTTACTCAAAATAAGTGGATGGTAGAGCAATGTCAACGAAACCTGTTGAAATTGGCTCCCTGAAGGAGGGCAGCTTCGTGGTCATAGACGGCATCCCATGCAGAGTCGTCTCAATGGAAAAGTCGAAGCCCGGAAAGCATGGCTCCGCGAAGGGCAGGGTTGTGGCAGTGGGGATCTTCGACGGCATCAAGAGGAATATCGTCGCCCCAGCAGATCAGAGGGTGGACGTCCCCATCGTTGAGAAGAGGGCTGCTCAAGTGATCTCGATCATGCCGGACTCGGTCCAGCTTATGGATCTGGAGAGCTATGAAACTTTCGAAGTCAAGAAGCCGAAGGACGAGGGAATCATGGTAAAGCTCGCACCAGGGGCAGAGGTTGAGTACTGGGACATACTGAATGAGAAGCATATCATGAGGGTTAAGTAAACCCCGTGTCCTATTTTTTTGAATCCACAAAGCATTTTATGGGACCGAACCCATTCTTCCTCTGTAGTGCAGGGTGTGCCAGATGGTATTGGAAAACCTTAGTAGCTCCCTCGGCAACGCGATTAAGAAGATTCTAAGGGTACCCATTGTCGATGAGAAGGCCATTAAGGAACTGGTCAGGGATATCCAGCGGGCCCTGATACAGTCTGACGTGAATGTCAAGCTCGTCTCTGAGCTCTCAAAGAGGATCGAGAAGAGGATAGTTGAGGAGGAGCTTCCGCCAGGGATCACGAGAAGGGAACTTGCGGTCAAAGTCGTCTATGACGAGCTAACAGGGCTCCTTGGGGGTGAGAAGCCACAGCTTCCGAAGTACCAGAAGGGGAATTCTACGGTGGTCCTCCTTGTAGGGATTCAGGGATCAGGCAAGACCACCACTGCCTCGAAGCTTACATGGTATCACAGGAGGCAGGGGCTGTCTGTGGGGGTGGTCTGTGCCGACAACTTCAGGGCTGGAGCTTACGACCAGCTCAAGCAACTGGCAGAGAGGTCTGGCGCAGAGTTCTATGGCGAGAAGGGGAACCCTAGTGCGGTTGAGATCGCCAAGAACGGCGTTCAGAATATGAAGGAGAAGGGGATAGAACTCATAATTGTTGATACAGCCGGGAGGCACAAGAACGAAGGCGATCTCATAAAAGAGATGAAGGAGATCGCAGAGGGGATCTCTCCGGACGAGATAACACTTGTCCTCGACGGAACCATAGGGCAGCAGGCAATGCAGCAAGCAGAGGCATTCAACCAGGCAACCAAGATAGGGACGATCTTCCTCACTAAGCTGGACGGTTCTGCTAGGGGAGGGGGGGCGCTATCGGCTGTCGCGGCCACTGGCGCCCCGATAAGGTTCATCGGCACTGGCGAGGGGATGGATGAGATCGAGCCCTTCAGCCCGCCGAGGTTCGTTGGAAGGCTCTTGGGGATGGGTGACATCGAGGCGCTGGTCGAGAAGGTCAACGAGGTCCAGAAGACCGCTACGATGTCCAAGGATCTGAGCGTGATAGCCTCCGGCAGGTTCACGCTCAAGGATCTTTACAACCAGATGCAGGCGCTGAGGAGGATGGGCCCATTCAGCAAGATACTACAGTCTATACCAGGCCTTGGACTGAACCTCCCGAAGGAGGCAATGGACCTCTCCGAGGACAGAATGAAGAAGTGGATGGTCATCATGCAGTCCATGACCCAGGAGGAGCTTGAGGAGCCCCACATAATCGACGGATCCAGAATAAGGAGGATAGCCAAGGGCTCTGGCACAACGCCGAAGGATGTAAGGGAACTGCTTGACCAGTACAAGATGAGCAAAAAGTTCGTCAAACAGATGATCACAAAACAGAAGAGGCTCCCAGGAATGAAGGGAGGGCAGATCCCGAAGTACTAGGGGCATCGGATTGCGGAATTTCCTGCTTCTTGCTAGAAGGACCGATCTCTCGAACCGGTCCGGACTTGTGACAAGGTTCATCGTTGGCACCATTTTGCTATCCCATGGTACGAGGAAGGACGTCTGGGCAGGGGTGCTCTTTGACGACGAGATGCTCATCAGCTTTGAGGGATGGGGCATGAGGAATGTGAGGCCCGACGAACAATCTCTCTCCGGCATACTGAGGGCAGGGCTGAGGAAGGGGGAAGGGGAAGAGGGGGGCAGGGCGAGGATACTCCAAGGGGTGACAGTCAAGAGATCCAGGCTCTCGGATCTAGCCCTGAAGCTCCCAGGAAAGAAGTACTACTTTGAGGGGCCCGGGTGCACCCACGGGATAGGACCTGAGATCTCGGTGGTCTTCACTTGTGGGGGGGCGAGCGGCGGTCTCGCAGAATTGCTAGGGAGATCGGGCTTCGAGCCCCTACGCATAGGGGCAAGAGAGGTGCCAGTGGATCAGGCTGCAGTGATCCTCAACAACGCGCTCGATAGAAGCCCTAAGCGAGGATGAAGGCTTATATCCCTTTGTCAGATGGAAGGTACTCACGAGTTCTCCGGTGTTCAAAATGCTTATCGAGAAAGCCAGATCGATGCTCCAGAAGTACCCACTCTGCGACAGCTGCCTTGGGAGACAGTTTGGCGGGCTGGGTAGGGGGGTCACCAATATAGAGAGGGGGTTCGCGCTGAAGCTGGTGATGGCGATGGGAGCGCATATGGAGCTCAAGAGAGGCGAGGTCGCAGCTGAAGAGACCCTTAGGGTCCTGGCTGTGAACGGCGGTCATGCGCCAGCGGTGAACCTCGTCGGGCAAGTCACGAAGCGGGAGTGTTACATATGTGGCGGGATAATGGAAAGGATTGGCGATTACGCCGTGGAGGTCGCAGATGCCCTCAAGGGATACGATTATAAGAATTTCCTCGTTGGTGTGAAGGTTTCTGGGGAGCTGGCTGAGCGGGAGGACGCTGTAAAATCGGAGTTTGGAATTGAGTTCGGAGAGTCGATGAAGATGGAAGCCAGCAGAGAGATCGGGAAGCTGGTCTCTAAAGCCACGGGGAAGGCAGTAGAGTTCTCGAAGCCCGATGTGGTGGTCACAGTGGAGATACCAGGGCCAAAGGTCGAGGTCAGCCCAATGCCGCTCTTTATCTTTGGCAGGTATAAGAAACTCGCGAGGGGGATACCCCAGTCAAAGTGGGACTGCACCCACTGCAGGGGGAAGGGGTGCGAGGTCTGCCATGGCACCGGCAAGATCTACCCGATATCCGTGGAGGAGATAGTCTGCGGGCCGGTTCTTAGGGCAGCTGGCGGAAAGGAGACGAAGTTCCACGGGGCAGGAAGGGAGGATGTGGACGCAACAATGGTCGGGAATGGAAGGCCTTTCGTTGTTGAGATCAGGAAGGCAAAGGTCAGAGAATTTGACCTCAAGGCACTCGAGGACGAGATAAACGAAGGGGGCAACGGGATGGTGGAGGTGACGGGACTCAAGGTCTCCGACAGAAAAACGGTGAGGAGGCTCAAAGAGGGGGCCAAGGTAGCCGAGAAGGTCTATAGGGCTCTCGTCGAGCTAGACCACGATATAAGCGAGGAGGAGGGAGGCGCATTGGGGAAAAGCTTTAATGGATGTGTTATAAATCAATTAACTCCGAATAGAGTGCTGCATCGCCGGGCTGACAGGCTAAGGCTCAAGAAGGTCTATGAGATGTCGGTCAAGATGATCGACCCTAGACACCTTGAGCTCGTGGTGCGTTGCCAAGGTGGGCTCTATGTGAAGGAGCTCATCTCCGGGGACGGCGGGAGGACTACCCCAAGCGTCTCGGAAAGACTTGGCTGCGGTGCAAGGTGCACTGAGCTCGACGTGATTGCAGTAAACGAGGGTGTTTAGAGATGAGGCATTCGGTTGGTTACAGGAACAGGACTAGAACCCTTCTCAAGAAGGGCCCGAGAGAGAGGGGGCTCTCCCCCATCAACAGGATACTCAGGGAGTACGCTGAGGGTGAAAGGGTCGTGATCAAGATAGACCCGTCGATGGTCAAGGGGATGCCGCACAGGAGATTCCATGGCAAAACCGGCACTGTGGTAGAGAAGCGGGGCAGGGCCTATGTTGTAAGGGTCCACATGGGCGGCTTCGAGAAGACGATCATAGCAAGGCCAGAGCATATAAAGCCGATAGAGGGGCAGTAGATGCCCAGAGAGATTGTAAAGGAAGAGGAAATAACGCTCCCCTCCTGCTCTGCAAAG
>JACIVP010000090.1 GCA_014361455.1 Candidatus Methanosuratincola sp.
CTGACGTTATACTGGCCGAAGGCCTCGGGGTCGTCCTCGTAGGGATCGGAAAGCCGTGCCGTGCGGGCCCCGAGGGAACCGTCTGCCAATATCTTTATGCCTTGAATCTTGAGCAGGTCACTCCCGAAGCCTTGCCTTATGCCCAGGCCCTTTAAAGCCTTCAAGACGTCTCTTTCGGGGTTGAGGTAGGCCCTGACCCTCAGAGGGAGCTCTTCGCCCAACTCGATCAATGCCGCCAGTTCCCTTGCGCCGCAGCTTACGAAGCCGAGGGTGCTTACACCGCGCGAGGCGGCATGAAATGCGCCAGCTCGCAAATATTCTTTCCAGTCTTCGATGGTGAGAGACCTCCTGAACCTATCCTTGGCGATATTTAGGGCTTCCTCTACGATCACTCCGGAAGGAGCCCCGTCTTTGCCCTTCAAGACATTCGGCGAGGAGGGGTCCAATCCTAACTCTTTTAGGGCCGGCGTGTTGATGACTGCCGCATGGAGGCATACTCTGGACAGCATGACAGGTCGCTTCTTCTCTACGGCATCCAGATCGTATCTCATGGGCCACCTGTGTTCTGCGAATAGCTCCTGGTCCCATCCGTATCCCAATATCCACGGCGAGTCGTTATTTCGTGCGAAGGCATCGAGTTTTGCCTTGAGCTCCTCGAGACTCTTCGTGCCTCTCAAGTCGACGGAGCGGAGGGAGAGTCCGATTTCATCGAGATGAGCGTGAGAGTCTATGAAACCCGGAAGGAGCGTCTTTCCCTTTAAATCTACGATCTCGGCCCCAAGTCTCTCAGCGAGATCCTTGATCTGATCCTCTCTGCCTGACGATAATACTTTGCCTCCAGC
>JACIVP010000091.1 GCA_014361455.1 Candidatus Methanosuratincola sp.
GTCTGCATCGACGTCGGAGGGGGCGAAAGAGGGGCCATGGCCCTCGCGCAGATCGCGCCCCTCATGGATCAGGTAGGTTACACGTTGCTATACGTGGTGAACCCCTATCAGCCCAGCACGGCAAGTCTGGATGGAGTGCAGAGGCTGCTGCAGGGGCTCGAGCGCGCCTCTAAGACGAAGGTCACCGCCCTCGTCGCTAACCCTCACCTGATGGAGGGCACCACGCCCGATGTGGTAGTGGCCGGATACGAGAAGGTGAATGCCTTTTCACAAGCTTTGGGGATCCCCATCCTTTTCGTCGGAATCTCTTCTGCGCTTTATAATGAAGTGGCAACCGTATTCGATGATACAGGGGCGCTGTTATGGCCCATCGAGCGGATGGTTTTAATGCCTTGGGAAAAGAGGTGAAGCTGAATGCCGAAAGGGCGCGTAGTGATCGATGAAGAGCTGTGCAAGAGCTGTGGTCTGTGCGTTGCATCCTGTCCTACCAAGGTGCTTTCCATATCCGACAAAGTCAACAGCAAGGGATATAGACCTGCTACGCAGGCAAAAGAGGGATGCATAGCCTGCAAAATGTGCGCCACTACCTGTCCGGATGTGGCTATCACTGTCTACCGCATCGATGAATAACTTGTGGAGGTGAAACGAAGATGGGCGAGCGTGTACTGATGAAGGGCAACGAAGCCCTTGCAGAGGCGGCCATTCAAGCCGGATGCAGATATTTCTTCGGCTACCCCATAACGCCACAGAATGAGATCCCCGAATATATGTCGCGCAGGCTCCCCGAGGTCGGCGGGGTTTACCTTCAATCCGAAAGCGAGGTCGCCACGATAAA
>JACIVP010000092.1 GCA_014361455.1 Candidatus Methanosuratincola sp.
TCGTCTAAGATCTTTCTGAACATCTCAAGGGAGGTGGCCACGGTCTTTATCTTGTCCTCCCTCATGCCTACGATCTCCACTTCCTCGCCTGCGTTTATCTTTCCTCTTTCGACCCTGCCGGTGACGACGGTACCGCGTCCCGTTATGGAGAAGACGTCCTCAATGGGCATGAGGAAGGGCTGGTCCACGGGACGCTCCGGAAGGGGTATGTAGCTGTCGCAGGCGTCCATGAGCTCCCATATCCTGCCGCACCACTGACACTCCCTCTTGCCGCAGCCGCACTCCAGGGCCTTCAGGGCGGAGCCTCTTATCACGGGGATTTCGTCTCCCGGGAAGTCGTAACTTGAAAGGAGGTCTCTCACTTCCATCTCGACAAGGTCCAAGAGTTCCTCGTCGTCCACCATGTCCACCTTGTTCATGAAGACCACCATGGAGGGGACGTTGACCTGCCTTGCCAAAAGGACGTGCTCCCTCGTCTGCGGCATGGGTCCGTCGGCAGCGGATACAACCAATATGGCTCCGTCCATCTGGGCTGCTCCGGTGATCATGTTCTTTATGTAGTCGGCGTGTCCGGGGCAGTCTATGTGGGCGTAGTGTCTGTGTTCGGTCTGGTACTCCACGTGGGATATGCTTATCGTTATGCCGCGTTCCCTCTCCTCAGGGGCCTTGTCTATCTCGTCGAAGGGGGTGAAGTCAGCTAATCCCTCGGTGGAAAGGGTCCTGGTTATAGCGGCGGTCAAGGTTGTCTTGCCGTGGTCGATGTGCCCTATGGTTCCTATGTTTAAATGTGGTTTCATCCTCTCAAACTTTGCCTTTGCCATGCTTGTCAGCC
>JACIVP010000093.1 GCA_014361455.1 Candidatus Methanosuratincola sp.
GGCTGACAAGCATGGCAAAGGCAAAGTTTGAGAGGATGAAACCACATTTAAACATAGGAACCATAGGGCACATCGACCACGGCAAGACAACCTTGACCGCCGCTATAACCAGGACCCTTTCCACCGAGGGATTAGCTGACTTCACCCCCTTCGACGAGATAGACAAGGCCCCTGAGGAGAGGGAACGCGGCATAACGATAAGCATATCCCACGTGGAGTACCAGACCGAACACAGACACTACGCCCACATAGACTGCCCCGGACACGCCGACTACATAAAGAACATGATCACCGGAGCAGCCCAGATGGACGGAGCCATATTGGTCGTATCCGCTGCCGACGGACCCATGCCGCAGACGAGGGAACACGTCCTTTTGGCAAGGCAGGTCAACGTCCCCTCTGTAGTGGTCTTCATGAACAAGGTGGACATGGTAGACGACGAGGAACTCTTGGACCTTGTCGAGATGGAAGTGAGAGACCTCCTTTCAAGCTACGACTTCCCGGGAGACGAAGTCCCCGTGATAAGAGGTTCCGCCCTGAAGGCCCTGGAGTGCGGCTGTGGAAAGAGGGAGTGTCAGTGGTGCGGCAGGATATGGGAGCTCATGGATGCCTGCGACAGCTACATACCCCTTCCGGAGCGTCCCGTGGACCAGCCCTTCCTCATGCCCATTGAAGACGTCTTCTCCATAACGGGACGCGGTACCGTCGTCACCGGCAGGGTCGAAAGAGGAAAGATAAACGCAGGCGAGGAAGTGGAGATCGTAGGCATGAGGGAGGACAAGATAAAGACCGTGGCCACCTCCCTTGAGATGTTCAGAAAGATCTTAGACGA
>JACIVP010000094.1 GCA_014361455.1 Candidatus Methanosuratincola sp.
ATAACAGAGATCGCCCTCGCAAAACCTCGAGTCGCCGGATGGGACAAAACCCTCGTCGCCCCTCTCGATGAAGACGATGATGGATCGAAGTTTGGAATATCGCTTTCTGACATCGCTCAAGGTCGCGTTGACTACTGGCGAATCGGGGGCTACTCGAAAGGCATATATGCCGACCTGTCCCCTGATGAGCTCTCCAGCGTAAGAAGCAGCCTGCACGAAGAGTAATTCTTCGATCTCTCTTGCCACTGACCGTTCAGGAGAAGCCATGAGATCGATTCCAAACTCGTGAGCCCATGCCTGCGTATCGGTGAACTCCAGACTCCGCACTCTGGATATGACTCGCTTAACGCCCGCCCTCTTGGCGATCCAGCAGGCCAATATGTTAACCTCATCACGATCGGTACAGCCGACCAAAAGATCTACATTCCCACCCTGCTGCACACCCGCCTTTGCTAAAACTTGAGGGCGGGCGCCGTTCCCTCGGATAACCATGGCATCGAGCTCGCCATCGGCTTTAGCTGCTTTTCCCTCGTCCTGTTCTACGATTATGACGTCGTGACTCTCTTCTATTAATTTTTGAGCGAGGCTAAATCCCACTTCTCCGGCACCTATTATTACGACGCGCATTTTCGCACCCCTTGTGCTATCCTTGTCAAAGCAATTTCATAGCGATGGATATTATAGACCAATAAGGGGGTGAAACCGTGCCCGATCAACCCAAAATAGCCTTGGTCGTAGCCGGAGGAACGATCGGCATGAGTTACAGCGAGCGAGAGGGTGGCTACGCTCCAGCTCTTGGAGCCCAAGATATGTTTCGATGGATCGACCA
>JACIVP010000095.1 GCA_014361455.1 Candidatus Methanosuratincola sp.
GGTCAAAGGCGTAGAGCTTGCCCAGGCGGATGACGGTGTGGCCATGAAGGTCTTTACAGGAGAAGAGCTCGCTGTCAAGGAGGTGATGGGCAAGGCCCCGGCCAACAGGTACTTCATTCACCTGGAGGCTGTCTCTCATGCAGCTTGTTTTGCAGGCAGCAGCGTTGCCTTACAATGGCAAGGTTTATGTCTTGGATATGGGTGAACCTATAAGAATCAGGGATTTAGCAGAAGATCTCATTAAACTGTCGGGCTTCACACCCTATGAAGATATAGATATTGTCTACACCGGCTTAAGGCCTGGCGAAAAGTTGTTTGAGGAGCTTTTGACAGCCGAAGAGGGCACTATACCGTCGCCTCTCTCTCCCCCTCAGACAGAGCACCGTCGGGAGTGGAGATCAGCCTCAAAAGCACGCTCCAGGGATCGGAGAGAGAGATCAGCGCCTGCCACAGACGGCTTTCGGCGCGCTCGCCGAGCAGAGATAGACGTATTGCTTTTTAGTTGGGTTGGATTGTGTCGGGCGACCTTGGATCTCATCCGTTATGTGCGGTATCACTTGGACGGTATCGCCCAAGTATTTGCCAGCCCTTTCCTTGCCCCATTGACCCCTCCTGGCAGCAGGGCCACAACGGCCCCTCAGAAACGCTTTGGCGAGGTCGTGCTGCGGGTGGCTTGAAAGCCCTGGGTCAAAGGCGTAGAGCTTGCCCAGGCGGATGACGGTGTGGCCATGAAGGTCTTTACAGGAGAAGAGCTCGCTGTCAAGGAGGTGATGGGCAAGGCCCCGGCCAACAGGTACTTCATTCACCTGGAGGCTGTCTCTCATGC
>JACIVP010000096.1 GCA_014361455.1 Candidatus Methanosuratincola sp.
CTCCTTGCCCCATCTCCAAGCCAAAGCTCCCTTGAAAAAAGATGAGTTTACGGGTATACGATGGAGCTGTACTCCCACCTGCCGTTTTTGACCACTCGGAAGACCACGGGTTTTATGGCGTCGCCATTTTCAATCGTTACCGGCCCGGTTACGACCTCGAGGTTTTCCGTATCCTCTATAGCCTGAGCTACGGCGGTAGGATCGGCGCTGCCGGCCCTTCTAATGGCGTCCATCACTATGAGGTAGCAATCGGCAGCAAGGGCGCCGAAGACGTTGACTTCCTTATCCTGGCCGAACTTCTGCTTGTAAAGCTCAACATACTTCTTGCCTATCTCGGTCACCGCAGCCTTCTCATGCCAGAAGGTGGTGTGCTGGACGCCCTCAACAGCCGAGCCGCCGATCGCAAGGAACTCCTCGGTAGCAATGCCATCGGCACCGAAGACAGGCTGAGTAATGCCGAGGTCTCTCGCCTGGCGTATGGCAAGAGCAGCCTCTGTATAATAATTAGGTATATAAATGACATCAGGGTTCTTGGACTTGATCTCGGTCAGTTGTGCACTGTAGTCTTGGTCGCCTGCCTTGCAATAGGTCACTGATACGACCTTGCCGCCGAGGGCCTCGAATTGCTCCTGGAAGAACTTGCCCAGCGCCACGCAGTAGTCGTTCGATATATCGGAGAGGATCGCAGCAGTCTTAGCTCCCAAATCGCGATAGCAATAGGTCGCAGCAATCCTGGCCTGGAAGGGGTCGATGAAACAAGCTCTAAAGACATATTTTTTGCCCTGCGTGGTCAGCGGATTTGTAGTGGTAGGTCC
>JACIVP010000097.1 GCA_014361455.1 Candidatus Methanosuratincola sp.
GTGCTGTCCATGGATTCCGGAGAGATATCTTGGGGCGGTCAAACCGTAAACGACCTCAAGCATGTTGCCGCCTATATGCAGCAAAAGGACCTGCTCCTTCCATGGCTTTCTCTCGAAGAAAATGCACTCCTTCCCATGAAGATTCTCAAGAGGCAAAAAGAAGATGACCGCAAAACCGTCAGGGACCTCTTTGCGCGCTTCGGCCTATCCGGCTTCGAAAACTATCTGCCGCATCAGGTTTCGGGCGGAATGCGCCAGAGAACCGCATTGGTGAGGACGCTCACGTTCGATAGGGAATTGGCCCTCCTCGACGAGCCGCTCTCCGCCCTCGACGCATTGACGAGGAGCATACTCCAGGAAGAGCTCTTGAACCTGCAACTCGAGTTCGGGAAAACCGTCTTGATGATCACCCACGACGTCGAAGAGGCTCTCCTTCTGGCCGACGACGTCGTCATCCTTTCGTCCTCTCCAATGAGGCCTCTCGAGCACATCCACATCACCTCGCCGAAGCCGCGCAGACCCTCTGATCCGGAGATAGGACGCTACAAAGAGGTTGTGCTCTCTGAGCTGAAGAGGGAGTTGACAGTTGCACAATAGATCAGCAGCACTCGTTCCGCTCTGTGCGTTTTTCATAGTCTGGGAAGTGGGATGCCGTCTCTTCAACGTTCAGCCCTTCATACTACCTCCGCCATCGCGCGTCTTCGCAGTTTCCTTTTTACAGGCGTCAATCTTGTTCACTCATGCCATGACCACGGCAGCCGAGATCCTCCTCGGGTTAGCGTTGGCTTTAGCTGTGGCTGTGCCGCTTGCTA
>JACIVP010000098.1 GCA_014361455.1 Candidatus Methanosuratincola sp.
CCTGGCACTGGGTGCAGGATCGAAAAAGATCTTGCGGCGAGGGCCAGCCTTGAGAAACGAGACCGGCTCCCTCCCTTCGCGAATCTCGTTGGCAACCGTTTCTGCGGAGAAGTCATACAACACCCGCTCGTGATTTTCCACGAAGGTTCAGCGCGCCCGCAAGTATTACAATTTGGATGCCATCATTTCCGTTGGATACAGGATTAAAAGCCATGTAGCCACACGCTTCCGGCAGTGGGCTACCCAGCGGCTGCGGGAGTATATCGTCAAGGGTTTTACGCTGGACGACGAGCGGCCCCGGGAGGTCTATCTCATTATCATAAGTGGTGTCGGTGCTGCCATTCTCTGGAAGATTCCCGGCTGGATACTCGGATTGCCGTCCAGTGGATCCCATGCTCTCATCGGAGGCCTTGTGGGATCGGGGTGGATGAGCTTGGGAGTCGAGGGCTTGGTGCTGCAGCGCATCATCATGGCAGTCGTACTGCCGCTCCTCCTGTCACCCCTTATCGGTCTCATCCTTGGCAGCCTGGTGTTCCTCGTCATACGAGCTCTATGCTGGAGGGCTCATAGAGGGCTGAGATACTTTTTTGCCTCTATACAGAGACCGACGATGGTCTTCCTGGCAGCGACTCATGGAAGTAACGATGCCCAGAAGTCGATGGGGGTGATATCCCTGGCACTGGGTGCAGGATCGAAAAAGATCTTGCGGCGAGGGCCAGCCTTGAGAAACGAGACCGGCTCCCTCCCTTCGCGAATCTCGTTGGCAACCGTTTCTGCGGAGAAGTCATACAACACCC
>JACIVP010000099.1 GCA_014361455.1 Candidatus Methanosuratincola sp.
GGCCAGGCCGCGTGGGAGGGTGCCAACCTCATCAAGGATATCGTAAAGCCCGAAGTCCTCGGCAGGCCTGTTGTCTTCAGGCTTCTGGATAACAAGTCGGACCGGGTAGAGGCCGCAAATGCTGCAGCCAGGCTCATCGAACACGATAAGGCTGTAGCCATCATCGGCACTACGATAAGCGGCAACATGCTCGCTGCCGGTGAGGTCTGCGAAAAGAACAAGGTTCCCATCATCGGACCTACCACTACAAATCCGCTGACCACGCAGGGCAAAAAATATGTCTTTAGAGCTTGTTTCATCGACCCCTTCCAGGCCAGGATTGCCGCGACCTATTGCTATCGCGATTTGGGAGCTAAGACTGCTGCGATCCTCTCCGATATATCGAACGACTACTGCGTGGCGCTGGGCAAGTTCTTCCAGGAGCAATTCGAGGCCCTCGGCGGCAAGGTCGTATCGGTGACCTATTGCAAGGCAGGCGACCAAGACTACAGTGCACAACTGACCGAGATCAAGTCCAAGAACCCTGATGTCATTTATATACCTAATTATTATACAGAGGCTGCTCTTGCCATACGCCAGGCGAGAGACCTCGGCATTACTCAGCCTGTCTTCGGTGCCGATGGCATCGCTACCGAGGAGTTCCTTGCGATCGGCGGCTCGGCTGTTGAGGGCGTCCAGCACACCACCTTCTGGCATGAGAAGGCTGCGGTGACCGAGATAGGCAAGAAGTATGTTGAGCTTTACAAGCAGAAGTTCGGCCAGGATAAGGAAGTCAACGTCTTCGGCGCCCTT